>CAYZLB010000016.1:0-32273 GCA_964479235.1 uncultured Desulfohalobiaceae bacterium
CCCTTACAGCTGCCCAAAGCGGCAGCAGGGAGGGGAACCAGAGGATCAAGTTTATCACCGGGCAATCGAGGGATACGTCAAAAACCAAACATGGTCACCTTTCCATCACCTCCATCGCCGATCTGGATCAGCGCAGCAGAAACATCAGCAGACATCCACGGGGCCGCCTTGGTCCAGGCCTTGAGCCGCCTGGCACCGGATATTCCCTTACTGGGTATGGGCGGTGCCAGCATGCGCTTAGCTCCCTTTCGGGCCTTATTCCGGGCCGAGGATCTCTCGGTTATGGGCCTGACCGAAGTCATTTCCGCCCTGCCCCGCATCTGGTCTCTCTACACCCGGATACAAAAGGCCTTACGGCAGCATCGACCCAGGTGTATTATTCTTATAGATGCCCCGGATTTTCATTTTCGCCTGGCCAAAATGGCCCATAACATGGGTATCCCGGTCATCTATTACATTAGCCCTCAGGTCTGGGCATGGCGGAAATATCGAGTGAACTTTCTTCGCCGTTATGTGCATCTGCTCCTGTGCATCTTTCCCTTTGAACAGGAATTCTTTTCCAGGCACAAAATGGAAGTAGCCTTTGTCGGCCATCCGCTGCTGGAACATATGAATCTGGATGCCTTGGATACCATTGTAGAAGTGCCGGACCGGATTGGAATCCTCCCAGGCAGCAGACGTAAAGAAATTGCCGCGCTCCTCCCAAATTTTGCCCGAGCCGCGCGCATCATTCAGCGCTATCGCCCCACGACTCATTTCGTTATTTTTCAAGCCGACGGTGTGCATCGGGAAGAACTCCTGGCATACTGGCCCCAGGATATTCCGGTCCATATTGCCCCCTTTTCCAACCGCTATGCAGAACTGAAGACATGCTCCATGGTCCTCAGCGCTTCCGGAACCGCAACCCTGGAATGTGCAATACTCGGTGTTCCCGCTCTGGTAGCTTACCGTTTGTCCTGGCTGAGTTATCTTGTGGCCCGGCATGTTGTCGACGTACCCTTTATCAGCATGCCCAATCTGATCATGGACCGGTGTATCTTTCCTGAATTTATTCAAAACCGGGCAAGAGGGGGGATCATTGCCGCCCAGGCCCTGCATTGGCTGGACAATCCAGAGCAAAGACGGGATGTGCAACATACACTTAAAGACATACGTTCCCTGCTCGGGGCCCATAAAGCCTCAACCACAGCTGCCCGATTGATTCTGGATACGACCTGGAACAAAAAACCTTTTCCCCGGTCACTTTCTTCTCAGACATAGACCTGTTTGCCGGCCGGGATGATGTGTAAGCAAAAAGGCTGATCATGTCCGCAATACCCTTTGGTGTCATTGGAGTCGGCCACCTGGGGGCCATCCATGCCAGGATTGCTTCCGGCCTTCCTGAACTCGAGCTGGTCGGGGTCTTTGACCTGGATCTCTCCCGCAGCCGGAAAATAGCCAAGGCTTGCAATACAAAAGCCTTTACCTCCCTTTCCCAGCTCTTGCGCCAGGTGCAGGCCGTTTCTCTTGTTGTCCCCACCGAGCATCATTATCAGGTGGGTACAAAAGCCCTGAAGCATGGTGCACACCTCTTTGTTGAAAAACCCATCACATCCTGCTCCGATCAAGCAACTGACCTTATCCACCGGGCAGAACAGAGCGGACGTGTGCTGCAGGTCGGGCATATCGAACGCTTCAATCCAGCATTTCAATCCCTGTCCGGATATTCCCTGAGTCCGCTCTTTATTGAGTCACACCGTCTGAGCCGGTTCAACCCCCGCGGTTTGGACGTCAGCGTGGTCCTGGATCTCATGATTCATGATATCGATATCATTCATTCCTTGATACCGTCCCCCCTGGACTCCATTCAGGCATGTGGGGTTGGGGTGGTTTCGACCAGTGAAGACATCGCCAACGCCCGTCTGGAGTTTGCCAACGGGGCTGTCGCCAATCTGACCGCCAGCAGGATATCGGCCAAGGATATGCGCAAGATGCGCCTGTTTCAAAGCAAGGCCTATCTGGCCATTGATTTTCTGGATCAAAAATCAGAGATTCTTCACCTGGACCAGGCCCCTATCCCTCAGGATATAGCCGCCACCTGCATTGGAAACATCGGGGTGGGCGAACAGTCCCAGTCCATTTACCTCCAAACACCGCCGGCAATCCCGACCAATGCTTTAGAACAGGAACTGACAAGTTTTGCGCAAAGCATTGTCCACAACACCCAGCCGGTTGTTACCGGCCGGGACGGCCTGCGGGCCCTGCAAACCGCAGAAATCATCCTCAAGGAAATGAGTCGGCGGCAGGAACTGAGCGCAAAAAAAGCCGGACTGTAATCAGCCCGGCTTTTACAGCATGTGGATGGGAGCAGAACCTACCATCCACTTCCATCACGCATAGTTTCAAACTGCAGCGTTTACTCTTGATCCTTGTTCTTTAAATACTGGAAAAAATCACCCTCCGGAGCTAAGACAAGGTTTGCATTGCTGCCAAACCCGGTGCGATAGGCTTCCAGGCTGCGGGTAAAGGCATAAAACTCAGGATCCTGGCGATAAGCCTGACCGTATATCTTCGTTGCCTTGGCATCCCCTTCACCCCGTAAGATTTGAGCCTTACGTTCAGCCTCAGCCAGCATGATGGAACGATCCTTGTCCGCCTCGGCCCGAATCTTGGCCGCCTCTTCCTCACCTTCAGAGCGGTACTGTTTCGCCTCCCGCTCCCGTTCCGACTGCATGCGGGCAAAGATGGCCTTCTGATTCTCGGCGGGTAAATCCGTGCGTTTCACCCGCACGTCCCAAACCTTAATTCCGTAAGGCTTGAGATCCCTGGTGGTGGTTTCCAACACCTGAGCCATAATTTCCGAACGTTTGGTAGACACTATTTCACTTAACGTGTACCGGCCCAAGGCTACCCTGAGTTCAGAGTAGACGATATCGTCCAGCCTGGAGGTTCCTGCGGAGACCGTCCTGGCTGTCCGATAAAAGAGCAGGGGGTCTTCGATCCGCCACCGGGCATAGTTGTCAACGACCAATGTCTTTTTGTCCTTGGTAATGACCTCAGCCGGCTGGGCATCGTATTCCAGTATTCTGCTGTCGAACCGGACTACATCCTGGACAAAGGGCAGCTTAAAATGCAACCCGGGCCCAACGGTATCGCCCACCGGTTTTCCCAATTGGAGGACGACACCTTGTTCGGTCTCATCCACGGTATAAAAGGTCTGACTGATACCGATGAGCAGCAGGACCAAAACGACAATCACGGCTATTGGCGATTTTTGTACGGCCATAATCAGTAAATATCCTTATGCCTAGAGGTTAGTTGTTCGATGTGTTCCGGGCACCCTGGGCACTCCGGCGCAGTTCATCCAACGGAAGATAGGGCACCACCGAGTCAGATGCCTGATCGGGAAGGAGATAGGTGCTTTTGACCTGACTCAGGACGGATTCCATGGCCTCAAGATACAAGCGTTCCCTGGTGACATTCGGAGCCTGTTTGTACTCGGCCCGGAGTTTTTCAAAGCGTTCGCTGTCTCCCTTGGCCTTGCGGATATTGCTTTCCTTGTACGCCTCGGCTTCATTGAGGATGGACGCCACCTTGCCCCGGGCCTGAGGCAAAAGCTCATTCCGGTAGCCCATGGCTCTGTTGATCAGCTTGCTCTTGTCTTCCCGGGCACTGGCCACGTCTTTGAAGGCGTCTGAGACTTCTTTGGGCGGATGGACATCCTGCAGCTTGACAGCAGTCACCCGAATACCGCTGTTGTAGGAATCCAGAATCCGTTGCAGTATCTCTTTGGTCTGAGTTTGGACCTCGAACTTTTCCGCGGTGAGCACGGCATCGATCCGATTGCTGCCGATAACATCCCGCATCGACGCCTCGGCCGCATCCTTGACCGTCTTTTGTTGCTGCTGGATGTTGAACAGGTAATTCTGGGCTTCCTTGATCTGATACTGCACAATGAACTGCACATTGACCAAATTTTCATCTCCGGTCAGCATCAAAGACTCTTCAGGTACCTCCCGGAAACCGGAAAGCCCCATCCCGGCTCCGACAGCCTGGCTGCGAAACCCGATTTCCACCCGTTTGACCTCGGTCACCTTTGGGGTCTGCACCGATTCAATGGGCACTGGCAAATGATAGTGAGGACCCGATTGGGTCGTCCGGGTATAGGCCCCAAACCGCTGCACAACCCCCACTTCGTCCGGCCGAACGATGTAGAACCCACTGGCCAGCCATAAAAGAATGACCAAGGCAATGGCCAGCTTGATGACCGGGGACCTGAAATTGTTGAAGTTTTGAAATTTACGCATGAATTCGCCAAGATCCGGAGGAGTTGCCCGGCCGCCGCCGCTGCTTCCCCTGGACTGCCGCTGCTTCTTTTCCTGCAGTTTTTCCCAATCCCAGTTCATGATGTGTTTGACCTTGATTAAAGATTGCAATTCCTCCGGGCAGTCCAATACTTGCCCGGCGCGCCAAAATGCCCTAACCTGCTGGATGCAGTTTTTTGCTTGGAGTAAAAGCCAGGTTATTCATCAAGGAGTTTTTATGCGGCCGATCACCCCGGATGTCTTCCGCGCCTACGATATTCGCGGTATAGTGGATCAGGATTTTGATCCTGAATGGGTTGAATCCTTGGGCCGGGCCTGTGGGACATATTTTGCGGAAAACGGTCACATGCAGGCAGTTGTCGGTCGGGACTGCCGGCACAGTTCCTTGTCCTACCAACAATCGCTGGTTCAAGGTTTGATGGATGCCGAGATAGACGCCATCGTTTTGCCGATGGTACCCACTCCTGTCTTGTATTATGCAATCAGAGCCTTGAACCGTCAAGCCGGGATCATGATTACCGCCAGCCACAATCCACCGGAATACAACGGCTTCAAGGTCTGGTCCGGAATGAATACCATTCACTCCGAGCAAATACAGCGCATTTATCACATCATGCACTCCGGGCAGTTCGCCCAAGGCAAGGGAGTGGCCAGCGAACTGGACATCATTCCCGATTACATCGCCTCCCTGAGTTCCCAGACCAGGCTGACAAAGCCCCTTCGTGTGGTTGTGGACGGGGGCAACGGTTCCGGCGGCGAGATCTGTTCGCAACTCTTGCAGCAGATCGGTGCCGAAGTCATTTCTTTGTATTGTCGACCAGACCCGGACTTCCCCAATCACCATCCAGACCCCACAGTAGCCGAAAATATCACAGATCTTCAGGGCATGGTTCTGGATCAAAAGGCCGATGTAGGCATAGGCCTGGACGGGGACGGAGACCGCATCGGCGTTGTAGACGATAAGGGCCAAATCCTGTATGGAGATCGGCTCTTGGCCATATTCGCCAGGCACGTGCTGCCAAGTAATCCCGGAGCCAAAATCCTGGCCGAAGTCAAATGCTCTCATCTTTTGTTTCAGGACATCGCCGCTCATGGAGGATTACCGGAAATGTGCAAGACCGGACACTCCCTGATCAAGGCCCGGATGCAGGAAACCGGCGCCCTCCTGGCTGGAGAGATGAGCGGGCACATGTTTTTTGCCGACCGCTATTTTGGTTTTGACGATGCCCTGTATGCCGCGCAGCGATTGGTAGAAATCCTGGATATGGAGGACAGGCCACTCTCGACTATGCTCAGCGATTGGCCGCATACTGCCAGCACACCTGAGATCCGTCTCGACTGCCCGGACTCTGTAAAGTTTCAAGTCGTTGAGCGGGCCAAGACCCATTTTTCTCCTGCAAACGATACATATCAAGTCATTGATGTGGACGGGGTGCGCCTGGATTTCGGCGACGGATGGGGCTTAATCCGGGCCTCCAACACCCAGCCCGTCCTGGTCCTTCGTTTTGAGGCTGAAACTAAACAGCGCTTGCAGCAAATCAGGGATTTTGTGGAAACACCCCTGCAGACCTGGATTTCTGAGTTACGCCAAGGCTGATGGGTTGGACCACCAAAAACTGCTCAATGCATCGAGAAAGGGACAATGGAAACAGACTCTCGAAAAGAAATCACTTTATACACTGACGGCGCCTGCCTGGGAAATCCCGGGCCCGGTGGCTGGGCTGTGATCATCGACCGCTCTGGCAAGCGAAAAGAACTTTCCGGTGGATGGGCCGGAACCACCAACAATCGAATGGAACTCAAGGCCGTCATCGAGGGGCTCAAATCTTTGATTCAGCCAAGCCGAGTACATATTGTGACTGATTCCAGATATATACACGACGCATTGGTTCAAGGCTGGCTGCGTCGTTGGCAAAGCAACGGGTGGAAAACAGCTTCCAAACAAGCAGTCAAGAACCAAGACCTGTGGAAAGAACTGCTGGAGCAGATCAAAAAACACCAGGTGTCTATTGAATGGACCAGAGGCCATCAGGGACACAAGGAAAACGAACGTTGTGACCATTTGGCCCGTAAGGCGGCCGGTCAATCCCGTCTAACCCTGGATCCCAGCAGCTAAAGGAGAGATGCGTGTCCTGTTCTGCCATGAAAGAACTGGAAAAAATCATCGGTTATACATTCTCTGATCGCGGCCTCCTTGAGCAGGCCATGACCCACAGCTCCTACGCCAATGAATATGATACCTCTTTGCCCCACAATGAACGCCTCGAATTCCTGGGTGATGCTGTTCTGGAACTCAGCGTGTCCGAAACCTTATACGCCCGGTTTCCTCAGGTGAGAGAAGGCATTTTGACCAATATGCGCTCCAAGCTGGTCAGTGAACCTACACTGGCCCGCCTGGCCCGCAGGCTTCGTTTGGGTGGTTTCCTGTTCCTGGGCAAAGGAGAAGAAAGACAGGGAGGAAGAGACAGGGACGCAGTTCTCTGCGACGCCGTAGAATCGCTGTTTGGGGCGGTTTTTTTGGACAGCAACTATTCCACGGCCCGCAGAGTAATCGTCCGATTATTCGACCCCCTTTGGCCCTCCAGCCTGCCTCGGGAACGTAAAAAAGACTTTAAGAGCCGCCTGCAGGAGTTGACCCAAAAAATCCATCAAGCCCGTCCCACCTACGCCCTGATCGGCAGTCAAGGACCGGAACATGCCAAGATGTACACTGTTGAACTGACCTTACCCGACGGATCCACCTGCCGGGCTACTTCCACAAGCATGAAAAAGGCGGAGCAATGCGCAGCCGAGCAGGCCCTGCAGGACCTCAACGCCACCCGGGACGACGATTGCTGAGACCTCAATCCTCCCAGTAGGCCACAGCTTTTTCTACTGCATTGATGACTTTTTTGGGCGTCGATGCCCCGGCTGTGATCCCGACCCGTGAGGCCTGGCCCAGTGTCTGATCAGGTAGGTCCCGAATACTTTCAATATGTATGCTCGCAACCCCCTGATCCTGAACGACCTTGGCCAAACGCCTGGTATTTCCGCTGGCGTATCCTCCCACCACCAACATGACGTCAACCTGCCGGGCAATATCCATGGCTTCTTCCTGCCGCTCTCTGGTTGCATCGCAGATAGTATCCAAGACCGGAAAGCCTCTTCCCAGCCGTTCTTCCAACCCCTGGACTATTTTCTGAAACTCCGACCTGTCCTGGGTGGTCTGGGCCGCCAGAAAATACGAACACCCTTCTTCCAAATCAAGGGCTGGAACCATGTGCACATGCTCAATCACCTGGGGTCGATGATCTGCATAGCTGAGCAGTCCGGCAACCTCAGGGTGCTCCGGCTCACCATAGAGAAGAAGATATCGGCCGTTCTCCGTTTGATCGGCAATAAGCATCTGTGCCTTCTTCACCTTGGGGCAGGTGGCGTCAACAATACGGGCTCCGCGCTGCTCCAGAATCTTTTGTGCCGGCAGGGGGATCCCATGAGCCCGTATGACCACGCAGCTGCCTTTAGGGACATCCTGGACTGTATTGATCTGAATCACCCCTTGATCAGCATAGTCCTGCAAGACCTGAGGATTATGGATGATTGGACCCAGGGTACAGATCTGCTCATGGCAGGTATTTTCCGCTAGGACCCGATCCAGCTTGCGCAGGGCCAGATCCACCCCCATGCAGAATCCCGCGGTCCTGGCCCGAAGAATCTTCTTGGACATTATTTTTCACCTCCCACCTTCTCGACCATAGAACAGCTGAACGTTCGTCTTCAATCCGGGAATCGTGAACCGAAAGCTTTGATCCTCAGAGTTCATTCAGACAGTCCAGCAGTTCCTGCCAACTGGTACAACCCACCACCCGCTGCCGGATAGCCTTTACTCCATGAAATCCCCGCAAATACCGGGGGATAATGGTCCGCATCCTGAGCAGATCACTGCCATCCCGGCCATACGTGCGGATCAAGGCAATATGCCGTCTGGCCGTGCGCAGGGCCCTGGCTTTGGCTTCCTCTGGATCATATCCCCATCCATCCTGGCCCTGGAGCGCCCTTCGGTATGCGGTAAAGATCCCTGGATCTGCCAAAGCTCCCCTGGCAAACATGAGCCCGGAGACAGCTGTACTCTGAATACAGCGTAGACCCTGCTCAGCAGTGAGCAGGTCACCACTTGCCACCAGCGGCAATGTGGATACCTTGCTCACCGCATCAAATACATTCCAGTCCGCCCGACTGGCGTAACCCTGCCTGACCGTCCTTGGGTGCAGGCCGATCCAACCCAGGTCCAAAGAATTCAGCTTCTCAATCCAGGCCAATATCTCCTGTCCCGAACTCCAGCCGCTTCGCAGTTTGACCCCCACCCGATGTGGGCCGGCAATCTCCACCATTTTGGAAAGAATTGCCAGCAGGTTTTCAGGGTCCTGAAGCAGGCCGGCTCCGGCCCCGGTCTTGACCACTTTTTTGACCGGACAGCCGGCATTGAGATCAAAATACATATATCCCCAAGCCACAAGCAAAGACACGGCCTGGGCAATAACCTCAGCCTCGGCCCCAAAAAGCTGCACAACCAAGGGTTGATCAAGGGCACAGGTGTGCAGCAGTTCCGTCGTCCCTGGACTTTGGTACATCAATCCCTTGGCGCTGATCATTTCGGTACAGGCCGCTGCACATCCAAATTCCCGGCACAACAGGCGGAACGGCAGATCGGAAAACCCGGCCAACGGGGCCAGCCAGGGGTGATTTGCTCCTATGGGCAAAGGGGAAGAGTGATGAACTGTTTTTTCCATGCAAGATCTGTTTATTGATCATCGTCTCGGCCGGCTCAAACACGGCGTCGGGGTGAACTGCTCCCAGCGTTTGAGTGCGCTGTATACGCTTTTGCGCATTTTGGTATTTCCGGCCCACAAGGACTGCAGCCTGTCGTCAATCTCACTGCGTTTACTGGTTTCGGCTGAAGGGCAGGGATTGGCCCAGACCGGGAGTTCCCAGTCCTTAACGGCCTTGCGCACCAGGCGCTTCTCCACATGCAGCAGAGGTCGAATAAGTTCGAATTGGCCGTGAAAAAAGGCTTCTTTGGCATACAACCCCTCGACCCGGCCTTGATACAAAAGATTGAGAAAAAATGTCTGGACCAAATCGTCGGCCGTATGCCCCAGGGCCAAATGGGTCAGGCCGTATGTGTCGACCAATTGGAACAGGTGCTTTCGCCGCCGCCAGCTGCAAAAAAAACAAGGAGAATTCTTCCGGTTTTCCGCCGTATGGGCTCTGGGGCCCATATCCGAAACTTCTGCATGTACTGGAAATCCAGCCCTTTTGGCCCAGTCTACCAAGGGAGAATGGTTGGTCGGGTCAAATCCAGGATTGATGTGCAAAACCATGAGCTGAATATCAAAGGGAAGTTTGCGGCGGTGCAAAGTCAAAATCTGGAGCAGGACCCAGCTGTCCATGCCTCCGGAGGCCGCCACTCCTATCCGGGCACCGGGGCGTATCATACCGCTGTTCAGCATGAGTTTGCCGGCTTTGGACAGGCACTTTTTCTGGGCAAATGTGAGTTTTTTTCGTTCTCGTGATCCCATGGCTTTAAAGTACACATTTCACCTTTGGGCGGCAAGTCCGTACCCCTTGACCCTTAGACAAGCAGTGACTATATTGTTCTGTTTGACAGAGGAACAGCACAAAACCTGGAATCGGAAAAACATATCCCCCCGTACGGGTAAATGAACATACCTGTATGCCCCAGAGGAAAAGTCAACCGATCAACGGAGTAGTTTCATGGCCAGAATTACAATAGAAGATGCCCTACAGAAAATAAACAACCGCTTTGTCATTGCTCAGATGGCTATTAAACGGGTGAAAATGTACCGGGACGGATATCCACCCCTGGTCAAATCGGACAACAAAGAGGTCGTCACCTCCTTGCGGGAAATTGCCGCCGGCAAGGTACTTTTGGACCATGCCATCTCCGAGGCAGGGATTGAGGTAAAGGACCATGACTAAAAGAGACTATTACGAAATCTTGGGTATAGCCCAAAGCGCAAGCACTGAGGAAGTCAAAAAGGCCTACCGGAGTATGGCCTTTAAGTACCACCCTGACCGAAATCCAAATGATCCTGAGGCCGAAAACAAATTCAAGGAAGCGGCAGAGGCATACGAAGTCCTCAGCGACGCAGAAAGGCGAACCATGTACGACAGGTTCGGCCACGAGGGACTCAATAACAACGGTGGAGGACATCAAGGATTTTCGTCTCCCAACGACATCTTCGACACCTTCAACGACATCTTTGGGGACGTCTTTGGTTTTGGTTCCGGAAGATCCCGGCGCGGCCCAAGGGCCCAGGCTGGAGCGGATCTGCGCTACAATCTGACCATCTCCTTTGAGGATGCCGTCAAAGGCACGGAGACTGAACTGCAAATCCCAAAGGAGATGGAATGTCCCACCTGTGAGGGGAGCGGAGCTGAACCCGGACATCGTCCCGAAACCTGCAAGCACTGCGGCGGCCAGGGACAGGTGTTTCAAAGCCAGGGTTTTTTCCGCATCGCCACTCCATGCCCAATCTGCCGGGGTGCAGGCAAAGTGATCACAAAACCCTGTCCGGAATGTCAAGGCCGGGGAACAATCCAGCAGACCAGAAATTTGAAGGTGAATATCCCGGCCGGGGTGGACAATGGAAGCCGTCTTCGACTGCAAGGCGAGGGAGAACCCGGCAAAAATGGAGGACCTCCCGGCGATCTGTTTGTGGTTATCCGCATTAAGGAACATCCAAAATTCTCACGCCAGAATTTTGACCTGCTGACCAACGTGGATATCAATTTTGTCCAGGCCACCCTGGGCGATCGGATTGAAGTGCCCACCCTGGACCAAGAAGTGCCCATGGACATCCCCAAGGGAACCCAAAGTGGACAGACCTTCAAACTCAAAGGCTTGGGTGTACCCCACTTGGGCAGTAATCGCAAAGGAGACCTCCTGGTTCAGGTCAAAGTCAAGACACCGACCAAACTGACCAAAAGACAAGAGGAACTTCTCCGGGAGTTTGAAGAATTGGAAGCAGAAAAGCCCAAGGGCAAGGTCAGGAACTTCTTTAAGCGGGCCATGGGCGATCAATGAGCACACCAAATGAACTCAGCCACATTGATGCTCAGGGCGGCGTCCGCATGGTCGATATAGGATCCAAACCGGAAAGCATCCGCCAGGCTGTGTCCAGGGTCACTGTCCAGCTTTCTGCACATACTTTTGGCTTGCTTCAGGACAGGGCCCTGCCCAAAGGCGATGTACTGACCACGGCCCAGGTCGCAGGGATTCAGGCAGCAAAGCAGACCGCTCAGCTCATTCCCATGTGTCACCCCCTGCCCTTGTCCCATATAGATGTGCAGTTCGAGCTGGATCAGGAAAGGGCCCAGATCCGGATCGAAGCCCTGGCTGCCACCACAGCTTCCACTGGGGTGGAAATGGAGGCCTTGGTTGCCGCTCAGATTGCTGCTTTGACCATCTACGACATGTGCAAAGCAGTCCAAAAGGACATCGTCATTTCCAACACCAGGCTGATCTTGAAGTCCGGTGGCCGCAGCGGTACCTACAGGGCCGCCAAATAATGGACAGTCCTGCTTTTGAGATTGATGGTTCCCACATCACCAAACCTGGAGAACAGGGCCCGCACATCCGCTTCTGTCGATGAAAAAGGAAGATTCCCCACTGACATCCGTTTCATAGCCTGCAATCTCCTGCGGCAAAAGTGAAATCAGATCACCTCCAGGCGATCCGGAAGATTCTCCATCATTGGATCACTGTTTTGGGGCCAAAAGTCAAGATGTACAAAAGCCCTCTTGGCGCTGGCTGCAATTTCCTGTACAAAACGGGCATGCCCAATCAGAGTACACATCTTCGGTCTGTAATATCCAAGCCCAGGCACCGGACTCGAACAATCGCCGTGGGCGGGGTGGACATTGGTGGACAGGCCCCTGTCCGCATCCAGAGCATGACCAATACAGACACTCGGAATGCTCAGGCCACACTGGGTCAGATTCAGACCCTGGCTTCTGCAGGGTGCGAGATGGTCCGCCTGGCTGTTCCGGATCAACGTGCCGCCGAGATTTTGCCCCAAATCCTGGACGCATCCCCTGTGCCCCTGATAGCTGATATCCATTTCGACTATCGTCTGGCTCTGGCTGCAATTGAAACCGGAATTCACGGCCTGCGGATCAATCCAGGCAACATCGGCTCCTTGGAACGTATACACCGGGTCGTGGATGCGGCCGCTGCCGGCAATATACCTCTCCGTATCGGGGTGAACAGCGGATCCGTAGAAAAAAACATTTTGAAGCGCTTTGGCGGTCCAACCCCCCAGGCCTTGGTGGAAAGTGCCCTGACCCATGTCCGCCTTTTGGAGGATCGCGGATTTAGACAGTACAAAATCTCCTTGAAATCCTCTTCTGTGGCCCATACTTTGGCCGCCTACCGCCTGTTGGCGGACAAGACAGACTGTCCCCTGCATATCGGAATAACCGAGGCCGGAACCCTGCTTCGGGGTACGATCAAGAGCAGCCTGGGCATCGGTCTCCTTTTGGCTGAAGGCCTGGGTGACACCCTGCGGGTATCTTTAACCGCAGATCCGGTGGAGGAAGTGCTGGTGGCATGGGAGATTTTGCGGGCCATGGGATTGCGGGCCCGAGGACCGGAACTTATCTCCTGCCCTACCTGTGGACGAACGGAAATCGACCTCTTCAGTCTGGCCCGGCAGGTGGAAGACCTGCTCCGGCCGATACAGGAAGTATTCACCGTGGCGGTCATGGGCTGTGCCGTGAACGGACCCGGCGAGGCGAAGGAGGCAGATATCGGCCTGGCCGGCGGACACGGAAGCGGCGTCATTTTTCAAAAGGGCCGGGTGGTTCGACGGGTGGACCATGGAGATGAAATTTTGCCCGCCTTCAAGGAAGAGCTGGATACGTTTTTGGCCCAACTGCGGGCCCAATAACCCACATGCCTGCCAAAGCGCAGGCACGCCTTGCGCTAACGAAGCATACAAACGACCGGAGACCGATATGCGACTGAGCCGCTATTACCTACCGACCCTGAAGGAAAATCCGACTGAAGCAGACGTGGTCAGCCACCGCCTCTTGGTCCGGGCAGGCATGATCCGGAAATTGACCTCAGGCATTTATACTTTTCTGCCCTTGGGACTGCGGGCACTGGACAAGACCGCCCGTATCGTTCGGGAAGAAATGAACCGGGCCGGGGCCCTGGAGGTGCTCATGCCCCTGGTTCAGCCGGCGGACCTGTGGCAGGAGAGCGGGCGGTGGGGTGATTACGGCAACGAACTGTTACGCCTTCAGGACCGGCATTCCCGGGATTACTGCCTTGGTCCCACCCACGAAGAAGTGATTACCGATCTGATTCGGCACGAGATCCGTTCCTACCGCCAGCTCCCTGTCAATCTGTACCAGGTCCAGACCAAGTTCCGGGACGAAATCCGGCCCAGGTTCGGGCTCATGCGCTGCCGGGAATTCATTATGAAAGATGCCTATTCCTTTGATCGGGACGAAGCCGGGCTGGACACCAGCTACTGGAGCATGTTCAATGCCTACACCCGTATCTTTCAGCGCCTGGGCCTTACGTTCCGGGCCGTGGAGGCTGACTCCGGCCCCATTGGGGGCAGTGTATCCAGCGAATTCATGGTCCTGGCCGAGACCGGGGAGGATGTGGTCGTCTCCTGCACAGCCTGCGCATTTGCCGCCAACCTGGAAAAGGCCGAAGTCCAGGCCCCGGCTGCACAAAACACAGCACAATGCCCTGAACTTGAACTCGTGGATACCCCGGGAGCACATACGGTCAAGGAGCTGGCCGAACAGCTGGACATTTCCGAGTCCAAGGTGGTTAAAACCATGCTTTTTGCAGCCGACGATCAGCCTGTAGCCGCCTTGATACCTGGAGACCGTGAGCTCAACGACGTAAAGCTGAAGAACTTTATGAATGCCTCAGAGCTTGAACTCGCAACCGAGGACCAGATACGGGAATGGACAGGTGCGCCGGTTGGATTTGCCGGTCCCATGGGACTGAAAGTACAGACTGTGGTCGCTGATCGGCTGCTGACCCAAGGTACGGACTGGGTCACTGGAGCGAATAAGGCCGATAGGCATTATCTGCACGTGGACCTGGGTCGTGACGCGCAGGTGAAAAATTACATCGACCTGGTCAATGTCCGGCCAGAGGATCCATGTCCTGAATGCGGTGCACAGCTCCAGTTCAACAAGGGCATAGAGGTTGGGCATGTCTTCAAACTGGGGACGAAATACAGTCAGAGTATGCAGGCAACCTTTTTGGATGAACATGGCAAGGAGCAGTTCATGCGCATGGGCTGCTATGGCATTGGAGTCAGCCGGATTGTGGCCGCTAGTATCGAACAAAACCATGATCAGGACGGGATTATCTTCCCTCCACCTATTTCTCCCTTTGAAGCCATGGTCCTGGTTTTAAATGCCAAGGACGAAAAGGTCATGGCTACAGCCGAGGACATCACTTCTCAGCTGGAAAATCTTGGGTTGGACGTCCTCCTGGACGATCGGGAAGAACGGCCTGGATTCAAATTCAAGGACGCCGACCTCCTGGGATTTCCCCTGCAGGTCGTTCTCGGCTCCAAAGGGATCGGCAATGGGATCGTCGAGGTAAAGGATCGCCGGACCGGGGAGAGGCAGGAACTGCCTCTGGACGATTTTGCTGCCAGGTTTCAATCCTGGCGCTCGGACGTCTGGTCTGGATGGGGCCTGGAGCAGATAACAGACAACAAATAACAGAGTTGAGAAGCCAGGGTCGGTTTTGAATTTTTGATTTGCAGTGGAATAAACCTCATATATGCCCCATATCTTCTCCATCTTTGAGTTGACACAGGCCATCAAGGATACCCTGGAGGGCGAATTTCCTTTTGTTTGGGTCCAAGGCCAAGTGGGCAATGTCTCCAGACCTGGATCCGGGCATATCTATTTCACCCTCAAGGATGAGCGATCCTGCCTGGACATCGTCTGGTTCCAATCCAACCAGGCCGGGAAGATGAACATTTCCACCTCCCGGCTGCAGACAGGACAGGATATCCTCTGCGCCGGTCGGTTGACTGTATATGCCCAGCGGGGGACATACCAGGTTGTAGCCGAACTGGTTCAGGATCAAGGCCTGGGCCGCCTGCATTTGGAGTTTGAGGCCTTGAAAAAGGCCTTGGCCCGGGAAGGACTCTTTGATCTAAGCCGAAAAAAAGAACTTCCGGCCAATCCCCAGCGAGTGGCGGTACTTACCAGCCCTTCCGGGGCCGCACTCATCGATTTTCTGCGTCTGAGTCAAAAGCGGGGCCTTCCCGGACACATCCGCATCTATCCCTGCCAGGTCCAGGGCAGGGACGCAGAAGAAACCGTGGCCAGTGCCCTGGAGATGGTCGACCTGGAGGGCTGGGCCCAGGCAGCTGTCATCATCCGCGGCGGCGGTTCCCTGGAGGACCTGTGGACCTTTAATACCGAGACCGTGGCCCGGGCCGTGTATACCTGCTCCATCCCGGTTTTGACTGGAATCGGCCATGAAGTGGACACGACCATTGCCGATCTGACAGCCGATTTGCGGGCGGCCACCCCCAGTCATGCAGCCCAGCTCTTGTGGCCGGAGCGGAGCGGATTCATCCAGAGCATAGACGATCTGGAAACCAAAATCCTGGGCACCTGGAAGGCTCGCCTGGACCGGGAAGAATCCCGGGTCAAGACCATTAACCAGGCCTTGGGCTGGCTCTCGCCCAGGAGAACGCTCTTGCGTATGCAGGATCGTTTGCTGAGTATGAGCAAAAGTCTTCATCGTCTGGGTCTGGAAATGACCCGGTCCAAGCAAGACAGGCTGGAACAGTCTGTACGAACCTTGCAGCGAATGGAAACTGGTTCCCAATGGCAGCACACGGAAGATAGCATCGCCCTTTTGGAATCGAAACTGCTGGCCAGGATGCAGCACCTGATCCAGATCAAAGAGCACCAAATACAGGATCGGCAAACAGCCTTATCTGGAATGGATCCCTATCTCCCCTTGCACCGGGGCTACAGTCTGGTCAGAGTGGAATCCAGCGGGAAGATCCTGTGCCGGGCTGAACAAGTCCGCCCCGGGGATAGAGTGGACATCACCACGAGTACAGCCAGGATCCAGGCCAGAGTTGAGCAAAGTGACAACAGAGAGCCAAGAGACTGAGGATCTTTAACTTTGTTTTATACCCACTGTCATGCGTCTCTCAGAATCTGAACAGCAGGTGATCAAAGATGCCGTTTTTTCTGTCGATTCCCAAGCCAGAATCTACCTGTTCGGCTCCAGGGCAGACGACACTAAGCGGGGAGGGGATATCGATCTGCTTATCCTGTCCTCAAGGATCACGCTACAAGACAAACTGACCATCAAGGCCAAGATATTTGAAAAAATGGAAGAACAAAAGATTGATCTGCTCATTGCCCCGGACACTGAAGATCCCTTTGTCTGCCTAGCCTTTAAAAACAGTGTGGAACTGAGATGACATCTGTAACTCAAGCCCTGCAAGCAGAACTCCAAGAGCTGTATAAAGCCCGAGATGTCCTGCACTATTCCTATGCCAAATGTGCACATGTACCTATTGATTCTTCAATGGATCCAGAGCAAATGGAAAGCTTCGAAGCCTTAACCAGCCGCTTTGCCAGACTCAGCGATATCATGACCCAAAAGATCTTCCGCTATCTGGATTCCATTGATCTCGAAGAGAGCGGGACGACCAGGGATCGAATCAATAGAGCGGATAAACGGGGAATCATTTCCTCAGCTCAGGATTTTGTGCACATTCGCATGCTTCGAAACGAAATTGCCCACGAATATAAAGCAGAAACTATCCATGATATCTTTGAGAGGGTCCTGGCTCTGACCCCGGTCCTTCTGGACAGCGTGGATCGCGTTGTTGGCTATGTCCATGACACAATTCTCAAAGAAAACCAATAGCTTGTTCCATTGACTGTCACAATTAATGAGAACATTGAAACCTGAATTCACAAGTTGTAACCTTTATGAGTTCAAATCACGAAACCGTAAGCTTTGAACAACAGTTGGCCAGGCTTCAAGACATCGTCACCCAACTTGAAGATGAAAATCTGCCTCTGGAGCAGGGTGTAGCCCTGTTTGAAGAGGGGACAGCTCTGGCCAAATCCTGTCGGGAACAAATCAAGAAAGCCAAGCATAAGGTCCAGATCTATTCTCAGGGCCTCCTGCAGGACCTGGACCTGGAGGATGAGTAATCCCATGACCAAGCCGACCATGAAGCAGACCCTTGACATCTATCGCCACCAGATGGACGCATTTTTTGCCTCCTGCCTGCACGAAGAATCCATCCCTCCCTCTTTGGCTCATGCCATGCGCTACAGCCTGCTGGCCGGAGGAAAACGTATTCGACCTGTTCTGTGCCTGGTCTGGGGCGAATTCTTCGGCCGAACATTGGACGAACTTGTCCCCTTTGCCGCGAGCTTGGAGTTCATTCATACCTACTCCCTGGTCCATGACGATCTACCGGCCATGGATGACGACGATCTGCGCCGGGGTCAGCCTGCAAGCCATGTCCAACATGGTGAAGCACTGGCTATCCTGGCTGGCGATGCTCTGCTCACCGAGGCCTTCACCCTGATGCTCTCTGCTTCCCTGCCCCCGGATGTCGTGTGCCAAGCTGCCTTGGATGTATCTGAAGCAGCCGGGCCTCGGGGCATGGTCGGCGGGCAAGTCTGGGATATGGAATTTAGTGGAGGAAAAGATGTTAGTCTGGACGAACTGCAGACCATGCATGCCCTCAAAACCGGGGCCATGATCCGCTCCTCCTGCCGGGCCGGGGCGGTCCTGGGCCAGGCCGCTGCCCAGGACCTGGAAAAAGTAACCAGGTACGGAGAATGCATCGGCCTGGCCTTTCAGGTAGCCGACGACATCCTGGATCTGGTTGGAGAAGCTGAAAAATTGGGCAAACCTGTTGGCAGCGACCTGGCCCAGGGCAAGGCCACCTATCCGGCCTTGATCGGCCTGGAAAAAAGCCGCAGCCTGGGCCAGGCCATGGTCCGGGAAGCCTTGGCTGCCTTAAACTCCTTCCACGGTCCGCAGATAGACTTTTTGCGGGATCTGGCAGTGTACATTATGGACAGGGTGGAATAACGCACCGTCCACTGCAATTTAGGAACACAAATTATGACCACTACGAATACTGACATACTCAACCAAATAACCGATCCGATCCAGATTCGGGATTTGCAGTCATCTGAACTCGAACAACTGGCCGATGAGCTGCGCCGGGAAATTGTGAGCACTGTGTCTAAAACAGGGGGACACCTGGCCCCTTCCCTGGGTGTCGTCGAATTAACTCTGTCTTTGCTGCACTCCTTTGACCCTGGACATGACCCCATTGTCTGGGATGTGGGCCACCAGAGCTACGCCTACAAAATACTGACCCAGGGCCGGGAAAGATTCCAGACCCTACGCCAATTCCAAGGCATGAGTGGATTTCCCCGCCGGGGAGAATCCCCTTTTGACCATTTCACCGTCGGCCATTCCAGCACCTCAATCTCCGCCGCGCTGGGCATGGCTGTAGCACGAGACATACAACATACCTCGAACAAGGTCCTGGCTGTTATCGGAGACGGATCCATGACCGCCGGCCTGGCTTATGAAGGCCTGAATCAGGCTGGGGACCTGGATCGGGATTTGGTCGTGGTCTTAAACGACAACGAGATGTCTATCGCCAAAAACGTGGGCGCCCTCTCTTCGTTTTTCAGCCGGACCCTGGCTGATCAACGCTATCAACGTCTTAAGGAAGACATCAAGGCCAAGCTGCTCCAAGTCCCGCGCATTGGCCAAGATTTGGTCAAATATGCCCGCCGGAGTGAAGAATCGTTGAAGAATCTTTTCACCCCGGGCATGCTTTTCGAGGCATTTAAATTCACCTACGTCGGCCCAATCAATGGACACAATCTGCGCCAGTTGACCAATGTCTTTGATCAGGTCCGTACTCTGCAAGGCCCGATTTTGGTCCATGTGGTCACGGTCAAAGGCAAGGGCTATGCTCCGGCTGAATCAAATCCCATCCATTTTCACGGAGTGGGCTGCTTTGAGCCGGAAACCGGGGAAAGTCCGCCCAAGCACCGGAAGATCCCCGGTGACTACAGTGCGGTGTTTGGCCAGACCCTTTGCGCCCTGGCCCGTAATGACCCCAAGATCGTGGCCATCAGTGCGGCCATGCCCGAGGGAACAGGTCTCGGGGATTTCAAGGCCGCCTTTCCGGATCGATTTTTTGATGTGGGTATATGTGAGCAGCATGCCGTGACCTTTGCCGCCGGGCTGGCCAGCCAGGGATTAAAGCCGGTTGTGGCTATATATTCTACTTTTTTGCAGCGGGCCTACGATCAGATCATCCACGACGTATGTCTGCAGAATCTGCCGGTCACCTTCTGCCTGGACCGGGGCGGCCTGGTCGGTGAGGACGGCCCAACCCATCACGGGTCCTTCGACATCAGCTACCTGCGGCACATTCCGAACATGAGCCTCATGGCCCCAAAAGACGAACCCGAACTCCAATCCATGCTAAACCTGGCCGTAAACCACTCCGGCCCGGCAGCCATCCGCTACCCCCGCGGGACTGGACCGGGCCATACGCTCAGAGAACAACCTGATCCCATAGCATACGGGCAGGCGGAAATCATGAAAGATGGAAAGGACGTAGGAGTTCTGGCCATAGGCAGCCGGGTTTATCCCGCCCAGAATGCTATCCGGGAGGTGGAGGAGGCAAAGACCCGGGCTCGTATCGGACTGGTCAATGCCCGGTTTATGAAACCCTTGCCTGGAGAAGATATCCAACAGTTCATTGGTCAGGGTATAGCCAAACTGCTAGTGGTGGAAGAAAATGCGTTGGCCGGAGGTTTCGGCTCTGCGGTTTTAGAGTATTTGGCCGATAAAGACCTGCTTTCCGGCCTGCACATCAAACGGCTCGGCCTGCCTGATGCCTTTATCGGACATGGCCCCTGCGCCACCCTCCGGCGGGAAGCGAAAATCGATCAGGATCATATCGCCAAGGCATTGGAGGAGCTTGTGGAAAGTTAATTTCTGGCATAAAGCATCCCTGTGGGTGAAAAGATTTTGAACCTAATACACTCTATCGAACTGACAACGTAGATAATTTGTCACTATGCTACCCCACAGTGTTCTGTGTGTACCATACTCAGCAGGGAGGGGAAGGAAGAGGATCAAGTTTATCAGCACATTTATGGGCTGATTTGTCAAGATCTCACGAAGACCAAGATCCTTGGATTTTCACCATGAGCAGTCAGTTACGGTTCCCCGCCCTGGTTAGGGCGGGGACAGGGGCGGGTGATCATGATGACAGATTCCTTATTCAATATTTTCACCTCTTGATTGCTTGCGTCGATGCGTTCGCTGCTCTCGCTCAAGTCGCTCCGTTCGCTTGAATTCCTCAGTCTCTGCGTCTCTTTAGCCCTCTGTCCTCTGATCTCTCTCCTCTGCCGCTACTTCTTCCTTCAATATCCGACGCAACACCTTGCCAACAATGGTCTTGGGCAGCTCTTCCCGGAACTCAACCTGTTTGGGCACCTTGTAATTGGCCAGCTTTTCACGGCAAAAGGCGATAATTTCCTTTTTATCCAGTTCCTGATTCGGCTTGGGCACAATATAGGCCTTGACGATCTCCCCACGGGTTTTATGCGCCACCCCAATACAGACTGCATCCGCCACCTTGGGATGCTCGTACAAGACCTCCTCGATTTCACGCGGGTAAATATTATACCCTCCGGAAATGATCAGATCCTTCTTCCGGTCAACAATAAAGAAGTACCCCTCATCGTCCATAGAGGCGATGTCTCCGGTATACAGCCAGTTATTCTGCAAAGTCTGGGCAGTCTCCTCCGGACGGTCCCAGTATCCGTGCATGACCTGCGGCCCTCGAATAACCAGCTCCCCAGTCTCCCCTGGTGACAGATGCTTGGTCCCCATCTCGTTGTCCACAATGCTCGCGTCTGTATCCGGAAAGGGCAGTCCGATGGATCCTGTCTTTTTCTTTCCCCGCAACGGATTCAGATGGGTTACCGGAGATGTCTCGGTCAAACCAAAACCCTCAATGATCTCAGCTCCGGTCAGTTCCTTGAACTGTTGAGAAAGCTTAACCGGCATGGGCGCTGACCCGGTCACACAGTAACGAATAGAGCGAAGATCAAACTTTTGAATGTTCTTCTGCCGCAGTAAGGCGCAGAAAACCGAGGGAGCCGAGGGAAAAATAGTCGGCTTCACTTTGTCGATGGCCTTGAGCACTTCCTGAGGAACGAACTGCGGATATGGGGATACTGTGGCCGCCAGGGCAGTGGCAAAATTGATACAGACAGTCAATCCATAGACGTGAAAAAAAGGCAGCAGTCCCAAAAAGACCTCAGGCTCATCCCCGATGGTGTGCAGCACAGCCGAACACTGTTGAACATTGGCTCCCATATTGTCGTGGCCCAGCATAACCCCCTTGGCCAGCCCGGTTGTTCCACCTGTGTACTGGAGAACAGCCAGGTCGGCTGCCGGATCCACGGTCACCGGTGCTAAACTGGCCTGGCCTCTGGCCAATGCTTTCCAGGGCAGGACGTATTCCCCATCATGGGGCACGGACACCCATGTCTTTTCCCGCCTGGCCTTTATGGGATACAGGAAATTGAGCGGGAAACGCAGCCCGTCGGCTACAGAGGTGGTAATCACCGTCTTCAGGTTCAGTTTCGGCCAAAGGGAGGATACTTTAGGCCACAATCTATCCAGGACAATCATCACCCGACTCCCGGAGTCGGTTATCTGATGGACGAGCTCTTTTTCCATATACAGCGGATTGGTCATGACCACCACTGCCCCGGCCCTGAGCACTCCCCAGTAGGCGATGACCGTCTGGGGCAGGTTGGGAAGCATGATGGCCACCCTGTCCCCCTTGGCCACACCCAGGCGCTGCAGATTGGCGGCTACATTCTCGGCCTGCCCTTTGAGTTGGGCATAGCTTAAGCGCAAATTCTGAAAAGCCAGGGCCGTCCGGCTCGGATAGCGGGCAGCAGCCCGATCCAAATATTCAAACAAGGGAACGGTCTCATAATCCAGATGGGGTGGAACCTTTGGATCATAACTGGCCAGCCACGGCCGCTGGATATCATCGCTCAGCATCTGCTACCTCCCGCGCTCTTTGACACTCATGCCTCCTCCCGGTCCAAAACAAACACTGTTTCCACATGCCAGGTCTGAGGAAACAGATCAAAGACTGTGATCTGACTGATTTTCCATCCTTGTTCCAAAAAAGGGTTCAAATCCCGGCAGGTATTGACCACATCGCACGACACCCAGACCATACGCTGCAAACCTGAGATATCTAAGGTCTGGGTCAGCCTCTTCCCGGCTCCGGTTCGGGGTGGATCAATTATGACGGCCTGGACTCCTTCATTTTCCAGCCGGCGTCTGGATGACTTCCGGGCCAGGTTGCGGCGGACAAAACGTACATGATCCAGCCCCAGTCGCCGGGCATTTTCCTCTCCGCTTCGAACCGCTCTGGCCTCACTCTCTACGGCCAGGACCTTGTTTCCCATTATACCCAAAGGCAAGGCAAAGTTGCCGGCACCAGCGTATAAGTCACCCACGCTCCAATCTTTTCTCAGCAAGGAACAGACGTGATCAACCAACAGCTGATTTCCGGCCCAATTGGCCTGAAAGAAAACATCCGGGGGTATCTGAATAGTTATTCCAAATGACGGCAAGGGGAAGTCCAAAAACCCGTTATCACCGGCTTTGGCCCCTTTGTGTGTTGCCGGACTGGCCGCCAGGATGAGTCTTCCATTATCTGTTTCTGCGCACAATTCTTGGACTTGGCGGCTCAAGGGTTGCGCCAGCAGAAGACAGTCGGGACAAAAAACCGGAGTACGCCCCTGCAAAGGCATCATAAAAGGCCGGCCAGTAATGACATGGACCTGTCCCCGCCAGCGGTAACGCCATTGTTTGGGACCAGCAATTGCCTGTATGGAAGGGAGATCGGCAGCACGCTGCGAAGGCAGCGCTCTGTTCAGTTCGTTTTCCACCACCTGGACTTTCAGTTTGAGTTGTTCCCTCTGCGGGAGCCAACCAAAACGGCACCCCCCGCATTGCTCTGCCAAGAAACAGGGGTGCGGCCTGCGCATGGGATGCGGATCCAGAATCTTTGTCCACGCGGCTTGCAGATAATCGGTCTTGGCCTTGGTTATATAAACTCGAACGCGTTCACCAGGGAAAACACCTGGAGAAACAAGCACCACCTGCCCTGTGTCCAGTCGGGCCAGACCTCGACCCCGCCAGATCAAACGCTGGACCGTCAGGTCATAATGCCTGTCCATCAGGCCGGCTCGCTGATCTCAGGTGAGGAGTCTTGAGGCCCCAGGCCCCAAACCAGCAAGTAGACCACACCAGTATCCACAGCTGCTATGGCCAACTTGACCACCCACTGGCCGAAGATCAAGGGCAGCAAGGGCATACTTCCGGCAAAGGCAATACTTATAAAAAGAAGGGTGTCAATGAGTTGGGAAAGGGCAGTGGAGAGATTGTTGCGCAGCCACAGATGCCGCCCCTGGGTCAGGTGTTTGCAGGCGTGAAAAATCCACACATCGGTGAATTGGCTGATCATGTATGCCGTCAATGATCCCAAAATAATTCGAGGTGTTGTTGACAAAACAGCCGCAAAGGCCTCCTGATTTTGCCAAAACACGGCCGCCGGCCAATATAAGGCCAGTTGAATCAGGCCAAAAGCACTGATCAGAGTCAAAAAACCGGCCCCCACCACCTCTCTGGCCCGTTTTTTGCCCCAGACCTCGCCGATGACATCAGTGCACAGAAAGGTCAGGGCATAGGCCAGCACACCGGCCGGGACAATCAACCCGGCAACGGTAATGATCTTGGTGGCCAGGATGGCGGCTAAAACCAGGCTGCCGGAAAAGAGACTGACCAGGACGGCAAAGCCCAACGGGCTGGCCTGGTCTTTCAAGGTTGGATTCATGGATTATCTATTTGCTGGCTGCAGTCTCTTCATTTTTTTGTCATTGTCACGAAGAAGGGACTCCGGGGCTTCTTGGACTCTGGTTTAGAAGCCATGTTCCTGTTTTTTCGTAGCTTCTCACTGAGAAGCTTGCCTTTCCCCTGGATTGTCCGGGACGAATGACTCCGATGTATTCGCCCAATAGCGACCGGGCAATAGTGAAACGACTGAGAGAGAAATCGCGGTAATCAAGGAAGTCGTTTCCATAAAAAAAACATCAAGCCGGGCTACGATTAAATCTGTTCCTGCGGTTGCCAATGCATGCGTAGAATGAGTAATCATCTTGAATGATAATTGGAATGACTCTGCTCTTCAAAGACTTCCCTGCACGGCAGTGGTGGTAAAACCTCCCCGGACATTATAGACCGTGGTCACCTGCAGGCGCTTGGTTTGTAAGACCCTGGTCAGGTCCTGATGGATCCGCCGGGTGACCTCTTCCTGATATATGCCCACATCCCTAAAGCTGGTGATGTAGTATTTCAAAGACTTCAACTCAATACACACGCCACCTTCCGGATAGTACTCAATGATTAGATGGGCAAAATCCGGCAGGCCGCTAAACGGGCAGACAGCCACAAATTCGCGGGTCTCTGTCTTGATATATTGATCCCGGCCCTGAAAAGGAAAGGTCTCCAAAAAATCCGGACGAATGGCTTCCCAGTCCTTGAAGGAAAACAACCTGCCCTCAGCAACCGGCATGGCTGCCTCCCTGCCCAAAGTATGAGGTAAGTATCCTGTTGATGCAGCGTACTGCCACCGACTCGGAAAGGACTCCGCCGCCGGGAATGGGGGCTACCTCGCAGAAATCCATGCCAACCAGACGCGTGGAACCAAAAAATTGAGGCCAGAACTTGTGCAGCCAGGAGAAAGGAATCCCCCCTGGCTCCGGAGTCCCGGTCCCGGGCATAATGGACGGATCCAGACCGTCGGCGTCAAAAGTGATGTACAACGGTCTTTGACCGATAAAATCACGGATCTTTGCAGCTGCCTCTGCCGGCTCAGGAAGGTTATGGGCAAACAAGGTCAACAGCCCCTGGTTGGCCTCTTTGTCTATCCGTTCTGACTCTTCCCGGCTCAAGCTGCGAATGCCTATTTGGACCACAGGAATGTCTAATTCTCTGACCCGGGCCATCACACAGGCATGGGAAAATGGGCTGCCCTGAAAACAATTCCGAAGGTCGGCGTGGGCATCGACCTGTAGAACGGCTAATTCTGGAAGCAGCCGTTTGTAGGTTCGTATCGGCGGCAAAGCCACTGTATGTTCTCCGCCCAGAGTCAGCATAAAGTCATCCGGAGTACAAAACGATATCAGCTTTTTTTCCATGCCCGCAACCACATCCCCCGGCCCTGATACCGGTGGTTCAAAGTAGGGCATGGTTGGAAAATGGGCCACATCGGCCAAATCGGTCTGCAATTCCTGATCCCAGGTCTCAATTTCCGCACTGGCCCGGAGGATGGCCTCCGGGCCTTTACCTGTGCCCTGACCAAAACTGACCGTCCCCTCATACGGGACGGGAAAAACATGAATTGCCTGGCCATTCTCGGTTTGCAGATCCAAATAGGAAAACATGTCCAAACTCTCTAGGGCAAAAAGACAGCTGCTGAAATAGTCGTTGTCCATAATCCGGCCACACCTCGGGTAACGCAAGGTGCAGATGCTGAATCCACTATGCCGCCGCTCATGCGATAAATTTGCCGCCGTTCATCATAGTCCTTTTCCGGATCAAAATCGATGCCCAGGGTTGTGGCCAGCATGGTTGAGGCCAGATCCTCTGCAAAGTCCCCGATCTCTTGTTCTTCGGCCCCAAAGGCGTGATGTTCAGAAATGTATCCATAGTGACTCTCGTCCGCCGGAAAAGCCATACCTACTGCGGAACCCACCAGTCTCCCCTTTTCATTGGTCGCATTCCGGGCCATGACACAGTAGGTAATTTGCCCTGCCTGCAACGTATTGATCCCGTGTTCCAGGCTGACGATCTTACATTTGGGCGGGAATATGCTGGACACATATACCAAGTTCTGTTTCTCAATACCCGCATCTCGCAGGGCCAGCTCAAAGGACTGCAATTTGTTTTTGTGGCGTCCAATCCCTTTGGTAAAAAAGCATTCGCGGGGAACAAATGTCATGGTCAGACCTCCTTACAGTATGTCAGGGCCAAAACTCAGCTGGCCCGGGCAATGCCAAAATATTTTTACATATCCGAATCCCCGGAGCATGTCTGTCGCTGAAACCGTCGTCCATACGCCTTCCTCCTCCTGGACATAAAAGACGTGTCCAAGGTATTATGATAATGAAACTATTTCGGTTTTTTGGACCGTAAAAAGAAATTCTCGATCCCTGACTGCCGCAAGCGGGATGTAAATGAGGCAACATCGTTTGGTGATCCCGTATGACGGACCAAGACCCGATACCAGGCTGTTCCTTGAACCGTACTTGGTAAAACATGGGCATCCAAGCCACTCTTGGCCAAGTCCTGACGCAATGCCTCAGCCTGTCCCTGCCGCTGAAATGCCCCAACCTGGTACTCATAAACATAGGACTTTTCCTTCCTGGTCACCCTGACTTCTGATTCCGGCTGGTCCTGCACCGAAACCTGTTGCCTGTCCGATTTCTCTTTTGTACCGGGTTGAGTCTGCAGATTTTCAAAAAAACCGAGTTCCTGAGCACGAAGCACCGGCTGTTGGTTCTGCGGAGCCATTTGTGAATCATCGACATGACCCGGCATATACTCGGCGACCATAGGGAGAACGGATTCAGGCTGATAGCCGCGGCCAACCAAAACACCGAGGATAAAGGCCCAGGCCACAACCACAAAGGAAAATACACCCCAGGAAATCAACCCAGACCAGGTCAGATGAAACTGAAAGGGTTTCCCTTTGACAGTCTTTTTCTTTTGTTGGCTGCTTTTGCTTTTTGCCGAGCTTTTTTTGCTTGGCTGGGTCTTTTGTGAGCTCATATCATTCTGTATATTCCACACTCAGGCTTTCACATCCAGGATGCCAAAATGCAAAACCACACGTTTTGTCCAGGTGCAAGAGGGCGAATCATTATTCGCCCTTACTGCTCGCTCGCCAGTTTCATCCTTGATCAATTCGGTAAACAATTTTTTGTGCGCTTTGGCCCAAAAAATTGCAGGATTTGCCGGATCAAAGCTGAAATCTGACTTCTGGCTTCTGTCTTCTACATTGCCTGCGGCGCATCAACTCCCAACAAATGCAGACCATTTCGAACCACCTGGGCCACACTGCACATGAGCAGCAGCCGGGCCTGGAGCAGGTTTTCATTGCCACAATGAAGGACTGGATGCCGATTGTAGTACCGGTGCAAAGAGCCAGCTAATTCAAGAAGATAGAAGCTGATATGATGTGGAGACAAGGTCCGGGCCGCGCCCTGAATGGTATCCGGAAAACGCTCCAGCATCTTGATCAGGTCCAAATCCTCTTCTGTATCCAGGTTATGCAAAATGTCTTGCCGGCATTCGCCAGCCTCTATTCCCCGCTCCTTGGCCTTGGCCAGCATGGAACAGACCCGGGCATGGGCGTATTGCACATAATAGACCGGATTATCCATACTTTTCTCTTTGAGCAGATCCAGGTCAATATCCAATGGACTGTCACTCTTGCGGGTCAGAAAAACAAACCTGGCTGCATCTGCTCCCACTTCGCTGACCACATCGGCCATGGTCTCAAACTGTCCGGATCTGGTGGACATTGCCACCTGTTCGCCTTTGCGCAACAGATTCACCAACTGTATAAGCACAACCTGAAAATCTTCCTCCTTACGCCCCAGGGCCTGCACTGCAGCTCTCATTCTGGGCACATACCCATGATGATCCGCACCCCAGACGTCAATGAGCAGATCGAACCCCCGGGAAAATTTGTCTCTATGGTAGGCAATATCCGAGGCAAAATAAGTCAATTCCCCATCTGACTTGCGCAGGACCCTGTCCTTATCGTCTCCAAACCTGGTACTTGCAAACCACAAGGCTCCATCTTGCTCATAGGCCAGATCAGAATCCTGCATGCTTTGCAAGGTCTTTTCCACTGCGCCGGACATAACCAAGTCCTGTTCGGAAAACCAGACCTGGTGTTCGACCCGAAACATCTCCAGATCGGCCTTGATCCCGGCCAAGATTCGCTCCACGCCCCAAACTCGACATGCCCTGACCGCTTCATCCTCATCTGCAACGAGCAGCCCATCCCCCTTTTCTGCCCGAAGTTCCCGGGCCAGATCCAGGATATATTCTCCCTTGTATCCGTCTTCAGGCAGGGAAACCTGCCGGTTGAAGACCTGTTGGTAGCGAGACCAGATGGATCGGCCCAAAAGATCCATTTGCCGACCGGCATCGTTGAGATAATATTCAGTACTGACTTCATAGCCTGCAGCCCGCAGGATCCTGGCCAAACTGTCTCCTACCGCTGCTCCCCTGGCATGACCCACATGCAGTGGTCCAGTTGGGTTGGCTGAGACGTACTCCACCTGTACCTTGGTCCCCTGGCCCCATTGCCCGCATCCATAAGCCTGGCTTTGGGTCAAAATCTCTGACACACTCTGTTGCCAAAATGTATTGGAAAAAAAGACATTGACAAATCCGGGACCGGCCACTTCCGCCCGGGCAATCATGGAGTCGGACTGCATTATGGTCTCGGCCAGGAGAGCAGCCAGTTCACGAGGCGGCATGCCTGCCTTTTTGCCTAAAACCAAGGCCACATTGGAAGCCAAATCCCCGTGGGCCTTATCCTTGGGCGGTTCAATATTGGCTTTGTCCGGCCACTCCAGTTCGTTCCCGGCCAGGGCATCTTTGAGTATTCTCAGCAGGTATTTGTTCGCGCGCATGCTCTACCTTATCCTTCAACCTGGAGCTATTGAACCTAACATCTTGATTCTCGTATCTGCTGCACACCGTCCAAGGTATAGACATATGCCGCTTCCCACGGTTTATCCGTACCTTCCAAAATATGGCGCATAAGCCGGGTCAGGACACCCTTGGGACCAAGCTCCCACCACCTGCGAACACCTCTTTCCCACTGATCCAGGATGAGCTGAGACCAGAGGACCGGTGAAATCATCTGCCTGGGCAGGGCCTCTGCTATCTCTTGGGCCCGAGACACGGCTTGAGCCGTAACGTTTAAATGAACCGGGATTTTTGGATCCCGCCAGGTCACTTTCTGCATCACTTTGGCCAACTCGCGAGCCGGTTCTTCCATCAGCCTGGAATGAAAGGCCCCGCTGACCGGCAATTCTTTGCCCCGGCCCTTTTGTTCCCGAACCAGTTCCAGGGCCTGTTCCAAGGCGGGCTCTGAACCGCTGATCACAATCTGCTGCGGACTGTTGTAATTGGCTACACAGAGGTCATCGCCTGTCTGTTCACAAACCTGACTGACAATACCCTGGACAGCAGCTTGCTCGAGCTTCAGCACAGCGGCCATGCCCCCGCAGCGCTGCTCGCCTGCTTCAAACATCAGCCGTCCGCGCAGGCAGACCAAATCCAAAGCTTCCTCAGGTCCCAAAACTCCGGCTGCAGACAGGGCGGTGAACTCTCCTACGCTGTGTCCAGCCAGGTACTTTGGAGCCAAAAACGGAGCCAGGTGCCACCACAAACCCATGCCGGTCACAAACAGAGCCGGCTGCTGATAGCGGGTCTGGGTCATAGCATGCTCATCCCCGTCCCAAAAAATCTCCCGCAGACTGGCTCCACATTTCTTTTCAGCTGTTTTCCACAAATCCATGACCTGTGGATCATGTTCGGCCAGATCGCGGCCCATGCCCTTCTCTTGGGACCCTTGTCCCGGAAAAAGCACGCTGGTATATACCGTGGTCTGTTCAGCCATTGACTTCTCCCCTGGTTGACCTCAAAATGGAAAACCAAAATATGTACCTGAATTTATCTCAAAGGTAAAGCGAAGGCCTGAAGGCCTCCAGGCTTTTGAGTCCTGCTTGTCATTGTCTATAATTGAAGTTGATTTGCTTTATTTCTGCAGAACTATGACCAATCTTTGTTGTGGCCCATTTATTCCGATCTCATCATTATGCCCAGACAATCTCCGCACAAAGTCCCCAGGCACGAGCTGTATCGCCTGCTCAAATCCGAATTCCCCTGGATAAACACTCGGTCGTCGGAGCAGTTGGTCACCTATATAGCCGAACTTTTGAACTGGAACGCAAAGATCAACCTCATCGGCAAACAGGATTGGTCCTCAACGTATCGATTCCTGATCAGGGACAGCCTGTACTTGAAAACGCTTTTAGACCAGTTGCCCTTTCCGCGGGATCCCCTCACCCTGGACCTTGGAGCCGGCGCAGGCCTTCCTGGAATACCCCTGCGCATTATCTGGCCTGCCGGGGAGTACCTTTTGGTCGAGCCGCGCCAGAAACGGGGACTCTTTCTCCATCACGTAGTGCGGGTCCTGTCCCTGCAACGCACATATGTTCGCATCTGCCGGACCGAACAACTCTGTGAGCCGCCGGCCGATCTCATTCTCAGCCGGGCCATGTGTTCCTGGGATGAATTATTGCCCCTGGCCCGGCCCCTGGTGTCCCCGCAAGGTCTGGTAGTTGCCTTTTCCAATCACTGCTGGGATCAAAACCATACCTGCCCATCTGGCTGGAGAATGAAACAGGAAACCGCTTATCCGATCCAATCCGGGCTTACCCGTTACTTCTGGGTCTTTTCTCCGATGACATGACCCAATTGGGTATTTTTGAAGATTATCCTGGTCGCTGCCTCATCGGCAGCCTCGCCCAAATCCATGAGCTTTTCCAAAAAATCCAGGAGCTCATGCCGCCGTTCTTCCGGGGAATATTCAAAATCTTTTCCCATTTCTCCAGATGTAATATATTCTATCAGCCAATCGATGTATTCATTGTCCAAACGCATACTCGCTCCTTGTTGACAGCAAAGCGTAAGTCCCTTATAAACGAGAAAGTTCGCCGGGGTGGCGGAATTGGTAGACGCACGGGACTCAAAATCCCGCGCTCCTTGGAGCGTGAGGGTTCGACTCCCTCCCCCGGCACCATTGAAGGGACAGCAAAGCGGGCAGAGGCCTTATTTCTGTCCCTTTTTTCTATGGCATCCTTCTCCCTCTTCCCACCCAGTCTTGCGATTCATTCTTTTGGAAACGAAAAGTTGGATCGTTGTATTCGTTTCTTCTCCCTTGCCCTCTGCCTTATTTTATCTTGTACGTGCCCAAACAGCCCTGGAGAGATCTGCGCAAAAACTAGTGCTACGATAACCGCGGCGGACCTCTGTTCCTCCGTATTCCTCAATTTCCCTCAGGCCCAGGATCTCCAGACCACCGGCAATCTGGGCTATAAACCGGTTATTCTTCTGATCTCGACAGTCAAAAGTTCTTACATAGTTAGTTGTTTTTGTTGACGATTCTCGAAGGCCAACCCGGAAATTACAATATCACCCTATCTTATTGATTTTATTCTTATAACCGTGAACCTTGAACCTTGAACCCGCAAGTTCTGATATCTATATATAGTGACTGCGTGAGCCAGTTCAGCCCATCAGCCAGAACTGGCTCAGACTTGTTGCCGCTGCGGCCACAGCGCCGGACACACAGACCCCCAATGCAGAGGCCTTGGCCCGCAGGGGATTTGTACTACGCAGGAAAATACAAAGCAGGAATCCAAAGAGCACAAAACCGCCCAGGGCAATTCCCAAAGCAATCATCTCTTTCCGGGGCAAAAGCCACAGAGTAACCTCTTGCCTATACACCACCCAAGCCAGAAAAAAGGCCTGCCCCAAAAGCAGGGCCGCCCACCTGGCCGCATGGGGCAGGGCAAAACGGTAATAGTCCCGGCCGTAATCCTCAATATTTCGTCGGGCCAAAAGGTAGGCCAATCCCAGAGTTCCGGTCCCACCCACCCCGACAACTAAGGCCTGTGCGGCCAGGAGGATCC
>CAYZLB010000017.1:0-32159 GCA_964479235.1 uncultured Desulfohalobiaceae bacterium
GCATGCCCTTAAACCGCAAAGCGCGCAAGGCTATATGGCCCGTGTTTGAAGAATACCGTCTCCAGCTGAGTGAACACGGTTGGCGGGAACCGGACGATGCCATGCGCGATGCCCGGCATATCCTGGAGGCCCAAAATATCAGCCTCTCCTACTCCTCTCTCGTAGTAGATGAGGCCCAGGACCTGGGGACCCAGGCCTTCAAGCTCCTGCGGCAAATGGTCCCGGAAGGAGCGAATGACGTATTCATCGTCGGCGATGGGATCCACCTGAGGCAGCAGTCAATAAGAAGGGGTCGTATTACAAGGCGAAATACCATCGCCTCAAGTACAGGCTCGAATCCAAGAAAGCAATCATAACTATTGCGCATAAAATGCTTCAGGCCATATACAACATAGTGAAACATGGTCAAGAATATACTGGTGCTTTCAAGCGCGAGTATGAAAGTCATTTACCGACGAGATCTCTGAGACTATATCAGATCGAAAAATCCGTCTGTTCCCAGTTTACAGATCAATTTTGCACACAACTCATCTATGGTTTTGTCTATCTCTATTTTTATCCAGTCATCCACACTTCCCCGATAGCACATTCTCTCAGCCACAAAAAGACGATGCCCATCATCTGTTAAAGTAAATCGCATAACCGGTGAAAATTGAGCACGCCTATACTCTGTTTCTTGCATTTGTTGCACAAGCTCATGGGCTTCTGCTTCTGAGCCGAGTAATTTCTTAATAGGCGTGGCAAGACGGCCAAGATCAGCGGCTAACGATTCATAAATCGTGATCTGTCTTGGTTTGACATCTTTTCGGTACAGCTTGGCCTTTGGATGTGCATTCAATGCTTCTTGCACAGCACTGATCTCGCTGTCCAGCAGTTCAATAGGACGAACCCTGGCGAGAGAAACGTTCCCATTCACACTTTCCCGGATTTCATAGCCTTGAGGTATCTCCTCCAAAACAGTGTCCTTGGGGGTTCTGGCAAAGAAATACCTGGGTTTGCCTTTTTTGGTAAGCCCCTGGCATAGGTAATACGCATATCCTTTTCGATTCGTATAGGTAACTGGCATATAGACACTTCACCTCCTGGATAAGTCTTTTCAGGAACGATATGATGATTTTACATTTTGCCGGAATCATGGACCCAAAAGAGGCCCCCCGGTTCGAGCCGGAAAGAGATGACGGCCACTCAGGCAGCAGAGCCGATCTGGGATCGCATGCAACGGAAGCACAAGCTCCAGGACATACTTGAAAACTTGAATCAAGAAAAACAACGCATACTGCCTTTTGGAAACTTTGCCCCCCACACTGTTCAAGACCTGGAAACATGTGGCGTATACATACAATATGAGTCACCGACATTACTCCACAATCCGGCATGGATCTGGTCGCAGCTGGATCGGCCCTGGGAACAGGAAGTGCAGGCCTGGCCGCCATAAGAGCTTGGAAAAAAGCCTACGCTCAGAACAAAACTGCCCCATTCATTCTGGTCACCTTTATTAGTGCCCCACTGTCCCAAATCATTTACGGCATGATTTTGATGCAACTGATGATTGGTGTCTGCGAGCAAACCGTCAAGGAGGGAGCCGCCTTCCGGAACAGGCCGGCCATGCTTGCCGCCGAGATCTTCGGCGGACTGGCCATGGGCGCTTCGTCGTGGTTTCAGGGCAAGGCCGGGGCGGCAGCCTGTGATGCTCTGGGTGAAACCGGGCAGGGTTTCGGGAACTACCTGATGACCATAGGTATTGTGGAAACAGTGGCTCTCTTTGTCCTGGTTTATATTCAAGGCGCTTTTTAGGCATAACGAGCTAATAATACGAAATATTCGTTCTTTATTTGCCTTTATTCTAGATCCGTGATAGCTATTATTGCCTTCTAAGGTCACGCTATCCCGGTCTAGTACAACGATCCAGTTTTTCTTTTCAAAAATATCGTCCAAAGTATAAGGAGAAATATCATCATGACGACCCGCCGCTGTCCCAGTCCTGCCCAGGGCGGGGAACCTGTATACCCACTTTTCCCGTGTTTTGACGGGGCATCATTACCGGAGATATAAAATTGTAAACAAAATAATACATCCCAAGCGTAGCAACAATAGGTTAGGCCAGACACAATAGAAAATTTTACGCAGTTATGTCCTGCAGGCCCCTTTGGCATGAGCTCATCCAAGACCCAAATCCTGGCTACTTTGATGCGCAATTCCTGGATATCCGGACAGGCCTTGGCCGATACAGCTGGAGTATCCAGAACCGCTATCTGGAAGCATATTCACGCCCTGCGCCAGGAAGGATACGAAATCCATGGCTCTTCCGGCCGTGGATACCGTTTGGAACACGCCCCTGATCGTTTAAGCGCTGAAGGAGTCCAGGCCGGATTGAAGACCTCGGTTTTGGGAAAGGAGATCATATTCCGGTCCCAGATCGACTCTACCCAAAATCTGGCCAAGTCCTTCGGTGAGCAGGGAGCTCCTGAGGGCACAGTGGTCCTGGCCGAGACCCAGGACAAGGGCCGGGGCCGGCGGGGCCGGATCTGGACCCCAATCCCTCACGGGGTGGCCATGTCCATCATCCTCAGGCCGGAGCTGCCCCCGGACCAAGCCCCTCATTTTCCCCTTCTGGCCGGAGCTGCCATCGGGCGAGCCATCACAAAATCCTGCGGTCTGCAGGCAGGATTGAAATGGCCAAACGATATCCTCATCCATGGGCTTAAGGTTGTGGGAATTTTGGCCGAACTGGACGCGGAGATGGACCGGATCAATGCCATCTACCTGGGTATTGGCCTGAATGTGAATGCCCAGCTCAGCGATATCCCGGCTGATCTCTCCACCCTGGCCACTTCCCTGTACATTCAGTCCGGCAGTAAAATAGACCGCCTGCACCTGGTGCAGACAATCCTTTTAGAACTGGAACAGGCATATCAGACCTATCGGATGTATGGATTTATCCCTATCCGTAACTCCTGGAAAGAACAGAGCATCACCCTGGGCCGGACTGTGCGCATAGTCAGTGGAAACAAGATACGGACCGGAACTGCTGTCGATCTGGATCCGGAAGGCGCATTGATCCTGCGCTCCGATGATAATCAGGAAACCATTGTCACCGCCGGCGAGGTCCAACTCTGTCCGGAGGTGAAGACCAGACCTTCGTTGGACTAAAAAAACCACAAAGGAACAATACCCCATGCATCACTTTCACGAACGGAACAAAGAATTGTGGGCCGAAGAGATCCGGGTTGCAGACCTGGCCCAGGAGTACGGCACGCCGCTCTATGTGTATTCCACGGCCACCCTGACCCGGCATTTTCAGGCCTTTGATTCCGCTTTTTCCAGCATACCGCATCTAACCTGTTTTTCGGTCAAATGCAATTCCAACCTGCATGTCCTCAAACTGCTCAAGGAACTGGGGGCCGGAGCAGATATCGTCTCCGGCGGTGAATTGCACAGATCCCTGGTGGCTGGAATGGACCCCAAGCACATTGTCTTTTCCGGAGTGGGCAAGCAGAACTTTGAGATGCAGGCCGCCCTGGCCGCAGACATTTTGATGTTCAATGTGGAGTCAATCCAGGAACTGGAGACCTTAAGCCGCCTGGCCCAGGAAATGCACACTACGGCCAGGATCAGCCTGCGCATCAACCCGGACGTGGATCCCCAAACCCATCCCTACATTTCCACCGGACTCAAAGAAAACAAGTTCGGGATCGAAATGAGCCAGGTTGTGGACATTTATGCCCGGACCAAGGACCTGCCTGGAATCGAGCCTGTGGGCATCGACTGCCACATCGGATCCCAACTGACCCAGATAGAGCCTTTTTTGGATGCCTTGGATCGTTTGAAATCCCTGCGCAGCCAGTTGACTGACATGGGGCTGAATATCAAGTACCTGGATCTCGGCGGCGGACTCGGCATCACCTATAGCGAGGAAGACCCGCCGCATCCCCGGGAGTTTGGTCAGGCCCTGAGCCGGGCTCTGCAAAACGAGGACATGACCCTGATCTTGGAGCCCGGGCGGGTGATTGCCGGAAATGCCGGCATCCTGGTCAGCCGGGTTTTGGCCACCAAGTCTACGCAAGAAAAGAATTTTGCAGTGGTGGATGCAGCTATGAATGACCTCATCCGGCCGTCACTGTATGGTGCATATCACCGCATTGCCGAGGTCAAAGCCAACCAAAGGCCGGAAAAAACCGTGGACGTGGTTGGGCCGATCTGCGAAACCGGAGACTTCCTGGCCAAAGACCGCATCTTGCCCGGCCTTGAGGCGAACGATCTCATTGCCGTCTTTTCTGCCGGGGCTTACGGCTTTACCATGTCTTCTCAGTACAACTCCCGGCCCAGGGCGGCTGAAGTCCTGGTAGACAAAGACAAATCCCGGATCATCCGGCACAGGGAGACCTATGCCGATCTCATCCGGCTGGAAGAAAAAGCACGCTGATATGATACGGATGCAGGCGCATATGAGACCCTTGCTTCCAAAGGGAACTTCCAGACCGGTCGTTGACCATATTGTTATGCATCACAATAGGCCGGCCATCCCGACCATCACCCCTGGCCACGTCTTCCAAGGTGAACTCCTGGTTCGTCCTGCATCCCGCTATTCATCAACAGCCAGCTTGCCGGCCCGAGCCAAGTGCTCCTTTTGTATTTCGCGGATAACGATAGTCACCGCCTCCTTGGGGCATTCCAAATTTTTTGCAATGGCCTCAGTTATCTCTGCCGCCATTTTCCTCTTCTGGTCCACGTTTCTTCCTTCAAGTATCTCAACCTGAACTATCGGCATAAAAATCCCCTTTTTTAGAGTGTTACCGGGTGCTGTGTGACTTCATTTATATCAAAGGAACAATTTGTGTCAAGAAACCCTGATCAGGTGATTGCTATTTACAAAAAGCTCAGGTAGAAAATAAGAGCTACTGTGGGCTACAAAATTCATGGTCAAATGACCTGTTTAAAACCACGATATTCGTTCAGGTGGTAATGACAAGTTACTTTATGCTTACTCTTCAAGTTGCCTGTTCGTCTGCTTTTTTTCCATTCGGGTCTGCAAAGCCTTGATCAGGATGGGCCAGGCAATGGTTGCGTCGCACAGGACTTCGGCAAACCGGCCCCCTTGTGAAGGCGGGGCAAATTTTCCCCAAGACACACCCTCCTGGTACGTACATCCGGACAATCCGCCCCAATGATCCGGTTCCGGACAGATTCGAACTCCATATTGAAATCGGGCATACGGCCAGGATAATTCAAGATGGGTTTGTTTGGCCATTTCCACAAACGGCCCCATCTGCTGAGCCCAGTTCCTGGGCACGCCCCCGCCTATGGTAAAGATGCCCAGCCGTTCACTGTTGACCATGCGCCGGGTATAGTGAAAAAGATCAGCAAATGGGTTGAAGTGAAAGGGCAATTCCTTAGCCTGGGTTTCCCGGTCAGCGATGTCCGGGGCCAGTTTGATCATGTAGGAGGCGATATCCAGGGCCAGCTCAGAATCGGTAAATGCCGGGATATATACCGGCACACCATGTTCATAGGCGCTTTTTAAGATGCCCATGCCCTGGACATTCTCGTGCAGATACTTGCCTATAGCTGCACAGACCGTCCTGGAAGAAAACACCTGGGTCTTATCCATTTCGTCCAGAACCGCATAAATAATCTTTTCCGCTTCAATGAAATTAAATTCCGACTCCAGGGTATCGTAGACCCTGTTCAATCCAGCCTGGCATAGCTCAGGATCGGTCATCTCACTTGGTTTGTATTTGTAGTGCTTGAGACCGATGGATTCAATAAACCCATGGGCCATAAGCGCTCCGGTGGAGATAACGCTGTCCAGCCAGCCTTTTTCTATCATTCGGCAGATGAGCGGCCCCATCTTGGCCACGGTCATGGCCCCGGAAAATGTGCCCACCACGTGGCATCCCGGATCTTCAACCATGGTCTGCAACACATCCAAGGCCTCCCCCAAGCGGCGGCCCCCAAAAGCGGTCTTGGACATGGACCAGAGCAGTTGGTCAAAGTCCTCCACTTCATCCGGGTCAAAAGGAATCAAGGGTTCCAGACCCAAAGAATCCGGCTTGAGCATCTTGGCTACGTTTCGAAATTTTTGATTCTCATCCATACTCGCTTCCATCCAAAAGTTGAAAGAGTACTATCGAAAGATGGACAGTATGTATTATAATTCAACGCTTGGTCAAATGGGCACATAAACTCAATGATAGTGGTGTGCAGTTCTTTGAGGGATAATTTATTGCAGTCGACCGCCGTTGCCTACGTTCACGTCATGGGTGCTTTTATTCATGGACTCCAATTCGGCCTTGTACTGTTCCACAAATTTCTCCCGCATGCTGATCACATCTTCTGCTGGCTGGTAGGTGTACATTATGTGTTGAGTATCAATAGGCGACAGCTGGGAGTTGTTGCCAAAAACGCACAGGGGACGGAAAATAATTCCAGGTTGTCCATCATCCTGCTCTTCGATCTCCAAAAACAAGGGGTACTTCCATACCTCCTCTCCGTTTTTGTCTTTAACCTGTTCATAGATGACATGCCATCCCGATCCCAGGACCGAGATCAAAATTTCCCCATGCACTTCGCTCATGGCAACTCCTTTTGTGCTCCAGAAAAGGTTTAATCAGTCTTACAGAGAAAAACGAATACCGCAATCTGTATACCAAATCGTCTTTCCGGGCACAATGTGCAGAAGATGCTTGAGAATCCCCAGTCTCTGATCAACCAGCCGGGGCTGATTCTTTTGCTACTCCCCTCCTTTGATTCCCATGAATTCCGGATATGCTTCCATACCGCATTCGGCCATATCAATACCCGTGTACTCCATCTCTTCACTGACACGTATTCCCATCACCGCCTTGAGTCCCAGCCAGATGAGCATGCTGGTGCCGAACATCCAGAGAAAAATGACCACAATGCCCGCAACCTGACCCAAAAATGTTGCCTCTGGATTGGAAAAGAGCACAGCCAGAAGCCCCCATATTCCGCATACGCCATGCACGGAAATGGCCCCTACCGGGTCATCAATTTTGGCTTTGTCCAGGGCAACAATGGAAAAGACAACAATGACTCCTCCTATTCCGCCAATGCCACAGGCCAAAAGCATGGACGGCGTACTGGGCCCAGCAGTAATAGCTACCAGTCCGGCCAAAGCGCCGTTTAACCCCATAGTCAAATCAGCTTTTCCAAAGGTGATCTGAGAAACCGCCAGGGCCACGACCATGCCTGCTGCAGCGGCCATATTGGTATTGGCAAAAACCATGGCTACGGCATTTGCTGATGCCACATCCGAAATCTTAAGTTCCGAACCCCCGTTAAAGCCGAACCACCCCATCCATAGAATGAATGTTCCCAAGGCGGATAAAGGCAGATTTGAACCTGGGATGGGAGATATCCTGCCTCCCGGGCCATATTTTCCAGTCCGCGGACCCAGAACCAGAACCCCGGCCAAAGCGGCCGCCGCTCCAGCCATGTGGACAATGCCGGATCCGGCGTAATCGGAAAAGCCAAGCTGACTCAAAAACCCGCCTCCCCAGGTCCAATACCCGTGAATAGGATAGAGTATGCCGGTCATGATCACGGAAAAGAATAAAAAGGCCCACAGCTTCATACGTTCAGCCACTGCCCCGGAGACCACAGACATAGCTGTGGCCACAAACACGACCTGAAAGAAAAAATCGGCTATAGACGAGTAATACGGCGCATTCTCCCCACCGGCGACAACACTTGAGACAGTGTTGTCCCCGGAAACCAGAAATCCAAATCCCGGCAGCACAGCCCCGCCATCTCCATACATGATATTGTAGCCAAAAAGCATGTACATGATACAGGCAACAGAATAGAGAGTAATGTTTTTAGTTAAAATCTCCACTGTATTCATTGAGCGAACCATCCCGGCTTCCAGCATGGAAAAACCAGCCGCCATCCACATAACCAGCATTCCGGATAGCAAGAAGTAAAATGTATCCAAAGCATAGCTGAGCTCATTAACTGACTCCATCCTCTTATCCCCCTATGAAGTGAATATTTTTTGCTCTCCCCGTACAGCCTGCTCCACTTCTACAAAGCATTGCTCCCGGACTCTCCGGTTCGAATACGCAGGGCATCGTCGATCGACGAGACAAAGATCTTTCCGTCACCTATCTTTCCGGTTCGGGCATTGTTCTGTATCGATTCCATCACTTGGGTCAGCAGCGCATCGTCCACCACTACCTCGATTTTGACCTTGGGGATCAAATCCACCTCATACTCAGCACCCCGGTAGATTTCCTGGTGGCCTTTCTGCCGTCCACACCCGCGCACTTCACTGATGGTCATTCCCTGTACGCCCATGGTGGTCAGCCCTTCCTTGACCGCATTCAGCTTGAAAGGCTTGATTACAGCTTCAATCTTTTTCATTTTTTCCTCCTTGCTTCGACCTTGTACAGCCCATTTCCCACTGACCCGACACCGGGTTGACAATAAACGAAGCAAAAGGCTTGCCATTATTTTTTCTTCATTTTTTCAGCACGTTACAAAACATACCCTTTCTAGAATTCAAAAATGAGCGATTTTTGATACATAATTGTATCCCATTGCCTCATTACCCTATAGGCCGGGATTCAGGATTTTGCGCCCCCTCTAGCGGCTGCAGCCAGTTTGATACAATTTTGTATCTTTACAAACAGACTGTTTCTATCTATGAGCAGAGAAGATCAGGACAATAATTATTGTCCGGCTTTTAAGAAGACTCCGGCTGGACCCTTGCCCGGCTCTCAGGACGAAAAAACCCCCGCAAAATCCGGCTAAATATCCATGCTTGAACAAAGTCCCATCCCCAGGCTCATCCTTTTTTTGATCAGCTTTTTTTTCGTCATGGCCTGCCTTTCCCCTGTACCCAATGCCAGTGCAAAGTCACGTCCGCTGCAAATTGATTCTGCAACAGGTTCTGATCCCTGGGTTCTGCGGGCTGAAACTATGGAGGTCTTCAAGCAACGAAAGGTTGTCGAGGCAAGGAACAATGTCCTGCTCAGCCGAGGCAACGATTCCCTGCAAGCCGATTTTGTTCGCTTTTTCTGGGACACAAACTGGGTCTACCTTCATGGGAATATTCGGATCAGATTTGGAACGGATACCTTGGAGGCTGAAACTGCAGAATTCGATCTCAAAAATGAAGTGGGATGGCTGATGAACGGACGAATCTTCATGGAAGATTCCCACCTTTATGTCACCGGAGATCGCATCGACAAGACCGGTCCGACCAGCTACAGCTTTGAGAAGGCGGAAATCACCACCTGTGATGGAAAAAACCCGGCCTGGTCTTTACATACCGCCAAAGGGTCAGTGACCTTGGACGGGCATGCCCAAATGTACCACCCCACGTTTCAAATCAAAGGCTATCCAGTCCTCTATTCCCCATATCTGGTCTTGCCGGCCAAGAAAAAACGTCAATCCGGGCTGCTGATGCCGGAGATATCCACCGGTGATAGGAACGGATACAGTCTGAACCTGCCCTATTATCTGGCCTTAAGTGATGATCAGGATGCAACCGTGTATGCAAACATGATGAGCAAGCGGGGAGTGATGCTTGGTCTGGAATATAGGACCACGCCAAACTTGATGTCCAAAGGCTACTTCCGGGCGGATTGGCTGAACGACTCCCTGGATGATGAAGAATTTGATCAATTTCAAACCGACGGTCTGGACCGGCCGAACTCAGACCGCTACTGGATCCGCGGTAAATACAACGGACAGCTTTTTACCCCGGACTGGAAAACCAAGTTTGATGTTGATCTGGTCTCAGACCAAGACTACCTTCGGGATTTCGATTCCGGAATGAGTGGATTTGATACAAGCCGGGATATTTTTCTTTCCGAATTTGGACGGGATATTCAGGATGAGGACGCCCTAAAGCGGACAAGCATTTTCCAAATCAGCCGCAACTGGGCCCATGTCGGACTGCACACCCAGATGGAGTATACCCAGAACCTGCAGTATATGAACCACAATCTCTCGTCTTCCAAAAATCCCACTCTGCAACGCCTGCCGGAAATCAATCTGGATTTTTATCAATCCCGCCTTTTCTCCACCCCGCTGCAATGGGAAGCGGAGAACCAGATGACCTATTTCTGGCGCGAATTTGGCACAACCGGAGTGCGAACCGATTTGCACCCTCAATTCAGCCTGCCCATAAATAATGCTTATGGCACAATCATTCCCAGAGTGGGCTGGCGAGAAACAATATATTCTCTGGACCAGGTGGAGAACGATCCGGATGTGGATGGCACATCTCAGACCAGAGGCCTTTTTGATGCCCAGATCACGGCTTTTACCTCTTTGCAGCGGGTCTTTGATTTAACCCCCCAAAAGGGTCCGCAAGACGGTCTCAAACAATTGGGAGATTCCCAATGGACCGGGATCAAGCACACATTGCAGCCAGAGCTGGAATGGAACTACATTCCCAATGAAGATCAGGACGATTTGCCGGATTTTGATTATTTGGACCGCATAGACCCAACCAGTGCAATCACATATTCACTTCAGTCCGTTCTGACCAGGCGAAAGGTCAGTCTTCAGGCTGCCAAGGGCAATGAAAAAGACCTCCAGATGCACACCGACTACCGTAATTTTTGTCTGTTTGAACTGGAACAAAGTTATGAGTTTCGAGAATCCACCCTGCGCAAGGCCAAAAATTTCAAGAACCGCCGTCCATTTTCAGATGTCCGGGCCGAACTCCAACTCCACCCCTCGTCCTGGCTCAGCCTGTATTCCACTTCCTGGTTTTCCCCGTATGATACGACCTTCACCGAACATGAACACTTTGTCAGGGTTCGGCCCAAACAGAACACATCCCTGTTTTTTGGCCTGGATTACCAAAAGGAAATGGAGGAAGACATCTGGCACCAAGACCAAGAGGCCATCAATGTCCTCAGAGTGGGGGGAACTCACAAGATCTCCCCTGCATGGCAGATCGGCGTGGATTTGGAACAGGACCTTGAAGACTCGGAAATCGTTCATCAGCGCCTGAACCTTGGCTATAGACAGCAATGCTGGGGGCTGGATGTCCAGTTTGAGCGGACGGAATACGACAATCAGGTCACAGTCATGCTCAATCTTTTGCCCATTGGTCAATTCGCCCAAGACCTCAGCCTGGAATAACAAAAGGCCGGATAACGAACATATGATGGTGCCTGGAAAAATTCAGATCCTACCTCTGGAACTGCAAAACCAGATTGCTGCCGGGGAAGTTGTCGAACGCCCGGCTAGTGTGCTCAAAGAGCTGATAGAAAACGCCCTTGACGCTGGAGCAACCCGGATCGTGGCCGCCATAGATGGCGGCGGACAGACCAAAATCCTGGTCGAGGACAACGGTTACGGCATGGGCCCGGAAGAGCTGCCTCAGGCCATGACCCGGCATGCCACCAGCAAGATCAGAACTTTTCAGGACCTGTTACACATCGCCAGCTTCGGTTTTCGGGGAGAAGCCCTGCCCTCTATCGGTTCGGTGTCCAGAATGCATATCCGCTCTATTCACAAGGGACAAACCGAGGGCGCTGAACTCAGCATAGAATTCGGCCTTCTTTCCGAGGTCAAACCCGTCCCCTTTCGGGAGGGGACCAGCATCCAGGTCCGGGACTTGTTTGCCAATACCCCGGCCCGACTCAAGTTTCTCAAGACCCAGCAAACCGAAGCCAAACGGTGCCAGGAAACAGTGTGCCGCTTTGCCCTGGCCAACCCGGAAATCGCCTTCACCTTTGTGTCCAATGACCGGATTGTGAGTGAGTTCCAGGAAGGGCAAACCCGTTTCCAGCGTCTACAGGTCCTGTGGCCCCGGACTATTACTGATCGGCTTTTAACTGTTCAGGCCGCTGACCAAGAGTACGCCCTTAGTGGCTACATCGGTCACCCAGAGACCGCTCAGGGCCGGGGTGATCGCATTCTGTTTTTTGTCAATCAGCGCCCGGTTCAGGACAAAATGCTGACCAGCGCCCTTCGGCAGGCCTTCAAAGGCCGCCTTTTGCACAAGGAATACCCCCAGGCGGCTTTGTTCTTGCAAATTCCCAGCCGGGAAGTGGATATCAATGTCCATCCGGCCAAGCTGGAGGTCAGATTCAGGGACGAAAAGCGGGTCTTCAGCCTTTTACATCAAGGTATTACCGCTGCTTTGGCTCAAGAGTCCTCCAGGATGGACAACGTACAGCCCGGTGCCGACCCTGAAGACCACGATCCACAACCCACTTACAAGTTTCAGACCTTTAAAGAATTTATCACTCCCCAGGCCGATGAAAACCTTGAGCATGTGCTGGAAGGATTTGACAGCCAAAGGTCAGGGGACTTTGCTCAGCAGGAATCTCAAGGAGCCATGCTGGCGGCGGAACCTGCTCCAAGTCCAGACCGGCATGGAATTGACGGAATCACGTATATGGGCCAAATCCAGAAGAGCTATCTCCTGCTCACCTCTAGCCAGGGTGAGCTCCTTGTCCTTGACCAGCATGCAGCCCATGAGCGAATCCTGTATCACCGCCTGACTACCCAAGGTGAACAGGGGATGAAAAGACCGCTGGCCATTCCCATGCACAGGGCACTGCATTCCAGCGAAGAAAGTCATTTGACCTCCATCACCCCTCTTTTGCGGCGCATGGGGTTTGACCTGGATTGCTCCCAATCCGGGACTGTGCTCATCCGGGCTGTCCCCGTGCATTTGGATCCTTCCCGGGCCAGGGAACTTCTGGATCAGATCCTGGCCCAGCAAACCGAATCGCAGGAAGACCTGTGGCAGCTAATGGCTTGCCGGCAGGCGATCAAGGCCGGGGAGGCCCTGTCCACCCAGGAAGCCTTGGAGCTTATCCAACTCTGGCTGGATACACCGGAAAAAGAATTTTGCCCCCATGGCCGGCCGGCCGTGATCACCATGGGGACAAAAGAGCTGGAACGAATGTTCAAGCGGCGGGGATAACGAAGGGATAAGACTCTTCTCATTCAATCTCGCGTCCGAGGGCAAAGCCGGCATGAACGGCGTCAATGGCTTGGCCTATTTTTTGGGCGTCACCCACTACCCGGCAATCAAGACCCTTGGCCAACAAATTTTCCTGCAGGGGATTGTACGGCCGCGAACCCAGGGCCAAAACAACACAATCGGCTGGAATTTTTGTCTCCTCGCCATCCTTGTCCACCACCACGCCGTCCTGTTCAATAGCCACGGCCCTGGTCTTGGTCTTGACCTTAACCCCCAACTTCCGAAGTTCCTGGAGCATAGTCCACCGGGTGCTCTTGCCGATATCCTGCCCGATGCGCTCCAGCATCTCTACCAGAACCACTTTATGTCCTTGATCAGCCATATTCAGATGCATGGCCGGCAGAAAGATCCTGTTTTGTATGGGCAAAGAATTGATCTGAATGGGTCGAAATAGCGGATCGTGCATACAATCTCTTCTCTTATGTACTTCAATAAATACAACCGAATAATCTTATTGGATTCATAATAGACCGGTCGTCTGGTGTCAAGAGAGTGACAAATAAATGCCGCTTGATACAATCACCTGATTGCCTGCCGTTTTTGAGCAGAAAGGATGGTTTTTCGCAGCCGAATGTTCTTGGGCGTGACCTCGACCATTTCATCCTCCCGGATAAAGTGAATGGCCCGCTCCAAAGTCATCGGACGGACCGGGGTGAGGATCACGTTTTCGTCTCTGCCAGCGGCCCGGACATTGCTTAGCTTCTTTTCCTTGCATGGATTGGCGTTTAAATCCGTTGGCCTGTTGTGCTCGCCAAAGATCATCCCCTCATACACAGCATCATTTGGAACTATAAAGATCTCTCCCCTGGGCTCAAGATTGAATAAGGCATAAGCTACCGCCTGACCGGAGCGGTCAGAAACAATGGAACCCGTGCTTCGGCTGGCGAATTTGCCCCGAAAGGTCTCATATCCGGCAAAATAGGTATTCAATAGACCTGTGCCCCGGGTGTCGGTCAAAAATTCGTCCCGGTAACCGATCAACCCCCTGGAAGGCAGACTGAACTCCATACGCACCCGGTTGTTGCCCCGAATATTCATAGAGACCATTTTCCCTTTGCGCCCGGCCAGTTTTTCTGTGATCACGCCGGTAAATTCCTGATCGCAGTCAATAATCACCTCTTCCATGGGCTCTAAAAGATCGCCTCCTTCTTCTTTATACAAGACCTCCGGTCGGCCCACAGTGAGCTCAAATCCTTCCCTGCGCATGGTCTCGATCAAAATGGCCATCTGAAATTCACCTCGCCCCTTGACCAGAAACGTTTCCTTGTTTTCCAGCTCTTCCACCTGTAAAGAAACGTTTTTCAGGATCTCCTTGAACAGACGTTCCCGGATCTTGCCCGACTGAACCAGGCTGCCTTCCCGTCCAGCCAGAGGGGACGTATTGATGGTAAACCGCATACCCACCGTTGGTTCGTCCACTCGTATCCGGGACAAGGCCTTGGGCGTCTCTTGATGGCAAATGGTATCTCCAATATGGATATCCTCTATTCCGGACAGGACACAGATATCCCCGGCCATAATGTCTTCAGCCGGCTGGAGGCTCATGCCCTCAAAGGTTTGCAACCGAGTGACCCGCAAAGGACGGGGTTTCCCGTCTTCTCCCAGACAGACCAATTGATCGTTGGTCTTCACTTGTCCGCTGACCACTTTGCCGATGGCCAAACGGCCCAAATAGTCGGAATACCCAAGATCCGAGACCAACATCTGAAACCGGCCCTCTGGATCGCCCTTCGGGGCCGGGATGTTTTGCAGAATCTTTGCAAACAGGGGGCGAAGATCACCGGCCATTTCGTCCATGCTTGTTCCAGCCACCCCATCCCGGCCAATGGCATAGAGAAAAGGAAAGTCGATCTGCTGGTCATTGGCTCCCAGATCAATGAACAAATCGTACACCTCACTGAGTACTTCTTCACTCCTGGCGTCCTGGCGATCGATCTTGTTCACCAAAACGATAACCTGCAGGCCCATGGCCAGAGTCTTTTCCAAAACAAACCGGGTCTGGGGCAAAGGACCTTCAGATGCATCCACCAGAAGCAAGGCCCCATCGGCCATGGACAGGGCCCGTTCCACTTCGCCGCCAAAATCGGCGTGGCCTGGAGTGTCTATGATGTTGATCTTTACCCCGTTCCACATCACAGAACAGTTTTTGGCCGCAATGGTGATCCCCCGTTCCTGCTCCAGATCCATAGAATCCATCAATCGTTCGGCGACTTCCTGGCCTTCGCGAAACAGCCCGCTTTGACGGAACATGGCGTCCACCAAAGTCGTTTTCCCGTGATCTACATGGGCGATAATGGCAATATTGCGCAAATTTTTCCTGTGCATTTTTTTAACAATCCTTATTTTTTTGCCTACGCTTTGCCTCAAAAAACATGTCAGATTTGCCAAAGCCAAAGCTGACCTCTATCTCCTCAGCTCCGGGCCAGAGACTGCATAACTGGAAAACCAGATGCAAGCAATGCCAAACAGGCGTAGGTCCGCATAAAGGTATTGCCTTGCCCAAGCATGGACTCAAGTTCAGAATTGGCTCCACAGGCACCCAAGACCTGATCCGCCTGGAACATAAGGTAATCATCTTTTGTTCCATGGATTATTTTCTGCAGTGCAGGCACTCTATCCTGACCAGAAACATGAGCCAACATGGAGACAAAAATAATGAACAATAGGTCATTGTCCACCCTGTTCAAAGCCGTCAGAATCCGCTGTTCAGTGCACAACCGCGCAGCTCCATCAAAGCTCGAGAGCTCTTCCCAGGAGGCAGCATTGCCTCTCAGGGCAATAATTGCTTCATTGATCAGTGCTTTGAGTCTTCCGTTTTTTTGGCTGGCCTTCAGTGGCCAAAGCAGCTTCCACCCATCTGGATCAGCTGCAGCCAAAAGGGCCAGCCCGGCATATTCCCGGACAATGCGCTTTTCAGACCCAAGGAGTTGTTTCAAACTACTCACCGCATCACTGCCCATCCATCCCAGAGCCAGGGCCAGTTCCAGACATAGATCTTCGTCCTGTTCCTGCTCCAGAAGGGCACACAGATCGGGCACACAAACGGGACCGGAAAACCGAAGGGCTTGCACCACGGCCTGTTGCATCCCTTGATTGGCCTGTTTTGTATACACCTCAGACAACAGATGACTTTCTTGTTCCCCAATGAGTCCAATAGCCCACAGGGCCAGTACCTTCGTGTTCACGCTTCGCTCTCTGTCCCTGGCCAGGGCATACAATGTTGTTTGAGCCCCAACTCCCTGCTCCACCAGACCAGCCAGGACCACTGGAGTCCAATAGGCACCAGGAGCAAGGGAAGTCTGTGCTTCCCAATCGGTGACAAATTGGCGGATATGAACTTGCTCTATTGCCGATGTGTCAGCCAAGCACATGGACATTATCTGAGTATCGGCTGCATTCCGCGCACCCTGCCATGTATCTTTCAGCGCCTGGGCCGCAGTTCGGCGGATATCAGGATCATGGGAATAGAGATAGGAATACAGCTGTTCTTTATTTCCTGACCCGGAACGAATGGAGTGGATATGCTCCAGGGCCTGTTCCTGAGTCCGGCCGGTTTGAAATTCCCGCTCCGGCAGGCCTTGAATCTGCTTGACGATCTTCTGAAATGTTTTCAACATACAGCCACCTGTTGAGGATGAAGCAAATCACCATTTGGTCGATGCCTATTGTTCCTGGTTTCAACGAGGAAAACGACTTTCGAGAGTAATCTCAGCAGTTGGGCCTGCTTGACCACAGTCAATCCGCCCGGCTAGATTACTGCCTTGACAGAAGACCATTTTTATCTCGATCAACTGCAAGGGCAGGTCAACTTAGAAGGAGAATTCATATGCCAAAGACCCAGGATGTCTTGACCCCTATTCGCCAGTTCATGTCCAGCCGGACTCTGCTTACCGCCTGTGAACTAGATCTTTTTACCGCTTTGGACCGTTCTCCAGATACGGCTCAAAATCTAGCCCAAGACCTTGGACTGGACACCCGGGCCTTGACCCGAGTCCTTGATTGCCTTGTCACCCTGGACTTTGTATCCAAGGACGAATCAGACCGCTATCGTCCAACAGAATCCGGCAAATTCCTGTCAAGTGATCACCAACAAACGCTTCTGCCCATGGCCAGACACCTGGCCCATACCTGGAACAATTGGCATTATCTGACAGAGACCGTACGCCGGGGTAAAAATCCTCACCAGCAGCATGTTACCAACTTACAATCTGCAGAACAAGAAGCCTTTATTGGGGCCATGCATGTTGTTGGTCGAGAGCTGTCCCGGGAGATTGCTTCCGACTACGATGCATCCTTTGCTTCCCGCCTTTTGGATATCGGAGGGGGATCTGGTGTCTACACCATTGCCTTTCTCCAGGCCAATCCCAGTTTGCAGGCCGTTATTTTCGACCTGGAAGGAGTCATCCCTCTGAGCAAAGAATTCATCGCCGAGCAGGGTTTGCTGGACAGGGTGCAGTTTGTGGCCGGCGATTTTTATACCCAAGAGATTCCTTCTGGATGTGATCTGGCCCTGCTCTCAGCTATCATTCATCAAAACAGTCGACAAGAAAACAGGGAGTTATTTGCCAAGATATACAGGGCACTGGAACCAGGAGGCCGGGTTTTGATCCGGGACCACATCATGGATGAGACCAGGACCCAGCCTGCGGCTGGAGCCATGTTTGCACTGAACATGCTGGCCAATACCCGGGGCGGAGACACCTATACCTTTGCTGAAGTCAGGGATGACCTGGAACACGCCGGATTTGCAGATATCAAAGATCTGCGCAGCGGTCAGGACTCTTTTGAACGTATGGACTGTCTGGTGGAAGGACAAAAAAAGTGATCTGGTATACGGTTGGCCAAAAGCAGGGTTATTGAGCCCTGGCCCCGCGATCCTTTATTTTGAATCTTTGGACTGGTTAACGAACCTCTACCTGATGTTTCCAGCCAATAGGCTCCCCATGGGGGGTTGATTTGCCTTCAATGGACGAACAACAAGGCGAAAGACATGGTGCGCACGCTTATTCATTACAGCATTTTTTTTGGACTTTTGATCTGTCTGCTTTTGATGCTTCTGGGCTATGTTTCCAGACACCAATCCCCGATCGGGCTGATTGAAGGACAACTTATGAACTGCCCGGAACGGCCGATATGCGTCTCCAGCCAGCAGGTTCCCGACCACCCCTCCTGGATCGAGCCCCTTACAGTCAATGATCAGGTGGACCAGGCCTGGGCCCGGGCGCAGGCCTGCGCACAAAAGATCGGCGGAACGATTCAGACTGTTCAAGATGGCTATCTGTGGGCCACTTTTCATTCTCCTGTTTTCGGCTTTGTCGATGATCTGGAACTGTATCTGGAGGAAGACAAAGAGCAGATCCAGGTCCGTTCCGCTTCCAGAATCGGGTACTACGACCTCGGAAAAAACCGGAGTCGGGTCAACAAGCTGCGGACCTGCTACCAGGCTGCACGGAAATAGATACAAGTGTGGTTTTCATGCCCCAGACCTTAAGATGTGCACCCCCCACCAAAGGCTTGGCCCTGTTTGTAGCCCTTCGAGACCTGGCCATTTTTGTCCTTGGGGTCTGGTATTTTGAATTCAAAGTGGCCTACACCTTTCCGGAGGAAGAAAATCTCCTTCTCTACTTTGTGGCCATCCCCATTATCTGGTCCACCCTGATCCAGATCTGGACCACAACCACCTACAGAGAACAAAAAAATCTTTTTATGTCCCTTTTCACCCATTTAGTGGCCGTTCTCATCCTGGTCAGTACCGTCTTTCTGATCAGCGCCACCCTGAAAACTATTCAATCCAGTCTGGACCCCTTGGGCAATGTCTTGTTTCATTTTGTGGGCTGGACCGTGATTCTTTCCCTTATCTATTACGATCTGGTGGATATCTGCCGCCTCTCCTCGTGAGACCAACACTATGTACGGTATCGATATTTTAATCATTGCCGACGATCCCTCCTCCATGCAGGAACTCAAGCACAAACTGCAGGATGAGGGCTATGGAGTAACCTGCTGTCTGAACAAGGAGAAAGGACTCACAGCCATTGAAGAAAGTGAGTTCGACGTGGTCATCATCGACCTGGAACACGAATCCATTGATGAATTTACCCTTCTGCGCCGAAGCAAGGAGCTGTATCCAGCCACGGAGGTGATCATCATCACCGCCTCGGCCTCTGAACATACAGTGCACAACAAGACCCAGTCGGCCGAGATTCTGGGCATCGACCGGGTCTCACCGTGGCGTAAACTCAAGCGCTATGGACTCGAGACAAGCCCCATCGTTGCACAATGACACGCAAAAACGGATAATCCAAAACGGGCGGCACATTTTACATACCGCCCTCATTCCAACATTCACTTTTTGGCCCCCTCCCCTTTCGCCGAGCCTCCCCATCCCAGGTTAAGAAGCAGGGGGCCAATACAGAAAGTGATATTCTCACTGCTACAAATTTAGGTTTGATTCTTTGGACTAATCCTCCCAGGAAATGCATTCTACGGGACAGGAATCCATAGCCTCCTGGATATCCTCTTCCGGCCCGCCCTCCGGCTTAATCACATAGGCCTTTTCCGCATCCGAATCAAAGGCAAACACATCGGGACAGATCTCCACACAGCTCTCGCACCCAATACATTCTTCCTGATCTATGACAACTTTCTTACTCATGTCCCCTCCTCAAGGATATAGTTCGTGAAATCAATGAGATCATCCAAATGATACTCAATAACTCTTATCATCAACTGAATGTCCAACTGTTGATATTCATGCACCAGTGTATTACGGAAGCCGATCATTCGACACAGTCTATCAGAGAGCTGTGCAGGGATTATATTGTTTCTGGACAGCAGCTGAAAGCTATCCCGGCTTTCTTTTGGCAAACCCAGTTTTTTCAGCTTAATCATATAATTTGCCAAATCAATGCACTGCTCACATGCTCGCTGCAAATTAATGGCTATTGCGTCCTGACGCATATAATCTTCCTCAAACGGAAGATCGCTGTGCAGGCCATAATATATCCGGACCTGGTGTATACAACGCTCTATGCTCTCTTTTTTGTTCAGGATAACGTCATTCATGGACTATTATATATCCTGCCGCTGTTTATAATTTCTTGTACAATTTGGGCACGTTCTTCATTCAGCTTCTGATAGAAGGATAATGTCAGCATCTCAAAAAAATCTGCGGCATATTCATCACCACAGTACAATCTTTTTCCTGTGCTCACAACCTCTTTTTGAAGCACCGTATCCACCTGTCGAAGATTAATCAAGTCTACATTTCTACCCAAAATTAACTCTAGCTCATATTTTGCATCGCTGAGAGCAAAGGAACCAGATTCTCTGGCTTCTTCTTGATGCAAGAGCACAGCCACATCCACGTCGCTGTCAGGCCATGCTTCATCTGTTCCCCAACTGCCGAAGATATAAACAGCCTGCAGGTGAGGAAAATATGTGCTCAGAATTGTAACGATCTGGATAATGCTGGCATACATTGCATACTCATTTCATTTTATCAGCTCAAGGATATATAGCCTTCAGCCAAGTCTTCCAGATCACCATCCCGGATAATGGTGATTCGCCGTTTGTCAACTTCTATTATGCCCGCTTCATTCATCCGTTTCAAGACTCTGGACAAAGTTTCCTGAGAAGTCCCCAGAACCTTGGCCAGTGTTCCTTTGCTGACTTCCAGGTTCACCTGATCCCTGCCTCCCTGGGCGTCCTGGAGCTGAACCAGATAGGAGGCCAGTCTGCCGGGCAGTTCTTTCAGGGACAGATCCTCCACCAGACGGGTGAATTCGCGAAGACGTCCGGCCAGCACAGCCAACATGTTCAGGGCCAGGGACGGATCTTCCTCAAACAACGACCGCAAACGCTCCCGGGGGAAGAAAAGCAACTTGGAGGGCTCAAGAGCCAAAGCATGAGCTGGAAAGGTATCCCCGGCAAAGACCGGGACTTCGCCGATGGGTTCACCTGGACCGAAAACATGCAGAATCTGTTCCCGACCATCCAGGGAGAGCTTGTATACCTTTACCCGTCCGTTGACCACCACATAAAATCCGTTCCCTTGCTCTTCCTGGCTGAAAATAGTCTGGTTCTTGTCAAACGTCACCTCCTGACTCACATCCTGCAACTCCAGAATCTGTTTTTCCGGCAGCCCCTGAAACAGGGGCACGCTGCCTAAATCAAAGCCCTTACTCATATGTCTATCCCTTTATACCCTCAAGTCCTGACGGTCCAATCTTTCCTGATTGAGATCAACGACCGTCACCTCCCAATTTTGTCCCAGACGTCGGAGCACTTCGACCACTATCCGGCCGGCTCCGCAGATAAGTACCCGCATATATGTTCTCCAACCGCTAACAAATATTGATATTTCAGCCTTATCCCTCTGCAACCTTCCTTGACCTGCCAATCATACTCAGCGTATCCTGTGTTTGAGAATAAAATTTTATCTTGACCAGCCAAAGTTCTTACATAAGTTCACGAGACATACACAATCAAAAAGGATCCGCCATGACCCAATCAGCAAAGTCTGAATGTTCACAGGGCCAGACAGTGAAAGAACGTCTCCAGAAATTTCAACATATCCTGGACAGCCATCAGGGAGAGCGTCATGTCATTATCATGCAGGATTTCCCGGATCCGGACGCCATATCTGCTGCCTACGCCCATCAGCTTATCAGCCAAAGCTACTCAATAGAAGCAGATATTGTCTACAGCGGAGCCATAAGTCATCAGCAAAATTTGGCCTTAGTTAACCTGCTGGGCATAAAGCTGCACCCTTTTCAGCGTTCAATGGACGTAAGCACATATACCGGAGCCGTCTTTGTCGACCACCAGGGGACAACGGCCCGTCAAATCACGCAGGCCCTGGAAAAAGCCAACGTCCCATTGCTCATGATCCTGGACCACCATGAACCCCAATCCAGCATGAAGGCCGAATTCTGCGACATCAGGACCATAGGATCCACAGCCACCATGTATGCCCAATATCTGGAACAAGGTCTTCTGGAACTGGATACCGGGCACGAAGAACACGTCAAAATGGCCACCGCCCTGATGCACGGTATCATTACCGACACGAACAACTTCATGCGGGCGGGTCCGGCGGATTTTTGTGCCGCAGCTTTTTTGAGCCGTTACCGGGAAGCCGACATTCTGGAGCAGATCATGAGCCAGGCCAGATCCAAAAAAACGATGGAAATAATTCAAAAAGCTCTGGAAGAGAGGGTTATTGCCGAAAGCGTATCCATTGCCGGGATTGGCTATTTGCGCAGTGACGACCGGGACGCAATCCCCCAGGCCGCCGATTTTTTAGTCACCGAAGAAAACGTCCACACAGCCATTGTCTATGGACTGGTTCAAGGACCGGATCAAGAAGAGTCCATCATCGGATCCATGCGGACTTCCAAGCTGACCCTTGATCCTGACAATTTTTTGAAGGGAGCCTTGGGACAGGATCCTACCGGCGCTCACTACGGAGGAGGAAAGCACTCTGCCGGGGGGTTTCAAATCCCAGTGAATTTCCTGACCGGAGGCAAGGGCGAAGAGTATAAAAAACTGAAATGGAAGACTTTCGACGCTCAGATCAAGCAAAAGATCTTCGATAAGATAGGGTTTGATTCCTCGGCCAAGGAAAAAGAATAACTTTTATTCTACCTTGCGGGTTCCAGGTTCACGGTTATAAGAATAAAATCAATAAGATAGGGTGATATTGTAATTTCCGGGTTGGCCTTCGATAATCGTCAACAAAAACAACTAACTATGTAAGAACTTTTGACTGTCGAGATTCTACGCATGCATTGGTAACCGCAGGAACAGATTTTGAATCGTGGTTTGAATGAATGTTTTTTGATAGAAACGACTTCCTGGAATACCCGCGATCTTCCTGTCCGTCATTGCCCGGCCCAGATTTTTGTACAAATCGCAATCCGGCTCCCCGGGCAATCCAGGGGAAAGACTGACTTGTCATGACCGTCCCCAAAAAAACTGGATTCCCGCATCCGCGAACATGAATAAAAAAAACCGAGCTTACGCTGTAGCGTTATGTTTTCCTTAAATTCTTGGACAACATTTTACAAAAAATGCAACTCATATCTCCATGTTTGACTGTTATGGAAATTTTAAATGCAATTTCATGGTGTTATATTCAATTGTTTCCGGTACTCATTTGACACTTTTGGCCTTCTGGTCTAGACACAAATCCAAAACAAAATACTCCTTGGCCGGGACAGCACCCATGTATCACCCTTGGTCAGAAAGCTATGAAATCAGGGGCTAACGTGAGCATAGTATAACGTGTTGCGTATGCATTCAGACCTGATTTCTTTTCCTGGCAGCAAAAGAAAGAGCTTCTGACCATATATACCATCACTCTCCTTCTGTTCTCAAAAATCTGTTGTGAAAACCCAAAACCATATATGTGCTATCACCTATGAATGGACAAAATTTACAGCTACTTGACCCAGAAATCTGGCAGGCCATAGCCGACGAGGAACATAGGCAACAAAACACCATTGACCTTATTGCTTCTGAAAACCTGGCTTCAGCTGCTGTACGCCAGGTCTCAGGAAGCTGTCTGACCAACAAATACGCTGAAGGCTACCCCGGCCGCCGCTACTACGGCGGCTGCACCAACGTGGACGTGGTGGAAAATCTGGCCAAAGACAGGGTCTGTACTTTATTTGGGGCCGAATATGCCAATGTTCAGCCCCATTCCGGCTCCCAGGCCAATATGGCTGTCTATTTTGCAGCTATCCAGCCTGGGGAAACGGTGATGGGCATGGATCTGGCCCATGGAGGACACCTGACTCACGGGAGCAAGGTCAATTTTTCCGGTATGATGTACAATACCGTCACCTATGGTGTAGATCCGGACTCACATACCCTAAACTACGATCACATCCGCAGCCTGGCCTTGGAGCACAAGCCACGTCTTTTAATAGCCGGAGCAAGCACGTATCCACGCCACATCGATTTTCAGGCCTTCAGGTCCATTGCCGATGAGTGCGGGGCCTTGCTGTTGGCCGATATGGCCCATATCGCCGGACTTGTGGCCGCCGATCTCCATCCGTCGCCCATTGGAAAAGCGCATTTTGTCACCTCCACAAGCCATAAAACCATGCGCGGTCCCAGGGGCGGATTCATCCTCAGTTCCAACCAGTATGGACGGACTCTTAATTCAAGAATATTTCCCGGCATGCAGGGCGGTCCACTGATGCATATCATTGCAGCCAAAGCCGTGGCCTTTAAAGAAGCTATGAGCAATGACTTCCGGACCTACCAGGGCCGGATCATTGCCAACGCCAAAGCCCTGGCCCACAGCCTGGAGCAAGCCGGTTTTTCCGTGCTCACCGGTGGAACGGACAACCACCTTCTGCTCCTGGATCTGCGAAAGAACAAACTGACAGGTCAAGAAGCGGAAACTGTCCTGGATCAGGTCGGCATTACAGTAAATAAAAATGCCATCCCCTTTGATCCAGCTCCGCCCACGGTCACTTCCGGCATCCGCCTGGGTACTCCCCTGGTAACCACCCGGGGCATGACCGAAGCCGACATGGCTTCCATTGCCCATTGGATCCAGGCAGCTCTTGAGTCATCGACCAATGAAACGGTGATAAAACAGATACGTGAGCAGGTAAAAGAATTCGCAGCATCGTTTCCAGTGCCCACAATTGTAACCACCGGAAAAAATTCCGGTGTGAACCACGAAAAAAAATGTCCACCCGCACACCGCACATAAATATCTCCAGGGATCGTCTGCTTAGTGCAGTCTTACAACTTTCTGAACAGGATACGGCAACCTGGACGGAAAAAAGCCGGGATCTGGCCCTGAATCTGGCTGCCGAGGCCTTCATGGTTCGCAGCAATCCCTTTGTTCATCCGGAAGTGGTCAGGAAAAATGTCTCTGCCGGCCTTTCCGAGCAGGCGGATCAACACCCAGGCAGTATTGTCACCCTCTTGTACCAAGGCCTGAACAGTTTCTGGCAGGAGCAAGAAAGCTTGACTGCCTTGCGGGACACAATCCGCACCAGATGCAAAACCTATATGCCGGACGAAAATGTCGTCCAATCCCCCCATACCCTGCTCCAGTCCTGTACAGACGCCACCGGCCTGATCATGGAACTCCCTCTTTTGGTTCTGTTTCCGGAAAACACTGACCAGATCCGGCATACTGTCCGCCTGGCCAACGAGCTTGGTTTTTCCATCGTTCCCAGGGGTGGAGGATCCGGTTTGACCGGTGGTGCCCTGCCCGCTTTGCGCCGCTCGGTTATTCTCAGCCTGTCCAGATTCAAGACCATTTTTGAAATCAATACCCAGTCCAGGCGGCTACGAACCCAGACCGGAGTGATCACTGCCCAGGCAGCCCAGGCAGCTGCAGACCACGGCCTGCTTTTTACTGTGGATCCGGCATCCAAGGCTGCATCGTCCCTGGGTGGAAATATTGCCGAAAACGCCGGTGGTCCCTATGCCTTTGAATACGGAACCACCCTGGACAACCTGGCCGCCTACACCATGGTTAGGCCCAGTGGGGATATTGTTCACGTCCAGCGCCAAAATCACCCGGAATTAAAGATCCATCCGGAGGATACGGCTGTCTTTGAAGTCCGTGACGACTCCGGCCATCTCCTGGAAACGGTTTGCCTGAAAGGGAATGAAATACGAGGTAAAGACCTGGGTAAGGATGTGACCGACAAGCATCTCCAAGGTCTTCCCGGGGTGCAAAAAGAAGGCGTGGACGGGATCATCACTGAAGCAACTTTTGTCCTCCACCCGATCCTGGAACATTCCCAGACCCTGTGTCTGGAGTTTTACGGTCCGGGCATGGAAAGCGCCGTGCATATCATTCAGGATCTGGTCCGCATGCGGGACCGGATTCGCAGTCAAGACACAACAGTGACCATGTCCGCGCTGGAAGAATTCGACCGCCGATACATTCAGGCCATTGATTACAAACCAAAGTCAAAGAACCATACCGGATTGCCGGCATCTGTTCTGCTGGTCCGCCTGGATGGGAACAGCAAACGGGTTCTGGAGGAAACAGCCTGGACGATTGTGGATTTGACCCAGCTCTATTCCGATGTCTTCGTCACCCTGGCCGCTGATGCCGCCGAGGGAGAAAAATTCTGGGAGGACCGGCATAAGCTCAGCGCCATATCCAAACGGACCAATGGTTTCAAGATCAACGAGGACGTGGTCATTCCCATTGCAGCTATTCCAGAATTTACCGGTTTTTTGCAATCCTTGAATTTGGAAATTCTGGCTCGGGCCTACAGCCGTACCCTTGACTATGTCACCTCCCTGCACGGTCTGAATCTGGATCACAAGACAGTACAAGGTGAACAGCAGCGCTGTCGGAACATCTTGAGTCACACAATTGGAACCGAGCAATGTTCAGAGGCTGAACTGGAAGAGGACATCCACCGTTTCTTTGGCCAAGCCATATCCAAAAATCCGGACTTTTCCTTCACCCTGCGCACCCAGGTCAATGATCTGTTCACCAACCGCCTGGAAGTAGCCAACCACATGCACGCCGGGGACGGCAATTGCCATGTCAACATTCCGGTCCAGGCCAACGATCAGGCCAAGGTCCGGGAGGCGGAAGAGCTGGTGGACAAAATATTTACCCGGGTTATGGATCTTGGAGGGCAGGTTTCAGGAGAACACGGCATAGGGATCACCAAAATCCGCTATCTGGAAATGAAGAAAATAGAGGCCCTCAAAGCCTACAAACAGCACATCGATCCAAACAACATCTTCAACCCTGACAAATTGCAGACAAAAGAGACTGCCGCAGTCCCCTATACCCTGTCCTGGGATCGGCTGATCGACGATGTAGAGCGACATACCGATCTGCCGAACAAGGAACTGTTGGTCGAACAATTAGAGCACATCAGGACCTGCACAAGGTGCGGCAAATGCAAGCAGGTCTGTCCGATGTTCTATCCGGAAAAAGGTTTTCTGCACCATCCGCGAAACAAAAATCTCAGTCTGGGAGCTATTCTGGAGGCCCTGGTCTACACCCAAAAGACTGTCAACATCATCGATCCCTATGCCTTGGGTAAACTGCGGGAACTCATGGAATACTGCACTGCCTGCGGCAAATGTTTTTCCATATGCCCGGTCAAGATCAACAGTGCGGAAGTCACTCTGCAGGTCAGATCCTACCTGGAAGATGAAGGCCAGGGCGGACATCCATTAAAGTCGAAAGTCCTTTCCTATCTGACCAGAGGGCCAAAGCGGTTGCCCCGGATGGTCAAGGCGATGGCTGTGGGCCAAAACCTGCAGAACAAGGCCGTGCGCTTTATACCCTCTTTCTGGCGGCGACGAATGGACAATCCTGTTTTGCAGGGTCTGGGGCCGGAGCTGAACACCCGCAACCTGCACGACATTCTGCCGGACAATGATTATTACCTTATTAAACCCTTGACCCCTTCCAGGCAATCCAAGCGAGGTGTGCTCTATTTTCCCGGCTGTGGAGGAGGGTTATTCTTCCCTGACATTGGCCTGGCCGCCATTACCTTGCTCGCTGATTGCGGCCTCTACACAGCACTTCCCTTGGAACACCTCTGCTGCGGGTATCCTCTTTTAGCCGCAGGGTGTTCCAAAAGCTTTGCCTCCCTTCAGGAACAAACCCGGGATGCTTTGCACGATGCCCTGGATCAAGCCAGACAGGCAGGGGTGAGCATAGATACCATTGTAACTTCCTGCGGCACCTGCCGGGGCGGGCTGGAGTATTTGGACCTGAAAGTCGAAGAAGCAGAACCTGTACAGATCCAGGATGTCTTTCAATACCTGCATCCATTCATGCAAAAACACACCCCACCTTTGGATCAGGAGCAGAGCATTGTCTACCATTCATCCTGTCATGCAGCCTGGAGTCATGTGGCCCAGGACAAGGCTGCGTCCATCTATGCCCGGCACATGGCCTCAGTGGCTGGAGACAGGGTGGTCGTCTCTCCTCACTGCTGCGCTGAAAGCGGCCTTGGGGCCTTGACCTCACCCAGCATCTACAACCAGCTCCGTAAACGAAAGACCAATGCCCTCACTTCCCAGGTTGAGGAGGAAAACATACAACATATCCTGGTCAGCTGCCCTTCATGTAAGATCGGGATCTCCAGGATCGTCCGCAATCAGAAACTCAATCTACAGGTCGAACATACCCTGGAGCATCTGGCCAACAGACGGCTGGGAACCAATTGGCGAGATCTTTTGACCAAGCCGGCCCCTCTCACCCGAGCCCTCCCTCAGTCCCCGCAGTGGGCTCGGGCCAGGTAACAAAAATGCAATCCTGCGGGCAGGTACTGACCGCTGTTTCCAAATCAGCACACGCACCTGCCCCATCAAAAACCACAGCCTTTTCTTCTGCCGCATCCCAGGCAAATATCCGGGGACACAGCTCAATGCAGCTCCCGCAACCTGAACAACGAACGTGATCGATAAATACGTCGGTTTGCATCCTTGTCCCCGAGACCAGGGTTGACAGTCGGCAGAATATACTTATTCCATTGTTCATTCAAGATGATCACTCATTGTGATACGGAAGGTTCTATGCAATGCACCAAGTGCAACGCAACCATTTTCAGAGGAAGCATATACATTTCAACGGGGAAAACGATTTACCAGATTTGAAGACTCCGAAAACTAAATGCACACTGCGAAATATAACTTTTGTGCATCCCCGCCGGGTTTACGAACGGTGAAATATCAGGCATAGGGCATAGTTTGAGCACACCACAGCTGGAGACCGCTGCCCTATGCATACACCACTGCCCGTTGACTGGAAGGCTGTCCTGACCCTGACCCTTGGGGCCACCCTCATCAGTTTTTCAGCCGTATTCGTCAAGCTGGCTGCTGTTGGCCCAATCACTGCCGGATTTTACCGAGTTTTTTTTGGGGGAATTTTTCTGCTCCTGTTTGCCCTGGCCAGAGGCTTTTTTCGGGACCTGACCCGCAAAAGCCTGTATATGGCCTTGGTTTGCGGGGTGGACTTTGCTTTGGATTTGACCTGGTGGCACAAGAGCATCCATGGTGTAGGTCCTGGTCTGGCCACAGTCCTGTCCAATTTTCAAGTCTTTATCATGGCTGGATTCGGACTCTTCCTGTTCTCTGAGCGGCTGACCATACGCTTTATCCTGGCCGTCTGCCTGGCCATGCTCGGTCTGTTCATGCTGGTCAGCCCGGGATGGAACTCCTTTGGTCCGGACTGGCGCTGGGGCGTCTTCTACGGTCTGCTCACAGCCCTTGCCTACGCTGCCTATCTCCTTCTGGTTCGTTTTTTACAGACCCAAAAGTCCTTTGGCGCAGTTGTGGTCAATATGGCCCTTCTCTCTCTGGCCACGGCCCTGATCATGGGAACGCAGCTCCAACTGGCCGGAGAATCCTTTGTCATCCCGGACCAGATCAGTCTGGCTGCTCTTCTTGGCTATGGTTTTTTTTCCCAAATGGTGGGCTGGATCCTGATCTCCACCGCCCTGCCCCGGGTCCAGGTCTCGGTTGCCGGATTGATCATTCTTTTACAGCCCGCACTGGCCTTTATCTGGGACATTCTCTTCTTTGCCCGGCCAACTGAGATCATCGAAATCATGGGCGCAGGCCTGGCCTTGACTGCCATTTATTTGGGCCTGACCAGACAGAAAAGGCCCTGACCAGGCTGATGCCCTTGATTCATAATCTCCGGAGTGTTAATTCGTCCCCAGTTTCTTGTTCAAAAGCTCCTGGACGACTTTCGGGTTGGCCTTGCCCTTTGAGGCCTGCATAACCTGTCCGAGAAAGCCCAGGGCCTTTTTCTGCCCTTTCCGGATTTTATCCACATCTGCAATCAGGACTTCAAAATAATTGGCTACTTCTGGATCCGAGCTCAAAAACACGGCTTCCTCATTGGATAGCCCATACTGGGACATAAAGCGTTCGGCCCGGACAGCAGGCATCTCCGGAAGCCGGGAACGCAGGGACTGGACATATTCCGGGGACAGTTCAATGGACGGAACCTTTGGATCCGGTACACAAGGACCTTCAAACTTGGCCCGCATCATGACCGTGGCCTTTTTATCCGGATCCCAAAGCCGGGTATGCAGCTCCACTGTCTCCTTTGTCCTGACTGCCGTACTCTGTCGTTCTATTTCAAAACCAATGGCCTCGCCTACATGCCGGATGGAGTTCATGTTTTTGACCTCCACCTTCGTATTCATCTGATCGCTCCCTTTGGGACGGATGGATATATTGGCATCAGCGCGCATGGTACCGTTTTCCATACTGCATTCGGATGCACCCACATACCGCACCTGGGTACGCAGGGCCTTCAAAAATTCCATAGCCTCACCAGGCGAGCGGAAGTCTGGTTCTGTAACGATCTCCACCAGGGGGGGGCGCCTGCTCGGTTGAAGTCAACCAGGCTGATGGGCACCCGGCCTTCCATTTCATGTACCAGACGGGCAACGTCTTCCTCCATATGGATATGGTGAATGCGCAGCCGCTTTGGCCGGCCTTTTTCATCTGTAACCTCTATACCCCCTCCCCGGGCCAGAGGCAGGTGGGGCAGGTATTGCTGTTTGGCTCATCCCCCGGCCGGTTTGGACAGTCGCAGAAAAGCTTGGTTGCGCAACTCAGTTCGACGTGAATCTCCAGTCCGATGACCGCTTCGAACTCCATCACCTCTTTCCTCCTTGCCGCAGATTGAGAATATGTTCCCCTAGGGAAAGCAGCATGGGGTCGCTGCGCCTTGCTCCGGCCAACTGACATCCTGCTGCTTCTGATCCGGTTGCCGGCGGCAGATACAGGGCAGGCTGCCCGGTGACATTGGCAAACAGGGTCCCGGCAAACTGTTCATACGATGGATCAGCAACCATGATCAGCACGTCGCCGTCAGCAACCGCAAATCGTTTCTTGAGCAGCTGTTTAAATAACTGCGGCGACTGGGGTAAAGCGTAAAAATTCTGAGGATGAACCCGACTGGGGACCAGGTAGTCCCGGGCCCCTTCAGGGGTGCTGGCCGTGAGCATCGGCGTTTCAATTTCCAGAAAACCCTTTTGATCCAAAAAGTCCCTGATACACTTGAAGATGCGGTGCCGGAGCACGAGGTTGTCCCGCATGAATTGACGGCGCATGTCCAGGTAACGGTATTGCAAGCGCAGATCTTCGGACACCTGACCTATCCCTGCGCTGGGGGCCGCTCCCGCGAGCATAGATTTTTCCGAGACTGAAAAAGGCAAGGCCTCGGATTCAGAAAGTACGGTGAGTTCGGTAACCATAAGCTCAATGGTTCCAGTCTCGATATGGGGATTTTCCTTTCCTGCCAGCCGCTTTGTGATCCTGCCTCGAACCGCAATGCAGTATTCTGGGTGCAAATATTGGGCCTGAGAGCACACCTCAGGCCCAATATCCGGGCTGAACACAATCTGCAATTGCCCGCAGAAAACACGCTCTGAAAAGGTCATGGGAACCTTGCTTATTTCTTATTTCTTTTACCTTCCAGGGACTCAATATCCACGGCCCAAACCCGGACTGAATCAAGTCTCTCCCTGGGCATGATCCAGGATTTGCCCGAATAATGATTCATGATCTGGTTCAGGCCGCTCACCTTCTCGTCTTCTGTGTGCAGTTCCCTGATCCGGCCGGTACCAATGACGCTTGTGTAGGCCATGCTCCAGGCACAGGGCTTGTCCGAATCCGCAACCACCCGGACATTATCCTCAAATTCAAAACATACCCTGGGATTGGCTTCAAAAAACGAAATCTTCCGTCCATATGTTCCAGTGTGAATATACAGGCTGTCACCATCAAATCCGAAACAGACCGGAACAATATACGGCTCATTGTCTTGAGCCAGGCCCAGACGGCATACCGTACATCGAGGAATGACGGCCTTGATCTCCTCAGTCTCTTGTATGTACATGTCCTCTCTGGCCACAATATAATCCTCCTTTGTTTATTCCCAGAAAAACCCTGACTGCAAAGCAAAAGCCCCAACATCTCCTTGAGGCACGGCAAATTTGTTCTCGTCCATGACTGCCCGAGTACAAGCGATCATAGATAACGGTAACGCTCATTGGCCGTCATTGCGAGGAGTCTTGGACAGACGTCTTCGCCGAAGCAATCTCGAAATCGTTACCGATACTTAAGAACAGGTGTACTCGCTGTATGGCTTCATCGAAAGACCAGGATCTTTGATGCCCTCCAACCGAACAAGAAC
>CAYZLB010000018.1:0-31940 GCA_964479235.1 uncultured Desulfohalobiaceae bacterium
CCATGCGGCTACTTGACCGATGAGTTTCATACCTGCACCTGCACCCCGTCTCAGGTCCAACGCTACAGATCACGCCTGTCCGGACCGTTGCTGGACCGAATTGATCTGCAGGTCAATGTACCGGCCGTGCCTTACAGGGACTTAAAAGAGGTAAAGAGCGCCAAAGATTCTGCCTCTATGCGGGCAAACATTGTCGCGGCCAGAACTATTCAAGCCAATAGATATCAAGATCTTCCCTTTGCCGCCAACTCCGAACTGTCCGGACGATGGTTGCACGAATGCTGCCGGATCACCGACGCCGAACACGATTTTCTGGAACAGGCCATGCACAAACTCGGCCTGTCTGCCAGGGCCCATACCAGAATTTTGCGCATCGGGCGGACAATTGCAGATCTGGAGAATGCGCCAAACGTGACCGTCAACCATCTGGCCGAAGCCATCAATTTTCGGTTCATGGACCGGGAAGACCTGTGAGCTCACTTTTTATCCGCCTGGGAACACGACTCCTGAGAGCAGGAACAGCTCAATTCACTCAAGGCAAAGAGCAAACGCCCTTCCTTGGCCTTTTTGTCTTCGGACAGGGCATACACTGGGACAGTCTTAGTCAGCTCCTGCATTTCCTCCCAATTGGGCAAATCAGAGTAGGAACACTCACGTAGCAGCTGGCCGTCCGCGACCTGTAAGATCAGGGCTTTTCGAGTGTCGGTGGCCACCGCCAGTCGAGATGGTCCCTGAGTTAACAGCCTGGATGCGGCCAGGACTTGTCTGGCGTAGGTCTCAATTTGTCCGGCACAAAACTTCACTGCCATAATCGGGTCTGCCGGGTCCTGGCCGATAGCCATATCCATTTGCTGGACATAGGTCCTTCCCTCGATCAATGCCGTGGCCCTGACCTTGGTTTGGATGGCCTCCTTGGGCACCCCCTTTTCCTCCACCAAAAACCTGGCAATATCCTGGCGGATATCCTCGTAGGTGGTTGCTTCGACTTCTTCGCCGGTCACGTAGTCTTGCAAGGTATATCCCAAACTGAGTTCATGCATCTTTGTCCCTCATGTGATGATGTCTATTTCCATTCCCGACCGCCTTCAATTATATCCCTTACGAAAGCCCGATCTCTCTGTAAACGCTCAGGTATTCCCGGGCCGATCGCTGCCAGGAAAAATCCTGATGCATGGCCCGGTATTGCATTTGTCGCCACTGCTCATCATCCTTCCATATGCGGACTGCTTGCTGGATGGCCTGCAGCAGGGCTTGTCCTGAAATGGGATTGAAGGTAAATCCGGTACAGCCCTGAGCCGGATAGCCAATGACTGTATCCAAAAGACCACCTACCTGGGAGGCCACAGGCAAAGTCCCGTAGCGTAAACTGTACAGCTGGGTCAAACCGCACGGTTCGTACCTGGAAGGCATAAGGAAAATGTCCGTCCCAGCCATGATCTGATGGGATTTTTCCTCGGTATAGCCGATACATGCCGCCAACTGGCCTGGATATTGCTCTACGAGATTGGCCAGGTGGGTCTCTATGCTCAAATCCCCTTCCCCCAGCACAATAAGGCCTACGTCCATGGCCATAAGCTCATCGATAATCTCTAAAAGGATATCGATACCTTTTTGCTCCCGCAAACGGCCAATAAAACCTAAAACCGGCCGGGAAATGAACCTGGGGTGAAAGCCCATGAGATAGAGCAGGGTCTTTTTGGATTCCTCCTTGCCCTGCATATTTTCCGGGGAATAAGGATACATGAGAAACTTATCATGCCTGGGATCCCAGAAAGAGTAGTCCACGCCATTTAAAATGCCCCGAAGATCGCCTTGCCTGTGGGTTAAAATCCCGTGCAGACCGCAGCCGAATTCAGGCGTGACAATTTCCCGGGCGTATGTCGGACTGACCGTAGTAATCCGCCGGGCGTAAGCAATCCCGGCTTTGAGCATATTAAATGATCCGTAGTGCTCTGCCCCGTGCATATGCCAGGCCTCAGAAGGCAGCCCGCTCTCCCAGAACAGGCGAGCGGAATATTGGCCCTGAAAGGCCAGATTGTGAATCGTCATCACTGTCTGGGTTTGATGCCAGAAAGGGTCAAGCCGACGGGCGTAATGCACATAGGCCGGCACCAATGAGGAATGCCAGTCCTGAGCATGCATAATCTTGGGCGGAACACCCAGCTTTCGGGCCAAGGCCACGGCTGCCCGACAGAAAAAGATATATCGTTCGCAATTGTCGAAGTACTCGCCGTGATATGTACAATAGTAATTCTTCCGATCAAAATACTCGGGCCGATCGACAAAATAAATGGGCAAACCATGAAAATCAGCAACATAGATATCGGCTGTGACCTCCGGCCATGGATAGCCCACTGGGCAGTTTTCCACCAAAAGGCGTATTTGGTAGTCTGCTGTGGACATTCGGCCATAAAACGGTGTGATCACCGCCACCTGAGCCCCTTGTTCATGAAGGACCAGGGGCAAAATCCCCATCACATCCCCTAGCCCCCCGGTCTTGGAGAAGGGAAATATTTCCGATGTCACAAAGACGATCTGTGGTTTTTCCTGTCCTACTCGCATACCAATGAACCTCCATAAGAGCCGCTCCAATATGACCACCAGCAGCAGCAGAATGGGTTGAGGCTAACATGGAAAACAATCAGGCGACAATAGGCATTTTGGTCTGGCATCTTGCATGCGTTTAAAAAGGCATAGATCAATTTTTTCATAGTCCGTGCCCTTTTCACTTGACAGGCAGGGGAGAGGCCTGCTAAGGAAAGCGTCACTGCAAAGGCGCGTAGCTCAGGGGTAGAGCACTTGCTTGACGCGCAAGGGGTCAGGAGTTCAAATCTCCTCGCGCCTACCATTTACAGATCTATGCAGTTAGGGAGGCCCCGGCCTCCCTATTTGCTTTCAGACACCATACCAACGGAGGCTTCGGACGTGCATCAGGTTGATTGCCTGGGCCATATGATAGACGTCACCGAGGGACAGACCTGCCAAGAAATCCTTTCCCGGGCGGTAAGCGGCAAAAAGCTGAAACAGACTGTTGCCTGCCAATGCGACAACCGCCTCGTAGATCTTACAGCACCGGTCCCTTCTGACTGCCGTCAAGTTGAGCCTATCCTGGCCAACAGCGAGCAGGGATTAGAAATCTTGCGCCACAGTGCAGCCCATGTTATGGCCGAGGCGGTCAAGAAACTTTTTCCTACAGCAAAAGTGAGCATTGGCCCGGCTATAGAAAACGGATTTTATTATGATTTTGATTTTGAACGCAGCTTCACCCCCGAGGACCTGGTATCCATTGAAGAACAGATGACCAAGAGTATTACAGCTGATGAGCCATTTCATCGGGATGTCCTCAGTCGAGAAGAGGCCAGAAAATTCTTTTCCCGGCAGAACGAAACCTATAAATTGGAAATCCTGGATGAAATGGATGAAGCCCAGGTTTCTCTGTATTCACACAATGATTTCACAGATCTCTGCCGGGGACCGCACGTGCCTTCCACGGGATTTATCCATGCTTTCAAATTGACATCCGTAGCCGGGGCCTATTGGCGGGGAGACGAACACCGTCCTATGCTGCAGCGTATATACGGAACGGCATTTGCTGATCAGAAATCACTAAAGCAATATTTGGCCCATTTGGAGGAAGCCAAGAAACGGGATCATCGCCGTCTTGGACCGCAGTTGGATTTATTCAGTTTTTCCGACGAAGTTGGGCCCGGGATGCCCATTTTTCACCCGAACGGGGCTTTGGTTCGGGCCATCCTCGAAGACTTTGAGACCAAAGAACACCTCCGGCGCGGATATCAGCTTGTGCGTGGACCACAACTCTTGCGCCGGGAACTATGGCAGAAATCCGGACATTATCAGAATTATGGTCACAACATGTATTTCTCGGAAATCGATGAGCAGGTCTATGGTCTCAAACCCATGAACTGTGTCGCCCACATGCTCATCTACAAGTCGTCTTTGCGCAGTTACCGGGAGCTACCTATCCGTTATTTTGAACTGGGGACAGTGCACAGACATGAAAAATCCGGCGTCTTGCACGGGCTGCTCAGAGTTCGTCAATTTACTCAAGATGATGCGCACATAATTTGCCGTCCGGAACAGCTTCAGGATGAGATCACAGGAATTATTTCCTTTGTCCAGGATGTGATGAACGTCTTTGGTTTTGCATTCGAAATTGAGCTATCCACCCGTCCGGAGAAATCTATTGGATCTGACCAGGATTGGGAACGGGCCACTGCGGCTTTGCATCAGGCCCTGGACAGTATAAAACTCCCTTATGACATCAATGCCGGAGACGGCGCATTTTACGGTCCCAAAATCGACGTCAAACTCAAAGACGCCCTGGATAGAACCTGGCAATGCGCAACCATCCAGTGCGATTTCACCTTGCCCCACCGTTTTGATTTAAGCTATATTGGATCGGACGGAGAAAAACACCGACCGGTTATGGTCCACCGAACCATTGTCGGGGCGATCGAACGCTTTATGGGTGTTTTAATAGAACACTTTGCCGGTGCCTTGCCAGCATGGCTGGCCCCGGTCCAGGCCATGCTGGTCACAGTGACTGATGCCCAAAATGATTTTGCCCGGCAGTGCGCTGATAAACTTCGCCAGGCTGGTATCAGAGCACAGACAGATCTGCGCAATGAAAAATTGGGACTGAAAGTTCGCGAAGCACAATTGACCAAAATTCCTTACATTTTAGTTATTGGCGATCGGGAAGTACAGGACCAGGTCGTCAACATACGTTTTCGGAATGGAGAACAGGCAGGAACCAAAACAATATCTGAAACAGAAGCAATGATTCACAAAGATTGCCAAGAACCCTTCAAACGTGGAGGAATGCGTTATAGCTTCACCAACTAACGTCCGCCGCAACCACCAAATCAAAGTCCCAGAGGTGCGGGTCATCAGCGATTCCGGAGAACAGCTCGGCATTTTGGCTACCAAGGAAGCCTTGCGTATGGCTAACGAGCAAGGTGTAGATCTGGTGGAAGTTGCCCCCCAGGCTAAACCGCCGGTCTGCAAACTCATGGACTTTGGCAAATACCAGTATGAACAACGGAAGAAGAATCAAGAGGCCAAGAAGAAACAGGTCCAAGTCCAACTCAAAGAGGTCAAACTCCGGCCCAAAACCGACGATCATGACTTGCAGACCAAACTCAATCATGTGCGCCGTTTTTTGTCCAAAGGCGATCGGTGTAAAATTACCCTTTTTTTCCGCGGCCGGGAAATAGTACACAAAGAACAGGGCAAGGCTATCTTGGACAATGTCTTGGAAGAAATTGCCGATATCGCAAGGGTGGAACAGGAGCCGAAATTTGAAGGCCGGACCATGCACATGATAGTTGCCCCTTTGTCTCCAAAAAACAAATAGCAGGTCGAGCATACAAGATTTCCGGACGAGGCAAATCTCTGCCAGAGGGATTGGTCCGTCCTTTTTTTTCATACCAATGGATTCGTCTTTTGTTTTGTGTGGAAAGCGCAAAGGAAGAAAAACTCATCTCGAGCAAGGCAAAGGGAGAAAACGAAATGCCCAAGATCAAGACCCATCGCGGAGCTGCCAAACGGTTTAAGGTCACTGGGAGCGGCTCTATCAAGCGCAGAAAGGCCTATCACAGTCATATTTTGACCAAAAAGAGCCCCAAGCGAAAGCGCACCCTGCGAAAACCGGCCATGGTGGATCAGGCCAATATAAAGGCCGTGCGGAGACAGCTTTTGGCTTGAGGGGGGATCTTATTACAGGTCGACGCACTGACAACCAATTCTAACCGATGTGAAGGAGCTCAATCATGCGCATTAAGCGAGGCAAGACTGCGCATCAGCGGCACAAAAAATATTTGAAAATGGCCAAGGGGTATCGCGGAGGACGAAGCAAACTCTTTCGCACCGCCAGGGAGACCGTTGAACACGCCCTGTGTAATGCATACCGGGACCGGAAACGCAAAAAGCGCGATTTTCGGAGATTATGGATCATGCGCATTAATGCAGCCACCAGGCAGCATGGGTTAAGCTACAGTCGATTCATGGCCGGACTCAAGGCCAACGACGTACAGCTGAATCGAAAGGTTCTGGCCGATATGGCCGTGTTTGACCAGGATGGCTTTGCCCAGCTGGTGGACATGATCAATACAAAGGAACATTGAGGTGGATATTCCAGGATCATCGTTTGTCCAGACCCTGGACCAGATTCGGAAGGAAGGGCTGCAGGCCATTCGCTCGGCAACGAGTAATGCAGAGATAGAACAGGCCCGGATTGCATATCTGGGCCGAAAAGGAAGACTGGCCAAGCACATGGCTACTTTGGCTTCCCTTCCGACTGAAGAACGTCCTGAAGCCGGGCGGAAAGCCAATGCGGTCAAGTCTGAACTGACCAAGGCATTGCACGAAGCTTCAACAGCCCTGGAACAACAATCTCAGAGCAGAGAACATACTCACTTTGACCCCTCGCTACCTGGACGAAAACCATGGATCGGTACTTTGCATCCCATAACCCAGGTTCAAGACGAAATATGTTCAGTGTTTGCCCGGATCGGATTTGATGTGGTCACCGGTCCGGAAGTAGAAACCGACTTTTATAATTTTGAGGCATTAAACATTCCTCAAGATCATCCTGCCCGCGACATGCAGGATACACTGTACATATCGGATGCCATTGTCCTGCGTACACATACCTCGCCGCTGCAGATTCGAACCATGCTCACCAGACAACCCCCGGTGGCTGCAATCGCCCCAGGCAAGGTATATCGTCGGGACGCGGACCTGACTCACTCTCCCATGTTTCACCAAATTGAGGGATTGCTGGTTGATTTTAAGGTCAGCATGGCTGATCTGCGGGGTACCCTGACCTACTTTGTCCATCACATTTTTGACCCGCAGACCAAGGTCCGATTTCGGCCCAGTTTTTTTCCCTTCACTGAACCGAGCGCGGAAGTGGATATCAGTTGTGTTATCTGCGGCGGTTTTGGACATGTACACAATGAACCATGCCGGGTATGCAAACAGACCGGATGGGTGGAAATTCTCGGTTGCGGCATGATAGATCCGGCTGTATTCACCTCCGTCGGTTACGATCCGGAGGTCTGCACAGGATTTGCCTTTGGTTTGGGGGTTGAACGGGTGGCAATGCTCAAATACGGCATTGATGATTTGCGTCTTTTCTTTGACAACGATTTGCGCTTTTTGCACCAGTTTCAGGGCCTGCCCAACCACGTGTAGTTTCGACAACTTTTGCCCTGGCCTCCCCATGCAATGCAGGGCCGCATAAAACGAGGACAAGCATGTTACTGAGCGTTAACTGGCTCAAAGAATTTACGCCGTACAAGGGATCAATCGACGAATTGGCCCACCTGCTGACCATGCTCGGATTGGAAGTTGAAGAAATCAGTTATCCATTCGCTCATCTTGACAGCTATGTTCTTGGACGAGTCACCTCCTGCACTTCCCATCCAAATGCCGATACATTACGATGCTGCACGGTTGATATGGGCCAAGACCAGGAGGTCAATATCATCTGTGGGGCACCAAATGTCGCCCAGGGTCAGAATGTGGTCGTGGCTCCGGTTGGGGCCGTGCTTCCTGATGGTCAAGCCATCAAAAAAGTCCGCATCCGGGGTCAGGAATCAGCCGGGATGATCCTTTCGGAGCGGGAGATGGGCCTGGGTGATGATCATAGCGGCATTAAGGTTATACCAGGAGACTGTGTCCCCGGCACCCCACTACCCCGGCATTTGAACCTGGATCAGGTCTTTTTTGACCTTGGCATCACCCCGAACAGGGCCGATTGTTTAAGTATTTTAGGTATAGCCAGAGAAGTGGCCGCCGCCTGCGATTTACCTTTACATATGCCCCAGATACAGGTTCAAGAAGATGATCAGGAGAGTAATGCAGTCTTGCAGGTCCACATTGATGATCCTGAGCTGTGTCCCGTGTATCAGGCCAGAATCATCGACGGTATACAGCCGGGAATCAGCCCGGACTGGATGCGGTGGCGGCTGGTGGGTATGGGTGTTCGTCCCATCAACACGATAGTTGACGTCACAAACTATGTCATGCTGGAACTGGGGCAACCCTTGCATGCCTTTGATCGCCAGCAGGTCCAGGGAAACGCTATCCGTGTAGCCCGTGCTCGGCCCGGCCAGGCATTCACAACTTTGGACGGTCAAGAACGGACCTTGACTGAGCATGACCTTTTGATCTGGGATGCAAACCGGCCGATTGCCTTAGCCGGGGTCATGGGCGGAGCCAACAGTGAAATAACCGAATCCAGCCGTTCCCTGATTCTTGAATCCGCAGTTTTTGATCCCCCAACTGTGCGCAAGACCGGACGGCGTATGGGCCTGTCCAGCGAATCAGCCTATCGATTTGAACGGGGAGTTGATCAGCAAGGCTCTTCTGTGGCTCTGGACCGGGCAGCCCAGCTCATGCATGCCCTGTCCGGAGGAAAAATCCTACGCGGCCAAGTTCGGTGCGAGCCACGGCCGTGGAAAGCCGTGGAAATCCCTTTTCGCCCTCAGCGCTCCAGGGATCTTTTGGCTTTGGACCTAGATGATGATTTCTGCAGCCAGACATTGAGCAGCCTTGGTTGCCGGGTACATGTAGCAGATCCGCACTGGAAGATTACCCCGCCCAGTTTCCGTTTGGACCTGGATCGGGAAGTGGATTTGATTGAAGAAATCGGCCGGTTTTACGGATTGGAAGCCATACCAGCCACCCTGCCGCACATTAATAAGCCCTTACAGCCAGCGGCTCCGCCAGAGCAAGAAAGAGCTGGATATGACTTTATAGCCCGGATCAAGACCTGGGCTCAAGGACTGGGGCTGACCGAAGTAATCAATTACAGTTTTGTCGGATCCAACGAGCTGGACCATCTGCATATGCCCAGAGATTCGCGTGTGCCGGTGTACAATCCCTTAAGTGCCGAGCAGGATACCCTGCGCACTGCCCTGACCCCTGGAATGCTGCGCAATGTCCGGACAAATGTGGATCAGGGGACGAACAGCTGCCGAATCTTCGAAGTGGCCAGGATCTTTTGTACTGACCCGGCATCAGAGACAACGGTCAGTGAACATACCCGTCTCGGACTCTTGCTCACTGGAAGCAGGAATCCTGGCAACTGGCCTCACGATCCAGCTGAGACCGATTACCTGGACCTGAAGGGGATCCTGGAAAACCTGCTCCAATGTTTGGGGCTGTCTTCCTGCCGCTTCGTCCGAATGGCACAACATTCCTATATCCAGCCCGGGGTGAGCATTCGTCATGAGAACGAACAGTTGGGATTTGCCGGCCGGCTGGAACCTGAATTGGCCAAGCCAACGCATGCGAGAGCACCGATCTGGATTGCCGAAATGGATCTTGACTATCTTGCTCGCTATTTTCAGGAGCAAAAAATCAAGTATCAGCCTTGGGCCAAATTTCCTCCGGTCCACCGGGACATGACATTGATTGCCGGACCTGAAGTAACTTTTGAACAGATCAAGGACTGCATTGGAGCCAAAGGAAACAAAAAACTCCTGGAAGAGGTTCGCTTGCTGGATCTCTATCAGCCTGCCCAGAAGTCTGAACGTCATTTGACCTTACGCTTTCGGTATCGACATAGGTTGAAGACCTTGACAGACAAGGAGGTCGATGCTGCCCACTCAGCCCTGGGTCAGGCCCTGACCACCAGCCTGCCCGTGCGGTTCCCATCGACCTAGATTGGCTTGCACTGTGTACGTATGCTCCATCTGTGGAGGACAGCTTATGTCCGACCAGGGCCAACAGACCTATAAAATCGGCCACGCTGCCCAGCGTGTAGGCCTTGAGCCGTATGTCCTCAGATTTTGGGAAGCAGAATTTCCTCAACTGCAGCCGATTCGGACACCAAAAGGACAACGCCTCTATACAGAGTCCCATCTACGTCTTATAGCTCGGATCAAGGCTTTGCTCTATGAACACGGCCTGACCATTGACGGAGCAAGGCGTAAACTGGACCAGGATCGGCAATGGCTGGATATGCTTTCCGAGATACACACTGATCTCTTGGAAATCCGTCGGATGCTTCTTTCTGGTCCTGTTCACCCTGAGTCCCCAAAGCCTTCCGGATCCACCAGACAATCCAAACCCGCGCCTTCCAGTTCAGGCCAGAAGCAAGGGGATCAAAACCGGGACCAGCAAACTGAGAATGATCCCATTGATCACGGCCAAAAGTGACAGTCTGGTTCCCACCAGCCTGTGAATGACCGGCAATGTTGTGTCCATGCTTGTTGCTCCACCGCAGGCAATGGGGGCCAGCGGGCCGCAAAACCTGAACATTGCCGGAGCAAGAGACAAGGTGATCACTTCCCGGAAGACATTTGACAACAGGGCAATGACGCCCAGTTCCTCCCCATGCATCTGGGTGATCAAAATACTTGACAGGCTGTAATAACCAAACCCTGCCCCCACAGCCAGCCCCTCGCGCACATGGGCGATCCCGCAACATACAGCCACAATACCGGCACCAAGGAGCGAACCGGCAACCACGGCAGCAGGAAGAAGAAGTCCTGGAGCGTTGATGCGCAACAGACTCTGGACCGATCTCTTGTCAGCACCGATTCCCATGCCGACACAGACCAAAAGGGCAAACAGGACATACATTTCATGTCCAGCCTGGACAAAGTCTGCTGGCAATATCCGCCCCCAGCCAGCCAGAATGCCCAAGAAAAAGGCCGACAGCAAAAGACAGCTCCCCTTCATGAATCGTCCATGGGCAAAAGCCTTTCCACTGGCTTGGCCAGCAGTATGCTGCCGATGATTGACCCTCCAGCCAGTAGCAATCCAGCCCAGCCAAGAGCCCATAAGTGGTCCATAATCTGGGCATTGGAGCCTATGACCGAACCCAATAGAAACAGGAGCAGGATGACCAGAAAGTCGCTCAGCAAGCTGATACTGCGCATAATTTTTTTCTTGTGTCCAACCAGGGCCCCAAGGAATATACCGAACCCAAAAAAGAGTAATATCCAGGCCATAGTGACTACCTCGATAGAGATTGCAGCTCAGAGCCTGTAACACAAGGAAGACCGAACTGCAAAAAGTCGATTGATGTCAACGATGAATCAAATAAGAGTCTCTAACCGATTGATTCTCCTGTCCTCTGTCCCCTGAGCCTGCAATTTAGCCTTTTTGCTGGGGCATCAAGGAATCTGCCCTGGCAAACATGGACTGCTTTTGTTGCCGAAAATAGAATATGCACGTATGCTCTCTGCTCGCAGGGGCACACAAAGACCCTTGTGACCGTCTTCATCTGAGCCAAAAGCTCTATAGCCCAAGACGGTGATCGTGGAGCAGGATGATTTCCAGACCAGCAGGTATCTTTCCCGCCCTGCTTCCGGGCATCCGGCAACAGCTTCTTTCTCCCTGTGCCATTGTAAGTATTGTCCAGTCCACCTTTAGCGTCAACAGGAGATGTGTAGTATGCATTTGGCCCAACGTATTTTGGCTGTCAAGCCTTCAGCCACGTTAAGTATAAATGCCAAGGCTTCAGAACTCAAAGCCCAAGGCCGCCAAGTCATCAGCCTGGCTGCCGGGGAACCTGATTTTCACCCCCCCGAGCATGTTTTACAGGCAGCCAAAGACGCGGTGGATCAAGGCTATACCCGGTATACTCCGGTCCCTGGCCTGCCTGAGCTTCGCCAGGCCATAGCTACGTTCTGCTCGGAACAATACGGCCATACCATCCCGGCCAACATGACTATTGCCACCAACGGTGGCAAACAAGGTCTGTACAACCTTTTCCAGTGCCTAGTGGATCCAGGAGACGAAGTACTGATTCCAGCCCCTTATTGGGTCAGCTATCCAGACATGGTCTCCTTGGCTCAGGGCATACCGGTCACGGTTTCCTCCAGCCCGGAGGACAATTTTCGGATCACTCCGGACGACCTTCAAAACCATGTCACCGACAGAACCCGGATAGTCATCCTGAATTCTCCTTCCAATCCCACCGGAGCCCACTATTCACAGTCCGAACTTGATGCCCTGATCAGATGGGCAGTAAAGCGCAATATATTTGTCATATCTGATGAGATCTACGACCAGTTTATCTATCCTCCGGCCCGGCCTGCCTCCGCCGGCCCATGGCTGAAAACTCATCCGGACTGGATCGCCGTCTGCAATGGATTGTCCAAATCCTTTGCCATGACCGGATGGCGTATGGGATATGTTGTGACTCACCCGGACTTGATCGCAAAACTGAGCACCCTGCAGGGGCAAAGTACATCCAATGTCTGTGTCTTGGTCCAGAAAGCCGCAATCGCCGCACTGCAAGGACCGGCTGATTTCTTGGCTGAGCAGCGAAAGGTCTTTCAAAAAAGACGCGACCTCGCCCTGGAACACATATCTTCCTGGCCCAAAATCCAGTGCCCTCAACCGGATGGCGCCTTTTACCTCTTTCCCCGGGTGGATGCCATATACACTGATGAAATCCCTGATTCCACAACTCTGTGCACGAAGCTTTTGGAACAGGCCCGAGTCGCCCTTGTTCCAGGTGCAGCCTTTGGAGACGATCGCTGCATTCGCCTCTCCTATGCCCTGGATGAAAAGACCCTTATTTCTGCCTTGGACCGGATCAAAGCTGTTTTGCCTTCATGATTACCCCAAAAGTCATGGCGCTGTGCTCAACACAAAATCCTGTCAGCTCACCTTGTGATCCAGCGTATGATGGAGGAGTGATCAACTTATATACTCTTATATTTCTCTGGATAAATTGTACAATTTCCATCCATTTCCAATGGCTGATGCAAAGTAAACAACATGCCTGAGATTCTCTACTCCATCTCTATAAGCGGTCCGAACCAAACCAGCCTGGTCCAGGATATGACCAGAACATTAAGTCACCATCAGGCCAATATCCTTGATATTTCCGAAGCAGTCATCCATGACTGGCTGAGCATGGCACTGCTCATAGAACTCAGTGAGCAGAGCTCTCCGGATGACCTGTTCGGGTCACTTTTGCGAACTGCCCAAAAGCACAGCCTCCATTTGCAGTTCTGCAAGATATCTCCTGAAGACTATGAACGTTGGGTCAAGGCCCAGGAGGGCTCCCGGAGTATCCTCACCCTACTGGGCCACAGAGTCAGCGCAAAACATATTCATCAGGTGGCCGAACTCGTGGCCGAACATGGCTTGGATATCCTTTCCATTCAACGGCTTTCTTTTTTGGATTCTCCCAGGGGAGCATACCATCCAAGCATGGCCTGCATCGAATTCGTCCTCCATGGACACCCCTTGGATATGCACATGGTCCGTAATGCCCTGCTTCATCTTTCACATCAGGATGGAATCGATCTCGCTTTGCAGGAGGAGAGCCCTTTCCGCCGGCAACGACGGCTCATTGCCTTTGATATGGACTCCACCCTGATTCAAACCGAGATAATCGATGAACTGGCTACAGAAGCCGGGGTAGGAGAGGAAGTTGCGGACATAACCAACAGGGCCATGCTGGGTGAACTTGATTTTCAGACCAGCCTGCGCGAGAGAGTGGCCCTGCTCAAAGGCCTGGACGCCGCAGTCCTGGATAAAGTCGCCCAACGTATGCCCATAGCCCAGGGAGCGCATCGCCTTGTCTTCAGCCTGAAGCGCCTGGGCTACACCATAGCCGTCATTTCAGGGGGGTTCACCTATTTCGGATCGTATCTCCAGCAGAGACTGGGAGTGGACTATGTCTTTGCCAATGAGCTGGAGATTGCTCACGGCCAGCTCACCGGTCAATTGAGGGGGGATATTGTCGACGGTCAGCGCAAGGCCGAACTTTTACAGGCTTTGGCTGAATCTAAGGGCCTGAGTATGGACCAGGTGGTGGCCGTGGGTGATGGGGCCAATGATCTGCCCATGCTGAACACAGCCGGGCTGGGGATTGCTTTCCACGCCAAGCCCGTTGTCCGGCAGGGGGCCAAGCAGTCTATCAGCAACGTCGGACTGGATGGTATCCTCTATTTTCTGGGCCTGAGGGACCAGGAAGCTCCTCGGTAGAAGGTTTGTATGAAAAACTGTTACTAGGTAATAGGTATCAAGGTCTGTTTGGGAATCCCATTTTTATCTGTTCCCAATCGGTATCAATATCGGTATCGGTATTGTTTGTATACTTCGTTAGGGCAAGTGTGCCTGCGCTTTGGCATGCATGTACGTTCTTATGTTCCCTGCCTGGATCTAAGGCACATGCCTATTTACCATTGCCCTTGTGCATATTCTCGTCTTCTGCTTCCTCACTCTCACCCTTGAATTTTTTCCAGAAGGAACATTTCTTGTTCGGGCAGGCCAAATGCTCGCCCCTGGTCTTGGTATGTTTGCGGACCAGGATGGGACTTTCGCATTCCGGGCACGGTTCCTGGACCGGATAGCCCCAGACGGCATAGGTGCACTTGGGATACTGATCGCAGGCGTAGAAGACCTTCCCCCTTTTGGAACTCTTTTCTACCAGTTGGCCGGAACAGCCTTCTTCCGGACAGGGAACACCGGTAGTGAAAGGGCGGGCATATTTACATTTGGGATAACTGGAACAGGCAATGAACCGGCTGCCGGTCCTGGCCTTTTTGAGCACCAGATCAGAGCCGCATTGGGGGCACTTGCCCATCTTGGGCTGATCTTGAGGCGTATTGGCTACGAGTTGAATCATTCCCTGTTCGTCCCGAGTGAAATTGGATGTGTTTGTACATTCAGGATACCCGGTGCAGGCCAAAAACTCGCCATTTTTCCCGAATTTTATAACCATAGGCCGACCGCACTGCGCACAGACGACCTCGGTCTTTATCCCGGCCTTGACCTCGGACATTTCCTGTTTGGCCTTTTCCAGAGTAGGATTGAAATCTTGGGTAAAATTACGAAGCAAAGCCTGCCAATCCTGCTCCCCAGTAGCCACCTGATCCAGCTGGTCCTCCATCTGGGCGGTAAACCCCACATCCATGAGTTGAGAAAAATGCCCTACCAAGAGATCGTTGACCGTAAACCCAAGTTCAGTGGGAGCGAATTGACGCCCTTCCATGCGCACATAATCTCTGTCTCGCAATGTGCTGATAATCTGGGCATAGGTCGATGGCCGGCCAATACCCTCATCCTCCAGCTTTCGAACCAAAGAGGCTTCGGTGAATCTGTGCGGAGGTTGGGTAAACTTCTGCTCTTTGGACAGTTTTTTCAGAGCTAATTCTTCGTCTTTGCTCATAGACGGGAGCTGGACATCTTTTTTTTGATCCTCGGGTACATAGAGGCTCATAAACCCGGGGAAAATAAGCCGCTCGCCTTTTGCCCGCCACAGGGTCTCCTCGGCCTGTACAATGACGGTCGTATCCCAGAATTTGGCCGCTGCCATCTGGGAGGCCACGAAGCGAAGCCATATAAGTTTGTAGAGCTGAAACTGCTGCCGGGTGAGGAAGGGTTGCACATCGTCTGGGTGGATGAAGACATCTACCGGGCGAATCGCTTCATGGGCGTCCTGAGCCGAGCCTTTGGTCTTAAAGGTTCGGGGTTTGGGCGGATAGAATTCTTTTCCCATTCTGGAGAGGATCCAATCTTTGGCCGCATCTCTGGCTTCTTTGGATATCCGCACTGAGTCGGTTCGCATATAGGTAATCAGCGCCGTGGTCCCTTTGGATCCCAAATCCACTCCTTCATACAACTGCTGTGCCAAGGCCATGGTCTGTTTGGCCGAAAAATTGTGCCGGTTACTGGCTTCCTGCTGCAGGCTGGAGGTGATAAACGGCGGCTTGGGCTGTTTGCTCCGTTCCTTTTCTGTCACCTCCTGGACAACAAAAACGGCTTGAGACACTTTGGCTGCCAATTCATCAGCCTGATCCTGGTTGCTGACCTGGGCCTTTTTCCCTTTGATCTTCCACAGTTCAGCCTCAAATTCCGGTGGGGTCGAGGCCTCAAGTGTAACCTTAAAAACCCAGTATTCTTCCGGAACAAAGACCTGGCGCTCTTTTTCCCGCTCCACGATCAAGCGCAAGGCCACTGACTGGACCCGGCCGGCGGAGATCCCCCGCTTGACCTTTTGCCAGAGCAGAGGTGATATCTTGTATCCCACCAACCGATCGAGGATTCGGCGGGCCTGCTGAGACTGAAAAAGTCTTTCGTCCAACTGCCTTGGATGTTTCAGGGCCTCCTGTACAGCGCTGGCAGTAATCTCATTGAACTGTATACGGTGGATTTTGGCATTGGCCGCCTTGATCAGTTCGGCCACATGCCAGGCGATTGCCTCCCCTTCCCGATCCGGGTCTGGTGCCAGGTATACCTCTTCTGCTTGCCTGGCGGCTTTTTTCAATTTGGTGACCACCTTCTGCTTGCCGGGAAGGACCTGATACTGGGGGGTAAAATCGTGTTCTTCATCCACGCCCAGTTTGCTTCCTGGCAAATCACGCACATGGCCCACAGACGCTTCCACTTGATAGTCACGCCCCAAAAACTTGGAAATGGTCTTGACTTTGGCTGGTGACTCAACGATGATTAAATCTTTACTCATAATACCCGGGGCTATACGTGCTTCCCTGTTTGAGTGCAAGTCTTTATTTATTCACTTGATAATATTGATTTTGTCTGGCAATACTCCAAGCAGCCGACTTGCTGCAATGCCCAAATTCATCCTTTTGCTTTTCAAAGAACTATTATGCAATCACCTGATAACATGCACAAAAGTGGTGTTGTAGCCATCATTGGGCCTCCAAACGCCGGCAAATCCACCTTGCTCAACAATTTTATCGGCTGCAAGCTAGCCATTGTCACTCCCAAGCCACAAACAACCCGGAACCAGATCAGCGGGATCCTCTCCAGACAGGGATTGCAGATTGTTTTTCTGGATACCCCGGGTATCCACCGACCTGCTTCTCACCTGAATTCCCTTTTGGTCCAGGTTGCATGGCAGTCCTTGGCCGAAGCCGACCTGGTTCTTCTGGTCTGCGACGGCGCATTGGCCACAGCAAGGCCGGCTCGTTTTCAGAGGGAAATGGAACTGATTCGTTCCCGGATCGATGGAATGGATATCGACCTTGTGGTCGCAGTCAACAAGATCGACCTGCTCAAGGACAAGTCGGTCCTCATGCCGATCATAGATCAGATGCACTCCCTTTTTCCCAACGCAGAGCTCATTCCTGTCTCAGCCGCCCAGGGGCAAAACACCGAACATCTATTGCAGGTAATCACCTCGTATATTCCCTTTGGTCCCCCCTTGTTTCCGGAAGATCAGCTCTCAACACTTCCGATGCGGTTTTTGACCTCGGAGATCATCCGGGAAAGACTCTTTCTCAGTCTGGACCGCGAACTGCCCTATTCCCTGGCCGTAGCCATCGAGCATTGGTCTGAGGACATATCCCGCAATTTGGTCACCATCCATGCCTTGATTTATGTGCCCAAACAAAGTCATAAAGGGATAGTCATCGGCCAGGGAGGCAAAAAACTCAAACAGATTGGTCAACAGGCCAGGCAGGAAATAGAAAATCTGTTATCCATGCAGGTCCACTTAAAGCTCTGGGTCAAAATCAAACCCAAGTGGACAGAGAATCAAAATTTTGTCCTTCAGTTTTTACCTGAACTCAGTTCATAATCCTGCTTTCGCTCCGGGATGGCAAAACGAAAACGTTTCCCAAAGTGAATGGACACGGAGAAATTATGGCCCCAAACAACGATATCGTCACCCGCTGGCAGCAAATCCGGACCCAGATCGACCACGTCGCACACTCCTGTGGGCGCAATCCAGAAGATATCACCTTGATAGCGGTGTCCAAGACACATCCCGCTCAATCAGTACATATCCTGGCCCAGGCCGGGCACAAGGATTTTGGTGAAAATTACGTTCAGGAAGCCTTGGACAAACAGGACGAATTGGCAACACTTCCATTGCGCTGGCATTTCATCGGCCGATTACAGTCCAACAAGGCCAAATATCTCCCCGGGCGTTTTCATCTCATCCATTCCTTGGACCGGGTGAAAACAGCCCAAATCCTCAATCAGCGCTGTGAACAAAACGCAACCACCCAGGCCGTTCTCCTCCAGGTCAATCTGGCCGGGGAAGAACAAAAAGGCGGCATCCCGGAAAAGGAAGTTGGCCATAAAGCCCAAGAAATAAACAACCTGTCCAACATTGATCTGCAAGGACTCATGTGCCTGCCTCCTTTCTTTGACGACCAGGAACGAGCCAGACCCTTTTTCCGCCGCTTGGCGCAAATCAAAGATCATCTGGAAGACGAACAGGGACGTCCTCTTCCCCACCTGTCCATGGGCATGAGCGGTGATTATCCGGCTGCTGTAGAAGAAGGAGCGACCTTACTGCGCATTGGAACATCAATTTTTGGGCCCAGAGAATACAGCTAAAGGCACCTGGCAAAAACTGTTCCCGGCACTGTTTCAAAGCTTTTATTTCCCAGCTTCTCTGCTTTTTCTTTGCTGTTTTTCAAGGTGTTGGCGAAAGAACTCGGTCAACAACATGCTCCCGGCCTGGGCCACATTCAGGGAATCAAAGGCCCCGGACATGGGCAAGGTGACCCCGGCCAGGCAGGACTTGGCGACCAACGGTCGAACCCCTTTTTCCTCATTGCCCAAAACCAGGACCGCCGGGTGAATCAGGGGAAGGCTGAATATATCAACGCAATTTGTATCTGTCCCTGCATAGTAGGTCCCCAGATTTCTTTCTTGACAAGCTGTCAAGAATCTTGCCATGTTTTGAATACGGCTTATAGGGAGCAGGCTCAGGGCCCCGGCAGCAGCCTTATGCGCCCGCTGTCCTAAAGATACGCCCCGATGGCGCAACAGGACCATTCCTGCACCGCCCAGGGCATACAGGGTTCGGGCCAGCGTTCCAACGTTTCCACTGTCCTGGATCTGATCCAGGGCGACAAGAACCGGAAACCTGGCAGCGCTCACAGAGTCCAGGAGGGTTTCGGAAGGGACAAAACCAGGCTGAAAACACCTGGCCACGTATCCTTGGTGGGCACTATGGCTCAAGCTGTCCAGCTTGTTTTTGGGGACGAACTGGTATTTGATTCCTGCCTGACGGCACAAGGCCAGGACTGGCTGAACGTCTTTCTTTCTGGTTTCCTGAATCAGCACTGCTTCCACAGTTTCCGGAACCCTTAGCAGGGCTTCCATGACCGCTTGCCTGCCCACAATGGTCCAATCGTTACCCTCAACCATTAACCAAACTCCTTATAAGGAAGGCCCATATGCGCTGTATCCTGTATTGGTGTTTCCTTTCGCTTGTGCTGACTGGATGCGCCCATGTTGGTCACGAAACCAACACAGCTGACCAATCAAAATCCAGCACTGCCATGCAGGAGACTACCCCAAGTTCGGCTCAGGCCCAATCTGGAATGGCACCCGGCGAATCACGGCTGAACATACCATCTGCCCATGATCCGGGCCAGCCCTTGGAGGAAGAGGTCACCCATCTTCCTCATCCTGAGACTGTTGAAGACATACGTCTTTCCGAAGATGAAAAAAAGGCCTTGATGACTGAGGCAGAAATCCATTTTGAATTGGACATCAAAGAAACAGACATCCTGCAGGATTACTTCATCTATTATTCCAAAAAAAATCACCACGTCTTTCAACGCTGGCTGAAAAGGGCTGAAGCGTACCTGCCGTATATCCGTAAAGTTTTCACTGAAAAAGGTTTGCCCCAGGACTTGGTCTTTTTGCCCTTTGCCGAAAGCGGATTCAATCCTCTGGCCTATTCCCACGCCGGAGCGGCTGGCATGTGGCAGTTCATGCCGGCTACTGGCCGTATGTTCGGCTTGACCTGCAATTGGTGGGTTGATGAACGTCGGGATCCATACCAATCCACTCTTGCTGCGGCCGAATATCTCAAGCAGCTCTACGAACGTTTTGAGGATTGGTATCTTGTTCTGGCCGCCTATAACGCAGGAGGGGGCCATGTTTCAAAGGCCATTCGCCGCAGTGGATCATCAGACTATTTTGATTTGGCCGCTTCCAACGTCCTGCATAAGGAAACCTGTCGCTATGTCCCAAAATTTCTGGCTGTTCTCAAGATAGTTCAAAATCTGAAAACCCTGGACTTTGAGCCCTTAAACTGGGACGCTCCAGCAGAACCGAAATCCCTCAAGGTTCAACCGGGGACGGACTTGGTCGGTTTGGCCCATGCCGTCGGACTGAGCTGGTCTGAATTTCAGGCCCAAAACCCCTCGTATAGGCGGACAGCCTCCCCACCAAACGGCAGTTCACCGGTGTATCTCCCAAGGCAAAAAATTGCAGCAGCCAAAAGATTTCTGGCCAGTACATCTCAAAGATCATCTAGAGGCATTCATCGCTGTCAGATCAGGCCAGGGGACACATGGTGGCGTCTTTCCAGACGATTCGATGTCCCCGTGCACAACCTCAAACAATTCAATCAGACGGCCTCCAACACCCTTCACCCAGGTCAGTGGGTCCTTATCCCACGTCCTGAAAACACATCTGGCAGCGGAAAAAATTTTAAACCTGGCCAGACATATGTGGTCAAATCCGGGGACACCCTTTGGGATATCGCCAAATCAATGGGCACTTCGGTCCAGGCATTGCAACAAGTAAATCCTGGGTTGTCCCCTCGAAGAATCGCGGTAGGCCAAAAAATAACTCTTCCAGGACATACATCAACCAGGCAGATTGCCAGCAGAAGGGCGAATTATAAAGTGACGTCCGGGGATACCCTTTGGGGCATCTCTCAGCGCTTTGATCTCAGTCTTTCGACCCTGGTGCAGGCCAATGGGCTGAATCAGCATGACCCGCTGAAGGTGGGAACCCAATTGTACATCCCGGATATCGGTCAGGCCCAACAGGCCAAAACCCGCAAGAGCGCTCGGCAGGCCCGTGTCAACTATCAAGTCCAGGCAGGGGACAGCGTTTGGTCCATCGCCCGAAAATTCGGGGTCGAACCGGACCAAATCATGGCGTGGAACAAGCTATCCTCCCGGGACCTCATTCATCCGGGAGATACACTGACCATATATCCTTAAATAGCAGGACGAATCTATGCCTGGCGCAGGTAATCCACGAGCAAGGATTGCGCTTTTTGAGGATCAAAACCTTGGCCAGTCCAGAGTTCGAACTGCCTCCGGGCCTGAAAGACGAACATTTCCAGTCCGCTGATGATTTTACAGCCGGCCTCATCGGCCTCTTGCAGGAGTCTGGTTTGAAGTGGGGTATACACCAGGTCAAAGACCCATCCTATGCCTTGGAGAAGACTACCATCCGGCCAAGGGGACATGGTCTCCAACTCTCCACGCATACCCAGGGGGGTCGTATTCACCAACAGATCTGGAATAAATTCCCTGCGCTGGTCCCAGGGAATATATTCCAGATCTGGAAACATTTTCTTTGCTTTGTCTCGGCTGCGGGCCGTAACGGCGATAGAGGGACACCCCATATCTCTCAGCGCCTTGACAGCGGCCAGCGCCGCACCACCTGCCCCTAAAATCAGTGCCGACTCCGGCAATATGGAACGCGACATCAGCGGCAGCCTGATCCCCTGACAATCCGTATTATCACCCCACAGTGTTTTATCTCTCCAGTACAAGGTATTCACCGCCCTGACCTCTCTGGCCTCAGAGGTCAAATGATCGAGATACGGAATGATCCGCTGTTTATAAGGTAGAGTGATACTGACCCCGTGAATGGGCAAGGTCCGGACCGCCAGCATAAACGCATCCAGATCACGGGCAGCAATTTCCCAGCGCATATATGCGGCGGCAATGCCTTGATTGGCAAAGGCCAAGGCGTGGAGAAAGGGGCTTAACGAATGCCCCACAGGGAATCCGACAACCCCATACAGGGCCTCAGGGATCCCCGGCATAGAAATGTGACTCGTTGGGCCTGGATCAGACATTTTCTCTTGCCCCTCTAAATGATCATGTTCATCTGTTCGGCTTTTCCACCTTATGAAGCCTCGCTGGCCTTCACCAGGCTCTCTGCCCATTCTGCTCCGCGCAGTAGGGCCTGATCGTTGGCTTGGAGAACTGATTCCCCTTTACTGGCGAATATGGAACCGACCACATCCCGTACACTTTGCAGGGGCAAGGCGCACGTAGCTTGGGTCCAGGCCCCTAAAGCGACTATATTGGCCATTTTCACCGAACCCAGTTCGTTTGCCAGATCATTGGCAGGTATGGAAACGACGATCTGTTCTTTATCCTGGGGAATCTGTTCCCTTTCGACCAAAGAAGAATTGACCACCAAAACCCCGTTTGATCTGAGCCGAGGCTGAAATTTACTCAGTGAGGGCTGATTCATGACAATCAAACTCAACGGTGCATGGATCACTGGAGATCCAATTTCTTCATCAGATACGACCACAGTGCAGTTGGCCGTTCCCCCCCGCATTTCAACGCCGTATACCGGCATGAAGGTCACATTCTGACCTGCTTCCATGGCAGCCTGGGCCAGGACATTGCCGATCAGTAATACCCCCTGTCCACCAAATCCGGCGATAATGACATCCTGATACACTTTGTTTTCTCCTTGCTTCCACAAGTTGCCAGACAAGGGCTTCACGCCTTTGTCTCTCCCCTGACCTGTATTTCAGTTGTCCAGGCCAAAGCAGATACAGACTGAAAGCCTTGTTTCCTTTACGATCAGGTAACTACTCCAGATCAGTGTCCTTGAAGTTGCCCAAGGGAAAATAGGAGGTCAGTCCTTGGCTGACCCGCTCGTTGGCCTGTAAAGGCGTCATGTGCCAATTCGTCGGGCATGCGGACAAAAACTCGACAAAGCCCAGTCCTCGTCCTTGCATTTGCACTTCAAAGGCTTTGCGCAGGGCCTTTTTGGCCTTCTTCAAATGGACAATACTATCAACAGACACACGGGCGGAAAATGCCGTTCCTTCCAAGGAAGCCAGCATTTCAGCCATCTTCAGGGGAGCACCGTCGCGCTCCTGGCATCGACCGCCTGCACAGGTCGTTGTCTTTTGTCCGACCATGGTGGTCGGGGCCATTTGGCCCCCGGTCATGCCATACACTGTATTGTTGACAAATACCACACTGATCCGTTCTCCCCGATTGGCAGCGTAGATTATCTCTGAAAGCCCAATGGCAGCCAAGTCTCCGTCTCCCTGATAAGTGAAGACAAAGTTTTCCGGTCTGGCCCGCTTGACACCTGTGGCCACAGCCGCTGCCCGGCCGTGGGGAGACTCCACTGCATCTAACCGCAGGTAATTGTAAATAAACACCGAACAACCCACGGATCCAACGCAAATTGTAGAATCCACCAGACCTAAATCAGTCAGACATTCGCCGACCAGACGGTGAATGGTTCCGTGATGACACCCTGGGCAAAAATGCATTGGTGTATCAACGATGACATCCGGGGCTGAAAAGGCCAGTTCTTCTTTATACATGGCGTACCTCCTCCGTCTGGGGTTCATTTTCCATCAGTTGGCGTATAGGGGTTTCAAAGTCTTCAGGTTTGGGCAGCACGCCTGGATAAACAGGGAGGAAGGCAGAGTCGGCGTGTCGGCGGATGGCCAGGCGCACATCATCCACCATCTGCCCGGTATTGTGCTCAATGGTTATAAATTTCTTCCCCTGTGCTGCCAGCTCTGCCAATGCGAGCGCAGGATATGGAAACAGGGTCACTGGACGGAATAGTCCGACCCGGTATCCCTCAGCCCGGAGAGTGCGTATGGTATTTTTAGCGATGCGGGCAATGGATCCGTAGGCCACAACCACCAGCTGGGCATCGTGGGTCAACACTTCTTCACCTCTGACCTCGGAATGCATTTGCTCATATTTCGATACCAGATGGGTATGATGACCGGCCAGGGCACCCTCAGAAAGATACAGAGACTTGAGCAGGCGAGGGTCACGCCCGTTTGCTCCGCTCAAGGACCAGCTCTCTGCTTCCCCCGCCGGGCGTCCTCTGGTTTTCCAGGTTTGGATCGGTTCTTTCATCTGCCCCAAAATGGCATCCCCCAGAATCAGAACCGGATTACGGTAGGCGAAGGCCAGATCAAAGGCCTCAATAGTCAGATCATAGGCTTCCTGGCAGGTAGAAGGAGCCAGAACCATGGTCCGATAGTCTCCATGTCCGCCGCCGCGGGTGGCTTGATAATAATCTCCCTGTGAAGGATCAATGTTCCCCAGCCCTGGACCTCCCCGGCTGATATTGACGATCACCGTCGGCAGATCACTTCCGGCCATATAGGATATGGCTTCTTGCATTAAGGATATTCCCGGGCTGGACGACGAGGTCATAGCCCGTTTGCCGCAGGCTGCGGCTCCAAGGAGCATATTGGCCGCGGCGACTTCACTTTCAGCCTGAATAAATTCTCCGCCTGCCTCGACAAGAGCAGTTGATAAATATTCGGGAATATCAGTTTGGGGCGTAATAGGATAGGCAAAATAACATTCACATCCAGCATCCATGGCCCCCATGGCAATAGCTTCATTGCCTTTGACCAGTATCCGCTTAGTCCTCATGTCCATCCCCGTTTTTTTGGGTCCGAAAAACCCGGATTACCATATCCGGACAAATCTGCGCACAAAAGGCGCATCCTTTGCACAACTCCACACTTCCAGCTGCCATCTGCACAACCTTGTATCCCAAATTGTTCATCCGGACAGACTGTTCTAAAATACCCGTGGGACATACTGTTGTGCACAACATGCACCCCTTACACCGTTCTTCTCGTATCTCCACTCTGGACATATCCTCTCCATTAGACATTCAAACACCGATGAATTTGCCGCAAACTTTGGTACAAATCAGTTTCCTTCTGTTTTGTCAACACAACCTGCTCCAAGCGATCATAAATAACGGTAACGCTCATTGGCCGTCATTGCGAGGAGTCTTCGACAGGCGTCTTCGTCGAAGCCATCTCGAAATCGTTACCGATACTTAAAAACAGGTCTACTACTCCCTGCATCAAGTGCTCAGCTCACTTGATAAACATAGCATCTCCATAAGAAAAAAATCTATATCCTCGGAGCACGGCCTGTTCGTATGCTGTCAGCACGCGCTTTCTTCCTGCAAAAGCGGAAACCATTAATAGAAGAGAGGAACGTGGAAGATGAAAGTTTGTGATCAAATGATCAACTACGTGAAAAGGAGTTCCTGGATACAAGTAAAGATTCGTCCAGCCACAAAAGGCCTGAAGGCGGCCGTATGTGGCATACACGCTTTCCAAGGCCCGTACTGCTGTCGTACCCACAGCAACGATGGGCCTCTTGTCATCTTTGGCTTTTTGCAGAGTTTGGGCCGATTGTTTTGAAATCTCCATCAATTCTGAGTGCATTTGATGCTCCCGAATGTCCTGGGCCCGAACCGGATTGAAGGTTCCATATCCTACATAGAGGACAATCTCCACAAACTCGTGGCCTTGGTCTTCCAGATCCTTGATTTGTTGCCTTGTAAAGTGGAGTCCTGCAGTTGGGGCAGCCACAGAGCCCATATGACTGGACCGGGCAAACACTGTTTGGTACCGCATTTTATCCTCTGAACTCGCAGTGCGTCGAATATACGGTGGAAGAGGCAAAGTTCCGTATTTGAGCAAAAGAGACCCCAAATCACCGGTCCATTCCAGGCGAACGAGGCTGCGCCCATAATCGTAGATCCTTAAAACCTCCAGGCGCATTTCCGGGGCCAGGTCGATGAAACTTCCTGGTTTGAGTCCCTTGGCCGGCCGCAAAAGTCCTTCCACCTGGGCTTGATTTCGAGTCCCTCCAATCGTCATTTTCTGTACCGCCGGAAGGGGTGTCAGGAGCAGAAATTCCACTTTTCCCTGGGTCAACCTCTTGCGTCCATGCAGTCTTGCCGGTATAACCTTGCTCACATTGGTCACTATCAGACACTTTTCCGGCAAAAATTTGTCCAAGTGCACAAACTGATCGTGATGTATATTGTTTGTCTCCCGATCCAGAACCAGCAGTCTGGATGTATGCCGCTCAGCCAGTGGATGCTGGGCCACCTGTTCAGGGGGCAAGGCAAAATCATAACTATCCAGATCATAATCAGGTGGAAGACTCTGTATATTGTGGCTTGTCATATCCATGCCTTTCATGATTGAATTTCAAAACAACATACAGGGCGACTGCTCTCGGCACTGTGGCTGAAATGCAGGCTGATCGCAATACACACTCTGCAATGGAGGACTCTTATGCACAAGGGTATTCTCTGGACCGCTATCGTACTTGTGCTGGGTTGCGCCCTTGGCTGCAGCACACTGTCCCGTTCCCAGGCGGACACTGAAGGCAAGGACTTGCTTACCACAAACGCGACCGAACACAACAAGGCCCCGGCCTACCAATTCAAGGATGTCAAGGTGCCATCAGAATTGGAATTGCAAAACGATGAATCTTTTATTATGCAGACCCCGCAAGTCAAAGCAGGTGCTTTGGTTTACACCGGATGGGTGGATCCAGTCTCCTTGTCTTCATTTTACCTGCGGACCATGCCCGAAGACGGCTGGTCACCGATGAGCTATTTCACCTACGGCCACTACCTCATGGTCTTTCAAAAACCGGAAAGGGTCTGTGTCATCCGTATACACAAGGGCCGTCTGACCACTCGGCTTGAAATCTGGGTCAGTCCAGCTATTTCCAATGCTGAAAACGGATTTTCCCAAAGAGTGCTGCCTCAATGATTCCTGAGCATTATCAGCTGACTTTGGTCCCTAAAACCCGTCTGCATATGGGCATCTGCGGCAGTATCGCCGCCTACAAGGCTTTGGATCTCAGCCGAAGCTTTCAACGCCTGGGTTTTCAGGTCGGGGCGACATTGACCCAATCGGGGGCTCAATTCATTACCCCTTTGTCTTTGACTGCATTGGGCCTCGATCCAGTATATAATGAACTCTTTGCCCCTGACGACCAGGTCTATGCCCATCTGGAGCCTGGTCAAAACAGTCGCACATTTTTGGTTGCCCCGGCCAGCGCCAACACCATGGCCAAGATGGCCGGGGGGCTGGCCGATACCATGCTTTCCTGCCAATTACTGGCCGCACCATGTCCCATTGTGGTGGCCCCGGCCATGAACCCCAACTTGTGGGAAGCCGAAGCAACCAGGGAAAATGTTCACCGCTTGATGCAAAGAGAGAATATCCACGTCATTCCACCGGATAGCGGTCTTGTGGCCTGTGGAGAGACGGGGTCCGGTCGCTTAGCCAGCCAGCCGGAACTATTGTGGAATACTGTACGACATATGACCTGTTTTGATTTGCAGGGCTACCGCTTATTACTCACCTTGGGGCCTACCCGGGAGTTCTGGGATCCAGTCCGTTTTTGGACCAATCCTTCCTCCGGGAAGATGGGCGCAGCCATGGCTTTGACCGCCTGGCTTCGGGGGGCTGAGGTACACTGCGTCAGCGGACCTCATGATCAATGGCTGCCCAAGGACATCAGTCAAACCTCTGTGACTTCAGCCCGGGAAATGTATGAAGCCTGTACGGACCTTTGGCCGACAGCAGACATAGGCTGCCTGTGTGGAGCTGTTTGCGACTTCCGGCCAGAGACATGCGCAGAACAGAAATTCAAAAAAGACACCCATCAGGGCCGATTGACTATCCCCTTTGTTTCCAATCCCGATATCTTACGTACCCTGGGAGAACATAAGAGGCCGGATCAGCTTCTGATTGGCTTTGCCGCTGAATCAGAAAACGACTACGAGGCTTTGGCCCGAAAGAAAATAGCAACCAAAAATTTGGACTGCATCGTGGCTAACTGCATTACCCAGAGAGATACAGGGTTTGATGCTTCTAAGAACACTGTTACCGTGTACTTTTCTGATGGACGGACGCATCCACTGCCCAGTATGACAAAAGCCGACGTGTCCTGGAAAATATGGGACTTGATCTGTACGAAATAAATATTCCCAGGCAATATTTGCCCCTGTATCAGGCTGGAATTGTATATCTTTTTCCCCAAAGGACCTCCGAGCCACTGGAAGAAAAAGATGTAGCCCCGTCTGGTTGCGGTTTAGGGAACCAAAATAAAGGCCCGGCAGAGAATTATCCTCCCCCCTGGTCCTTCCTTTGGAAAAATCTCTGGCCACCATATACCATGGTCTGGACCTATTGGCAGCTTGCGCAAGATATAGGGCCTGCTCCAAATCGTGAGAGAACGCAGCTCATTAAAACAATTTTGGCTAAATTGTGCTGGCCCAAAGGCAGTGTGGCCTTCTGGCCCATATCCAGCTTCGATGGGCACCGCCATATTCCGGACCAGGATATGTTCTGGTCCGGTGTTCAAAAATTGCATGCCCAGATAGTAGTTGTCTTTGGTAGAACTGCTTTCCATGCCTTATTTCCGGATAATGATCCTTGTTTTGGCTTTACAACCACCCCGGACAAATTGCAGATTGTTCATGTCCCAGGTCCGGATGACATGCTCCCGGATAACCGGGAAATGAAAAATTTGGCCTGGAATATGTTATGTCCCCTTGTCCCCGGCCGGTAGAAAACGATACACAGGTAGAGGGCACCAAAGGATCTTTCATGCACATATTGATAACTGGGGCTGCAGGTTTTATCGGCTTTCACTTAGCCCGACGTCTGATCAACGATGGGCATACTGTGGTCGGGCTGGACAACCTCAATCCGTATTATTCGGTGCAACTCAAAAAAGATCGTCTGCAGCAGCTTCAAAATTCTGCTTTTACATTTGCCTGCTTTTCCCTGGAAGATCGGAAAACTCTCAGTGATCTGTTTGCAACACATTCCTTTGATTGTGTTGTCAATTTGGCTGCCCAGGCCGGTGTCCGCTACAGCCTGACACATCCCTATGCATACATTGATACCAACCTTGTCGGATTTGGCAACATTCTGGAATGCAGCCGCCAAGCTGAAGTCAAACATCTGGTTTTTGCCTCATCCAGCTCTGTGTATGGTCTGAATACGTCCATGCCTTTTAGTGTCCACGATAATGTCGATCATCCAATCAGCCTGTATGCGGCCAGCAAAAAAGCCAATGAACTTATGGCCCATACCTACAGTTATCTGTACAATCTGCCTTGCACCGGCCTGCGTTTCTTTACTGTCTATGGGCCTTGGGGCCGACCGGATATGGCCCTCTTTCTCTTTACAGAGGCCATTCTCCAAGACCGCCCTATCCAAGTTTTCAACCACGGCCAAATGGAGAGAGACTTCACCTATATCGACGATATCGTTGAGGGTGTGGTCAGAGTCATTTACCGACCTCCCAGCTCAAATCCGAATTGGGACAGTAAAAATCCTGACCCGTCATCCAGCCCTGCTCCCTATCGTCTGTACAACATTGGAAACAACAACAGTGTCCAACTGCTTTATTTTATCCAAATCCTTGAAGAATGCCTTGGTCGAACCGCCCAAAAAAAATTCCAACCATTGCAGCCCGGGGATGTCCCCAGAACCTACGCCGATGTTGACGACCTGATGCAGGACGTCGGCTTTCGTCCGAATACACCGATTGAACACGGGATTCACCAATTCGTTCACTGGTACCGTTCATACTTTCAAGTATAACCTGGGCCACAATTGTTGCGGAGGAACAAGAATGCGCCTGAGACAAATCAAACAGGACCTAGACACAGTTTTCACCAAGATTCAGAACACATCCGCGGAGGGCGATCTCCCTGAGGAAGGAGATGTCAAACAGTTTGTCCGCCTGTGCAGCCACATGCAGACTTACGCCCATGAAGATTGGGCCTTTGAAGCCGACGACTTTCTGCACTTGGCCCAAGAACTTTTGCAAAGTGTGCGGCAAAAAGAAGTCCAGGAAACTATCCCCTTGATTGATTCCCTGGAAGAAGCTAAGACGTATTGCCATCGGACCTTTAAGCCAGACGCAGCACAAGCCGGCTGAGCGTTGTTCCACTGTTGTTTTTTAGCGGGATGACGCATCGTTAGAGCCGTTTCTATGCCTGCCCCTGCGATCCGGTCAAACGGACCCAAGAGTGGAGGTTTCATGCATCCAATTATAGCCATCGCCAACCAAAAAGGCGGCGTGGGCAAAACGACAACCGCCATCAATTTGGCCGCATCCCTGGCGGCCATGGAAAAAAAAGTCTTGGTCGTGGACTGCGATCCCCAGGCTAACGCAACAAGCGGACTCAACGTCCAACCGGCCTCGCAACAGGGAACGGTTTACTATGCCCTGTTCCATCCTGAGCAGACCAGGGAGATGATTTATCCAACCAATCTTCCTTATCTTTTTGTTTTGCCCTCCATCCAGGACCTGGTGGCTGCCGAACTGGAACTGGTAGAAAAAATCGGTCGTGAATACTATCTCAAGGACTGCTTACAACACGTTGCAAACGACTTTGACTATATCTTCCTGGACTGCCCTCCTTCCCTGGGACTGATAACGGTCAACGCCTTATGCGCAGCAACTCACCTGCTCATCCCCTTGCAGTGTGAATATTATGCCCTGGAAGGGATCGTTCACCTGATGCGTACGTACGAGCTGGTCCAAAACCGGCTTAACGAAGCACTTTGCTTAATGGGTGTCGTCCTGACTATGTTTGATCGCAGAAACAGACTGTCCCACCAAGTTGAGCAGGAAGTCCGGTCTTATTTTCAGGAAAAGGTATTTACCAGCATAATCCCCCGTAATGTCCGCTTATCTGAAGCTCCCAGTCATGGGCTCCCTGCCTTGTGCTATGACTATAAATCAGCTGGTTCCCAGGCCTACCTGCAGCTTGGCCAGGAAATTCTGCACAGTCAGAGGGCTGTGGTTGCAGCCTGATCACGCAGACAAATATATAAAGATCAGCTCCTACGAAAGGTAGGTCGCAGCAAGCAATTTCTGCTGGGTTTTGCCCTTCGCAGTTGTGATATTGCTGGTTGTGACAATCATGATGAAAAGGCCTTTATCGCGTACCTGAAGAATAATTAGCTGATCTGATGAAGATTTCCATGCCCCGTATATCTTTGAATTACTTAATCTACATTTCCAAAAATTATCCTTGCCAAACGAATTGGTTTTTGCTACAAACTCTTTCCGCGGGCCGAGGTAGCTCAGTCGGTAGAGCAGGGGACTGAAAATCCCCGTGTCGGCAGTTCAATTCTGTCCCTCGGCACCTTTTATTTCAGGGGCTTAGGCCATCAGGCTTAACCCCTTTTTTGTTTACAGCCGGATTTGTGGTCACTCCTGTAGTCACCTTTTGCAATTCGAGCCTGATTTTAAGTAAATGTTTTTCCGCCTATGGTCACCACTGTGGTCACTTTTTAAGTTTTTGCCCTTAATCTTTCCTCCAGCCTTTTACATCTTCCAAATCCGCGAAGGCTGACATCCTTCTGCCAGTATTTGCATGAGCTGCCCTTGCAATAATATGTTGCTACATCATCGAATGGGCAGTGGTGCTCCCGGGCTTCCGACAAGCTAACCAGATGTGCCAGGGCAGGGAGCTGCACTGTCCTTTCCTCCTGGACATGCTCGACCATGAGCTGATGTATCCTGAACCGGATAAGGGCCTGCCGATTGCTGTTCTTGTCCCTTGCTTCCGCGATCCATTCAGAGATCCATCCTTTCAATGACTCCTGGCTGGGACAAACTGATTCCAGGGCCTGCCACCAGCAGACCTCAAGGGCCAGGTTGTAAACCTTGCCATCAATGCGGAAACTTCGCCGCCGCTGGGTCAAGTCTATGGTTGTCTCGTACATGGTCTGCCTCCTGTATTTATGTAATAATATGTTATTACATAAGATACAGGCGAAGTCAACATATATATTTATTACATTATTTCAGTATGTTATAGAAAATAAGCGCTGTGCGCCTTTTTGAGCAGGCCTTTTCTGACCCAACCTATACCCCTCGGTATACCCCTCGGAAAGTTGAATCATTGGAAAATTTGGCCTCTCAGGGCGTCATTTTTTCAGTGGAGAACAAGAGACCAGTAGTTGACCTTGGATCTGGTCGCGGTATCAAATAATAACAACCTGTGATTTGATTGAACGCCACGAACAGAGACCTGGCGCAATCCGGGCCTGGGCTCCTGGTGGAGGGGAGGGAGGGGTACCCCCCCACCCCCTGGGGGGTCAAGTG
>CAYZLB010000019.1:0-31880 GCA_964479235.1 uncultured Desulfohalobiaceae bacterium
CTCAGCCTGACCCAGACCTGCCGTCTGCAAAAGAAGCTTTCCTATCCGGTGCTTGGAGAGGCCATTGACACCTATTTTCATGGCAAAGGGCCGGATTTGACCTGGATCGAAGAGATCGATTACTCAGGCTGAGGAGGGTTATCCCCTGAATGGATACCCAGGCAGGATCCGGACCTGACTCTCGCGGCATCGGTCAAGGAAAGAACCCCATGCATCGCACCTGGATCAGAGCCGTGGACAAAGAGTCTGTGCACATCGGCGATCATCATCCGCTTCAGTACATGGGCCAAGGCTTGAAACATAATAAATGCCTATACAGGACTCAGCAAGCCTTGAAAAGTCTCCTTAAGCCTTATTTACCCTTTCCGGGATTACGTCCAGGGCCTCCCGGATGTGGCGGCAGAAAATGTCTCCGATTCCTGGAAGCTCCCCCATTCCACGGGATTCCATGCGGACCTCGACGCCGGAGGCCTCAAACTGGGATTTCCAGGACTCCTCTTCCTCAGCGCACAGATCTTCCTGAAAATGAATTCCTGTTACAAGCATGAAGGGTACCAGGCAGACCCTGGAAAATCCGGCCTGAACAACTTCGTGAACTACTTCCTTAGCCTCCAGGCAGCCTTCCACCGCCCCGACAAAGATCCGGCCGTGCAAGTGCTTGCGGGCTATGGATTCCAGGGCCGGATATGCGGCCCACATGGCGTGATCCGTTCCGTGTCCAACCAAGACCAGGGCCTCGTCGTCTGCTACATGCACTTCGTCCAGCAGGGCGGGGAGTACGGCCAGATAGTCGTCAGGAGAGTCCAGCAGGGGTAGGCCGATGGAGGTCCGCACAGAACAGCTTTTGACCTCATCCACTAAGCGATCGAATTCATGGCCGCTGACGAGATGCAGAGACTGAACGACGGCCCATTCATACCCGGCTTGGGCAAGCTGATGGAGAACTTGATGTGGATGCTTATAGCTCTGGCCCTGCCTGTTCTCGATCCGGTCCCGGACCATGCGAGAGGTAAAGGCCCAGTGTACCGGATGATCCGGAAAGGCCTCCTTGATCTTGGCATCTAAAATATCATAGGTCCGCCTGGCCCGGGTTGTGGTCCCAAAGGCAGCCATGACAATGGGTATATTCATTTTAGCTCTCCGAAGCAATAATACAAACGCTGCGCCAGCTGCATTCTTACCAGGAGACATTCATCAGCGGCTTGTTGCGGCTTTTGTCCCCGGTTACAGCGGCGGGCACGTCCCCGATTTGCACGGGGGTTCCCTTTTCAACCGCAATCCTCAGGACGATCATGACGATTGCCCAGGGTATTGAACTGGTACCTGCAAAGGACGGCAGCTTATATCCAGCCGCCGTTTTTTTAGAATGCGTACTCCATGCCCAGGACGAAGCTTCGGCCGGGCATAGGATAGCCCTTGACATATGAGTAGTCCTTATCAAAAAGATTGCGCACCTCGCCGCGGAGGGAAAGATCACCGTAGGAGTTAAAGTCCAGCACCTTATTCTGAATGGTCAGATCGGCAACAGTGAAGCCGCCTTTCTCCATCCGGGTTTGGGCAAAGGTGTTCGGGTCGTAATAGTCGATATCCTGTTCCCCGACATAGGAGAAATTGAGGCGGGCCAAAAGGCCTTCTCCATCAGCAAATGAGAGGCCATAGGATACATTTAGATCCGAAGTGTACAACAGATCCTCATTTCTCTCTTCATCCTCGAATTCGGTCAGATAGGTGAAATTTATAAACGGTCTGATCTCCCAGAGACAGTCGAAAAGGGTACCCACATCGTAGGACAGCTCGCCTTCAAAGCCGGATACCGTGGCCTCACCGATATTTTCCCATGTCTGAGCTCCTTGCGGGGTGTACACGACCTCGATTTTGTCTTCAAAATCGGTATAAAAGTAGGTCAGATATGCCTCCAGTGCCCCGGGATACCAATCAAGACCAAGCTCATAGGTTTCACTTGCTTCCGGATCCAGGTCGGGATTCCCCTGATAGGGTGTGCCCCAGGAACTGACGAAATTTCCAGAGAGTTCTTCGGCCGTAGGCATTTTGAACCCCTGCCCATAATTGGTGCGCATCTTGAGGTTATCCATAAGAAAATAGGCCAGTCCGATTCGGGGACTCATGTGATCGTCGTCCTCGCTTCCGCCTTGTCCCTCTTTAATGTCTACCTCAAACTCGTCGTAGCGCAGGCCCCCGGACAGAATGAGGCGGTCATCGAGATACGTGGCTTTGCCCAGAAGAAAATAGGAAGGATTGTCGTATTCAGATTTTTTGGGATCCAGATCAGAATCTATCTCATAGTTTATCCAGTCAAACCCGGCCGTGAGGCGGTACTGTCCCGGGTTCCAGCTGATTTGGGCCTGGGTTCCTTCTTGATCCGTCTCCCGCTCATAGGGGTATGTCGGATCCTTGTAGTCGTATTCGTCTTTGCCTACGAAATATCTGGCCTTCCATGACCACAAATTGTCCTTGGTCTGGCCGTCGTACACAAAGTCTAAGGATTCGTTGCTCATGTCGATAGAGGTATTGGGGTCAATGGCTTCAATCATATTCGGCGTACCCACATCATGGGCATAATACCCGGAATAGATCAGGGACGCTCGGTTATGAGGAAGAAATTCATAGCCCAGGTTCAGACTGCCGCTGTCTTTTCGGTCATAACCAGTGTTATCGTATTCCGTTCCATCTCCGGTATCATAGTCATCCATGCTGCTGCGGCTGACTGTGCCTGAAAAATCAAATCCTTCGACTGCTCCAGACATGCCGGCAACAGCCTTTTCGTACCCATAACTGCCCAGCTTGCCGCGAACAAAGCCAGACGGTTTCCCCTGGCCCTTTTTGGTGATCACGTTGATCACTCCCCCGATGGCCGCCGATCCATACTGGACCGACGCTGGACCGCGGATGATCTCCACCCGTTGGATATTTTCGGTCATGATCTGGGCTGCATTCCCGGTTCCGGCCCGACGGCCGTTGAGCAGAATAAGGACCTTGCCCTGGAGGTCGTTGCCATGGCTTTCGGTCCGGAACCCGCGAAGGCCGATAGTCGTCAGACTCCCCGGCTGTTGTCTCACTGCCCCGATATTCTTTCCCGCCAGAAGCTCTCCCAGATCACGGGCGGGAGAACTTCTGATCTCAGATTCATCCAACACGGTCACATTAGCGGTCAATTCCCGTTTGGCCTCTGGAAGACGACCGGCAGTGACCACCATCTCCTCCATAGAGAGTGTTTCTTCTTTGTCGGCCGCCCCGGCCGGAAAGGTCCCCAAGAGAGAAAAACCAAGGATACAAAAGAAAATGATGTGGAATTGATAAATCATCCCTTCCTCCATTTTCGGGAAAAAAGAGTAAGATATGTCTTGACTTAAAATAAACTGTGTCGAGTTTGAAGCGGGCTATAAAGAAATTGCAGGAACAGGATCGCAGGGAGGGCTGATCCTGCTCCTGGTTAAAGGGTTTGGAGCGGATATGGAATATAAAAAAAATCCCCGGACCGAACTTTCGTTCGATCCGGGGATTTCCCTTTTTTATCCTCGGAAACGAGACAGGATGTGCTTCTACCACGGAAGCTTATATCCTTTATAGCGGCTGGGCAGGTCTTCTGACTCCCGGATCATCCTACAATCCGGTTTGAATGCTTTTGAAGTCATTCAACGCCGGATCACCGCGCCTTCCCCTCATGAAATGAGGCTGAGAGTGGCATTTTGCGGCTTTCGTCCCCGGTTACAGCGGCGGGCCCGTCCCTGATTTGCACAGGGTTCCCTCTTGCAGTCTTCCTATTTTAGCTTTGGCCAAAAGGGAAGACACCCAAGCCTTTTGTCAAAAACTAGTTCAAAAAGCTTTACCCTGTCAACCCTTCTGGAAACAATAGGGATCCCTGTTGGTAAAAACATCCAGACCACTACTGTGGATTACTGCCATGCAGCCTCGGCACACATGCCTTATGGGACAATCTTTACACTCCGCCGGTCCTTGCCGATATGCGTGAGCCAGATCGGAGTCACAGATCTCCTCCAAGCTGTGATCGAATATATTGCCCAGCGGGGAAGGGAATTTCCGGCAGGCATGAATGTCTCCGTCGCACAGGAGTGCCACAAAATTAAAGGCAGCTCCGCAGCCATAGCCAGTGCACCCTCCAAACAAGGGCAGATCATTCTGTAACCGGTAGAGATTAAATAGGTTGTCCTTAAATCCCATCCCGGAAACGCTTTTGGCCTGGGTTTGGTAGGAGGTGAGCAGATCTGTAAACTCCATTTTATCTGCTGGAGTCAGGTAGGCACCGGATCCGACCATGGACAGGCGATTAAAAGTGAACAGGTCGGCCCGGCCCTCGAGTACTTGGGCCAAATCCAGGACCTGTTTGCTGTTGGCCTTGGTCAACGTAAGCATAACCATGGAGTAGATACCCAATTCACGCAATGTATCCAAGAAAGCCAATGAGCGCTGGAAATGTCCCTGGCCCCGGATATAATCGTTGTGCTCTTCCAGACCTTCAAGGCTGATTTGATAAAAGGCAATAGGTCCTTTTTGCAGCAGGCTTTTGAGCTGTTCTTTTGAGGTCGGGTTTGCCAGGAAGCCAACGGTAAATCCCCGATTGACCGCTTCTTCAAATATCAGATGCAGTTGGGGATGGAGCATTGGATTTCCTCCGGTAAAGCTGACTTGGCCGTGGACGTGTTTTTGTCGGCAAAAAGCGTCAAAATCTTCAAGAACGTACAGGGCTTTTTCCACATCAAGCGGTTTTCTCGGCTCCCGTCCATAGCAATGCCTGCACTGCAGATCACAGGCCTGGGTCAGATGCCATTGCAGAGTGAAGGTATCTGTGGTTTGATATTTTTCGGCCAGTGCATCCGGCATGTTCCAGTTACGCCGAATCAGGCTTTCTTTGCCAAGGAGAACCCTGTTCCGGACTGCCTGGTGGATAATGGGCCAAATGCGGGATTGCCGGGAACCTGTCCTTGCTGCTGCCTCAGGCACAGAAATGTCTTCAACGATAAGCTTCAGGGCCAGGATGTCATTGTTCAAGGCCGGCCTATACAGGACACGCCCCTTGGACCCAGGCCAAACCAGTATAAGCTCTGGTTCAGGTTCCGGAGAAGGTGATGCCCTGCTGTCCAAGATTAGCGAACAGAGATGTTTCCACTGCAGCGCCAGAAGCTGCAGACACGGATTTATTTCGACATCCGCCCATCCTGTTCTTTCGGTCTTGCATTGGGCAACCTGAAAGATTGCAATTTCCAATCGAGCCAAGTCCGGGAGAAAGGCAAGGTGGGTCTGATCATTGACAATCTGCTGCAAAAGCTCGGGTAATGCATCCAAGGTGGCAGGATCAAATTGTGAGCTCAGCTTTGTCCACAGGGCATTGTCCAATATCAGGCGGCAGGTGGGCAAGACTTGCTCTAAAAAATGATTGTCGGCCATGGCAGACTCCCCGGGCAGCGCACCTACGCCCCATGCGCTGCCCGGCTCCAAAGGCTTTTCCAGCGCTGCCAGCGCTGGTCGGTTCCTTAGCCTCAACCACTTGCTGCAGGTGCTTCTTTTGTTGTTTTCTCCTGCTCTGTGTCTACGCCCTGGTCATCGGCTCCACCGGAGCCGTCGTCTGTGGCGACTCTGCCGCTTCCTGCGGGATGACTACCTGTGTCCACGCTTGTACCTAAACCGCTGCTGGTTGCATTGCCGACCGCATTGCTGTTTGCAGATCCTCATCCCCCACTGACGCCTGACCCGGCCAGAAGCCCGCTCAGACACAGGCCAACAAGCAATTTTTTGAAATCGTTATTGTCCATGGTTTTAGCTCCTCCATTTTCAACCAAACAAATAATAGCCACCCATATCTTTTTGGGCGTAGTGTGCACGATGCTACATCTATTGATGTTCTGTGTCAATATTAAAATTATTTTGGAGAGTTGGAGAGCAATAGACTCACAGGGAACAAAGCCAAATAGAGGCAGGCCCAGGCTGGCGGACGGTTGCCGAAGATCTGTTTACAGGAGCCCAATTCACTGCCCGATCTCCAGGCTCTCCATTGGCCGGACTGGAATGCGGACCTCACGGGGCCATACATTCTTTGACCCGCCATGCGCAGAGCCAGCAGCTTCCCAAAATGACCGGCACATATTCATTTAGGAAGGAGGATGGAGGTAAAAGTGATGAATCCGACTTTAAGGGTCCGCCCGGCCGAGGAAGCCATAGCCGCTATCAGAAAGTGTCTATGAACGTGGTGGTGAGGTGAATAAAAAAACCGCCTCATAATGAGGCGGTTTTTTAAAGCAAATCACTTCACATCCAATTGGATGTGATTCACGAGAATCTATGTTCGAGGTCGTGCTTCATTAACCTTTATGTTCCGTCCCTCAAAATCCGTCCCGTCAAGGTTCTTCATAGCGGTATCCGCAGCCTCATCCTCCATTTCTACAAAAGCAAAACCACGTGATCTTCCAGTCTCTCTATCTGTTATAAGATTAACAGAAATTACTTCACCGTACTGGGAGAAAAGTTTTTGAAGATCATCTTCTGTAGACTGAAATGCCAAATTACCAACATACATCTTCTTACTCATAAACCTTCACTTCTCCGAAAAAAAATAAAAAAGACCAACCAATTTGGCCATTAAAAAAACATAATCTTCATGGGATGATTTGTCAAGGAGCATAGTCAATGAAATATAGGATGAGTTTGCTCTAAGTAACTCTACGTACTTGTTCTGGAATTTTGAGATTTTTCTTTTCCATTCTCTGCCCAATGAGTTTTCCTCTTTCTGATGTTTGATTCGGACCTGCCGCATGTCTTCCATTCAAAGATCTCTATAGCCTTTTATTCTCGTAAGGTATGTTGCATTCTTGTGGTCGTTTGTTTACGTTTTCGTAAACAAAAATGCATTTTTCAATTCCCTTTTGAGATCATTATGACTCAAATAAAATCCATATCTGGGGAAAGGTGACCTATGTCCTGCATCCGGTCGGCCCGTCATACAGGTATCGGTATGTTCGTTTTGGTGGACTGCAACAATTTCTACGTCTCCTGTGAGCGGGTATTTCAGCCCGGCCTGAACGGCAAACCCGTGGTGGTTTTGTCCAACAACGACGGGTGTGTGGTGGCCAGATCCAATGAAGTCAAGGCCCTGGGCCTGCCTATGGGCGCTCCGGCCTTTCAGTGGAAGAGATTTCTGGCCAGGCACAAGGTGCACGTCTTTTCCTCCAACTACGCCATGTACGCGGACATGTCAGACCGGGTCATGAGTGTTCTGGCCTGCATGAGCCCGGAAACGGAGGTGTATTCCCACGACGAGGCTTTTCTCTGTTTCTCTGGAAAATGGCAGCTGGATCTGGATGACTTGGCCCGGCGGATCAGGACCGAGGTCATGCGGCAGACGGGCATCCCGGTCTCCATTGGCCTGGCCCGGACCAAGACCCTGGCCAAGGCGGCCAACAAGCTGGCCAAAACCGTACCGGAATATGCCGGAGTTTTGGATCTGGACAGGTGTCAGGACAAGGATCGTCTTTTGGCTTCCCTGTCAACGAAAGATATCTGGGGGATCGGTCCAAGGTACGCCAAGCAGTTGCAAAAGGCCGGGATCCAAACTGCCTGGGATCTTAAAGAGGCTGATCAGCTCTGGATCAAGAAAAAGCTGTCCATCACCGGCCTGCAGACCGTATTGGAGCTGGGCGGGGTACCCTGCCTCAAGTTTCAGACTCAGCCCCAGCCGGCCAAGAGCCTCGTCCGCTCCAGGTCCTTTGGCCGGTCAGTGACCGAACTGGACGAATTGCGGGAGGCAGTCAGCCACCATGTGCACAGTGCGGCTCGGCGGCTGCGAGCTCATGCCCAGGTTGCCGGCTGTCTGCATGTCTTTTTGCATACCAATCGGTTCAAGCCGGAAGAACCCCAGTACTCGCCCTGCGTATCCACCTGCCTGGACCAGCCGGCCAACGATACCCGGACTCTGCTTGCAGCTGCACTGGGCCTTTTGGAACAGGTGTATGCCAAAGGTTTTGCCTTTCAAAAGGGAGGAGTGATGCTCACGGCTCTCCAGCCTGCCGGATTCAGGCAGCTGAAATTCTGGGATGTTGCCGGATCACAGGTCCGGAAGCCGGACAAACCATTGATGCTGGCCATGGACCGGATCAACTCCAGATTCGGGAAGGACACGCTGCGTTACGCCTGCTCAGGGTTGGAAAAAAACTGGGAAATGCGGCGGGGAAGGCTTTCGCCCGGATTTACCACCAAATGGCCGGATATCCCGATGGTCAAGGTCTGAGCTGGAGGCATGAGCTTTCCATTGTTCAAAAACTCCTGTGTCTCGTAGATTTCCTGTTCACAATTACCTGTCATCCCTCCCATCGAAGAAGCAAAAGCGCGTTGTGCATAATTGCCTTTTGTTGGTCGTTTGTTTAAAATAATGTAAACACTGGGGCGCGCAAAATAAATATATGACTGTTACGGCATTGTCTATGATAATGACAGTTAGCCTGGTTCTCGTTGTTTCCGGAGCCTTGCTTGTGGACGCCACCTGGGGGAATATACGGATCCCTCTCCAAACAAACTGAAGGGGGCGTTATCGCTTTTGCAGTCTCTGCTCTGGAGGACGCAGAGCGTGGGTACTATACGTAAAAGGAAAACCACCCCTTGAAGGAGTGGTTTTCCTTTTGCGACAGCAAATTGATGACAAGGTAGTTAGTGGGGACCCAATGGGTAATCCTGTTTGCCGAACAGGACCTCCGGCTTGGTCGTGTCGCCGTTGGCATTGGGGAAGTCCTCGTACACGTGGGCCCGCTGGCCGGTTTCCAAAAGATGTTCGGCCTCGGCCATAAATTCGTTGAACCGGTGCTTGCACTCGTAAAAGCCATGCCACCAGGAATAGTCTGGAGCCATCATGGCCGTACCCATCCGAGCCCGACGACCTTCATGATGCCAGAGTTCGTAATATTCTACCTCCAGTTTCTCATCAAAAAACTTGGTGTTGTCCAGCAAGCCTTTGGCATAGAGTTTGTCCAGCATCTCTTTAGCCGGTTTGAAGTACACTTCGTTATATTCTTCCACAGCTTTGTCCATTTTGACGTAGTGAGCGTCTACCCATCTCATGCCATGGCATTGAGTACAGATTTTCTTCATCTTTTCTCTTTCTGTCTTCCAGTTTGTATCAGCCGGAAAGGCTGCGAATTCAGAAGGACGAACCGTCAGCGGTGCCTGCAGCTCCCAGGATAATCGTTCGGTGACGTCATGTGTGGTCAGCACCTCTCCCGCCCCGGACATGTGGCAGGAGGCGCAGGTCGGACCGCGATAATCAACCCCTGGGGTCCAGGTTCCCGGGGCAGAGTCCCAGTTGTACTCGTCGCCAAAAGCGGTATAGATATCCCCATGCTTGGATTCCATATAAATTTCTATCTGGGGGTGGTCCGGTCCGAGATGGCACTGGCCGCAGGCTTCCGGTTTCCGGGCTTCCATGACCGAGAAGCGGTGCCTGGTGTGGCAGGAGGTACAACTGCCCTTGCTTCCATCCAGGTTGATCCGCCCGACACCAACATTGGGCCAGGTCATGGGATCGAGATTGCCTTCCTCGTCCTGCTCAAGGATCGTTCCGTGGCAGTAATTGCATCCTGCTGAACGTTCCCAGTCTGAATTCATGCCATCGTTGAGCCAGGGATCGATCTTCCATATCAGTTCCAAGGTGTTGGCGTGCTTGCTCCGTGAATACTGGGTCACTTCATCCGGATGGCAACGGGAGCAGTCTTTGGGGGTGACCACGGCGGTAACCGGAATCTTGTATTCAGCTGTCCCCCAGGTGATATCTTCACGTTGATACTGTTCAAAATGGCTTTTGCTCACATCCGGCTCGTGGGATTCGGCCAGATGGCAGTCAATGCAGGTGATATTGGCTGACGCGTGCCGGCTGTTGGCCCAATCAGTGAAAAGGGCCGGGTGTTCCTGTTTGTGGCACATGATACAGGCCTTGGCTTCTTTGGACATGGAACGCTCAATGCGAAATTCTTTTTCCTTGAGCTGCTTTGCAGTGGTGGCGTTTTCATTTTGAGCCCAGACAACGTTTAAGCTGAGCATAAAGGATATTCCAATGCTCGTGCAGGTCATGACGATCCGGTTCCATCTCCTGTACATCATACCTTCCTCCCTTGTAAACGGCGCGGATTACACATTTGTTGTGCTTACAGGCCAGCACTCTCCACATCCAGAACCGCCCGGTCATAGGCATAGCTTTCCCGGGGAAAATGCACTAAGCGGTCATGGCAATCGACACACTGCTTTTCATATCCTTCACGGGGATAGAGTACGGTTTTATGGGCCAGCATTGCCCCCCGTTTATGGGCCATGTCCAGCAGGTTTCGGTGACACTTCTGGCACTGGGAATTGTCAATATCTTCGTAGGCATGCTGGCGGTTCTTTTCATGGTCGTATTTGGATGTATCTATAGTGAAATGCATGACGACGTCTTTGATCCCGTGGTAGGTCTTGGCATAGAAGAACTCGAAAGTGTTTTCCGGCGCGGGAAGGTGGCAGTCCATACAGTCGGCGACAAAGCCTTTGGGGTTGTTGGCATGGGTGGAGGTTTTCCAGGTATCGTAGGCGTATTCTATCTCGTGGCAGGAGGCACAGAACTCAGGCGTAGAGGTTCGGACCATGGTGTAATAGGCCATGCTGAACACCGGGAATCCGACGATTATCCCCAGGAGGATCAGTATCAAGGGCTTGAAACCTTTGCGCATGTTCCCTCCTTGCATCCTACAGAGTGATGATCAAAAATCTTTACGATTTTATGGAAACATTATTCCAAACCTGGTGAAAAGGCAAGGATGACGATCTGTTTCAGGACAACTTTTCAAACGGATTCCAGGCAGAACTACAGCTTTTTCATCTTAGGCAGGCTTTGGGTGGCCTCACCCCACTGGCCGAGGTAATACAGGCGGACCTTGTTGCTTCGGGGAAATTCGCGTTTGAGCAGGGTCTTGAGGGTCTTTTTCAGTTTTGCGGCCGAGACGTGCAGGTGGTCCCGGGAGAAGCCGTTTTCAATAATGACATAGGACTGAGGAGTCTTCTTGACGATGAGCACGGAGCGGTTGCGCTTGTAGGTACGTAGATCGATGGCCTCTCCGCTCGGGAGTTTTTCAAGTTTAGTCAATAGGGTTGGAATCAGGGACGCTTTATCCAGCATGGTGAAAAGAGAAGGTCAGGTTTTCGGTTTGCCTCCAAAGCAAGGCCTTGGTAGACTTTGCCCATGTTTCAATCAAATGATTATATTCCCCAGGAAGTGAAAAGACCAATCTATCCACGATGTCAGTGCTGCGGCCGGGTCCTGGAACAACAGCGGCTCAGGTACTGCTCCCGGGACTGCAAGGATCGTTTTACCTTCAAGCTGCAATGGTTCAATAATCTCCTCCGGGTGGTTGAAACGCAGTATGCCACCTTTTTCTTTACCCAAGTGCATTTAGTCTTAAATATCCTCCCCACATCTGGGCATGAGGTATATACGTATATTTCTCCCCGATTGCCGGGCCATAAGCCATTTCAAGACATGGACGACATGATATTTTCCCTGGGGCAGATCTGGTGGGGGCACAGGGATAAAACAAAAAGCAAAAGACGGGCCAGCAAGCATGTATTGGGGACGGGCCATACCAGAATTGTGGCCCAGCATAGCGTTCAGCCGAAGGTACAGGAGACGTCGGTCACGGTGAGTAAGCAGCTCAGGCGGCTCAAGATGGACAAAAACGATCTCTTGCACCCCACAGAGGCGAAAGAGCGATTAAAGAGTGCCTTTCGCCAGGCGGCTTTGATTCATCACCCAGATGCCGGTGGGAATGCTGCCGCCTTTCGGCAAATATATGCTGCGTATCAGGACCTTCTGGGCTGGGTAAATAATCCGACCTACCAGACCCGGCGGGGCGTACCGGGTCAATGGTGTTACGTTGCGGGACGGAATACCTGGCTCAAGCCACTGTAAGATCTTCTGAGGATGTAGGGTTATTCCTCCTCCCGATTTTTGGGTGTGATGATTCCCCGAGAACTGGTTGCAACAAATTCCACCAACTGGGACAGCCTGGGATTGTCTGCGTCCAATTCTTTTTTGACTTCTTCCAAGGCTTCAGCCCGGCGCATGCCTGAACGCCAAATAAGGTGATAGGCCCGCTTGAGGAGAGAGAGGTCTTCCCTGGTGAACCCTTGCCGCCTCAAGCCGATAACGTTCAGGCCGTGCAGCCATCCGCGCTCTCCAGCTACGAGCATGAAGGGCGGAACATCTTGGGACACCCCGGTCATGCCACCAATATAGGCCGACTCTCCAATACGCACAAACTGATGGACAGCAGACAGTCCGCCGACAACGGCCTTGTTGTAGACGATAACGTGTCCGGCCAGGGTGGCGGCATTGGCCAGAATGACTTCGTCGCCGAGGATGCAGTCGTGAGCAATATGGGCATAGGCCATGATCAGGCATCCGGAGCCCATTTGGGTTATGCCGCCGCCGCCCACTGTGCCCCGGTGGATGGTCACGTACTCTCGAATGATGTTTTCGTCCCCTATCTCCAGAACGGTCCGTTCATTGGCATACTTCAGGTCTTGCGGCGGTCCGCCGATGCAGGCATAGGAGTGGATATGATTCTTTGCTCCCAGGGTCGTCGGACCCTGGAGGCGGGCAAAGGGTTCAATGCACGTTTCGGGTCCTATTTTTACCTCTTGTTCCACAATGGCATAAGCGCCGATCTGCACAGAGGGATCCAGTTGCGCCTTTGGATGAACCAGGGCGGTAGGATGGATGGCCTCAGACATCGCCCACCTCCTGGCTATCCGCTCTATCCACCAGAGCGGCAGTCAAAACGCCCTGAGCGGCGATGGCCTTTTCAACCCGGGCCTCGACCTGCATTTTCCATATGTTATGCTTCTGGCGTATTGAACCGGCATGCAGATGCAGGCAGTCTCCAGGATAGACCGGTTTACGAAACCGCATTTTTTCGATCCCGCTGAAGAGAAATATCTTGTTTTCCGGAATCCTGGCTTGGCTTTTGATGACCAGTAACCCTCCGGCCTGGGCCATGGCTTCGACGATCAAGACCCCTGGCATGACAGGATAATCAGGGAAATGCCCCTGGAAGAAAGGCTCATTAATGGTCACGTTTTTTATTGCTTCCAGGGAGGTGTTCGGTTCAAAACTCAAAACCCGATCCACAAGAAGAAAAGGATAACGATGGGGCAAAAGCCCAAGTATCTGTGTGCTGACCATCCCGGCCTCAGACGTCTTCATTCGCATCACCTCCTGCCTGGAGCTGGGCGCGCAGGGTTGCCATCTCTGTCTCCAAAGTTTTCATTCGTTGATAGATATCCGGCAATTTTGGGTGCACAGCCGCACATCGCAGGTATTGGCGGTGGGGCATAGCCGGAGAGCCGGAGACATCGGTATTTGCAGGGATGGATTTGTTAATCCCGGATTGGGCTCCGACCCGGCAGCCATCTCCAATGTGCAGGTGGCCGGCCACCCCTACCTGTCCGGCCAGGATCACCTTCTCTCCCAGACTGCTGCTGCCGGCAATGCCGACCTGTGCCACTATAATCGAGCCCTTGCCTACCTGGACGTTGTGTCCGATCTGGACCAGGTTGTCGATTTTGGTCCCCTGACCGATACGGGTCTCGCCCAGGGCCGCCCGGTCGACGGTAGAATTGGCTCCGATTTCGACATCGTCTTCAATGACCACTCTTCCAATTTGGGGCACTTTGTGCATTGTGTCTCCGCCTGAGGCAAAGCCGAAGCCATCACTGCCGATAACAACACCGGAGTGCAGAATAACCCTGTCTCCAAGGGTGCTTCCGGCCATCAGGGAGCAGCTGGAAGAAATAACACAGTCAGATCCAATGGTGCATTCTTCCCCGATATACACGCTGCTAAACACTGTGCTTCCTTTTCCTATCCGGACATGAGGTCCGATAAAAGCAAAGGGATACACTGTGGCTTCTGAAGAAACGTGTGCTTGAGGGTGGATAAACGCCAATTGGCTTTGTCCCCGCAGACATCCTTGGGGACGTGCAAAGAGCTGTACGATGCGGGCAAAATCGTAATATGGGTTGTTGCTGACATAGACGTTGTCACGTTTTGCAGCCTGCTCAGGGGCCATCACAAGTGCTCCGGCCCGGGTATTGGAAACCAGTTTGGCGTATTTGGAATTGGCCAGAAAACTGATTTCCTTTCCTGTCGCCCGTTCCAAGGTGTTGCAGCCTGTAATTTCGAGATCTTCTCCCTGGTAGGAGAGTCCGAGATGCCGGGCTATGCTGTGTGTTGTCCAAGACATAAGCCGCTATCCTACACTTTTATCGTCACTGAAAAGACTGAGGGAGCTCAAAGACGGGTATTGAGGAGTTATAGAACGTCTTATTATTTATTTTTGTTTCGCCAAGTTCTGTTCATGGCCGCAATCACCGGTTTGGTGATTTCAATAGCATCACTATTGTAGACGACCCCGCTGTTTTTTTTGTCCATTATTAAGGTGTAGCCATTCTTTTGACCGTATTCTCGAATGATGGTGATCAGTTCCTTAATGATCGGCTCTCGCAGCTTCTCTTCTTTCAGCTGCATCCGGCGTTGATAGTTTTGGTAAAGATCTTGAAAGTCACGGACTTTCTGTTTGTATTCTGTCTCTTTGTCGAGCTGTGCTTCTTGACTTAATACAAGGCTCTGGTTTTGCATTTCCTGTCGAAGCTTGTCGATAGCCGCCTTTTTCTTGTCCAGCTCACCCTTGAGTTCCTTAAACTCTGACTGCAATTGTTCAATGGCTTTCTGTCCTGGTTCGGACTTTTCCATCACAGTCTGCAGATCAACAACCCCCAGTTTGATATCTTTGGCCATGACGAGGGAGGGAAGACAGAGGACCATGACGAGAAACCATTGCACATACATTACCTTACGCATAAATACCCTCCATTTTGTTTTTTACCGTTAGAAGGATTGTCCAACAGTAAACTCAAATTGTCCGTTGTTGTTTTTCAAATCGTCCAATGGGTATCCGTATTCCACACGCAATGGACCCATGGGAGAATTCCATCGAATGCCCGGACCGATGCTCTTGTAGAAATCCGGTTCTATGGTCTCGTCTTTATCCCACACATTGCCGGCATCAAAAAAGACGAGGCCCAAAAGACCCATATCTTCTTTGAGCGGAAAGATGAGTTCCACATTTGTGTACAAAGATTTATAGCCTCCGACATCATCGCCCTCACTGTCAGTTATGCTGATATCGCGGTAATCGTAGCCCCGCACAGTATTGATCCCGCCCAGGTAGAACCGCTCAAAATCCGGAACATCATCGTCGCTTTCAAAAATCCAGCCCACATCCCAATGCCAGCTGAATACGGTTTTCCAAAACAGGGGGTGGAAGAAGCTGAACTCATATTCCGGTTTGATGAACGAATCGTCACCTCCAAGGAGACCGCCGGCATACTCCAGGCTCAAGGCATTTTTTGTCCCCCGAGTGGGATTGAGCCTGCGATTTGTTGTGTCCCGAACAACAGAGGCAGCGGCTTTGCTGGCCAAATTTTTCCCTTCCAGATCCTTGATCTCTTTGCTGGCGTCATCATCAATATCGCTGACGTTATATTCTTGCAAACTATAGTTCCAATACAGGCGGCTATAGGTGCCAATGGTGTAGGCAAATTTCATTTTGCCCCCGGTGGTGTCCAAATCATACTCGTCGTAGTCCCGGGAAATGTTGTAGAGGTCAACGCCGGCACCCATGGGGCCGTCATAGAGGTGGGGGTTCCAGAAACTGGCCATGTAGCGGGTTGTGTAGCCGCCAAGTGTTCCTTGGAAACTCATATTGTATCCTTTCCCAAAGAGGTTGCGTTCTTGAATCATGCCAGTGAAAAACACATTATCTACACTGGAGTATCCGGCTCCGGCACTGAACGATCCTGTGGACTTTTCTTTGACCTGGACTTTGATATCCATAAGTTCCGGATCTTCAGTAGGAATCGTTTCCAACTGAACATCTTCAAAGTAATCGGCTTTGATCAGACGCTGGCGGGAAAACTTCAGTTTTTGGCTGTTGAAACGGTCGCCTTCAGTCAGATAGAGATTGCGGCGAATGACATTGTCCCGGGTTTTTCGGTTCCCGGAAATCGTTACTCGCCGAATATAGACCTGATGCCGCTTGGCCATATTGAATTGAATGTCAATGGTGTTTTTTGCCGTTTGTTTCCGGAAGTCCGGGCTGGCTTCTGCAAAGGCATATCCGTAATTGGAGTAAAATTCGCTCAGGGCCTGGATGTCATCTCGTAAAGTGTCCCGGGAAAAAGGTTCGTTTTCCCGGGACAGATCATCCATCTGTATGACTTTATTTAGTTGCTCCCGGTCAGTGATTATGTCTCCGGCAAAGGACACTTGCCCTACGGAGTATCTGGGGCCTTCCTGAACCTGAAATGTGACATGGATGCCGTCTTGTTCATAAGACACTTCCGGATGTCCAACCCGGACATCCATAAAACCCCGGTTGGCATAATAGGCCTCCAAGGCGGCAGCGTCCCGATCCAGAACCTCCTCCCGAAGCACGCCGCCTCCTGTAATCCAGGAAAACCACCCACGTTCAGACAGGGCCAGCTCGTCCTTCAAATCGTCCGGATCCAGTTTTTCCGCGCCTTTGATCTCAATTTTGGTGATATACTGTTTCTCGCCTTCATCGACATTCAGGATCAGCTTCGCCCTGCCTGAGGCCGTTTCTTCCCGTGAATAGTCAACCTGGGCCTGATAATATCCTTTTTTGCGGTACAGCTCCCGGATGGTGTCCAGGTCCTGGCTTAAGATTTTGGGGTTTAAAACAGAATCAGGATTGGTGCTGATGGCCTCCAGGATATCGTCATCGCCAATGGCATCGTTGCCCTGGACTTCAATCCCGGTCAGACGAGGCCGTTCCTGGACTTCAAAGATCACATTCACACCTTGAGGTCTTTGTTCTGCATAGACCCGGACATCATCGAAATACCCGGTGGCAAAAAGGCGTTTGACCTCCTCGTTGATAACCTCGGGAGAATATTCATCTCCTTCGCGCAGGGTAAGGCGCATAAGAACCACGTCATCACCAAGGATTTCATTTCCCCGAACAGTGATTTGGTTGATGGTCTGTCTGCGCTGAAGGCTGTTTTGCAGTTGGTCGGCAATTGTGGCCAGGGAAGGCTGCAGGTCGATCAGTCCCTGGGCTGTGTCATAAAAGGCCCGGGAAGGGGCAACTGACAGGGGATCAAGCAAGCGGACATCCAAACTCAAAGCCTCACCGAGTTGACTTATACTCCCATATATTGCATAATCTGCTTTGCTTTGCAGAGCCAAATCCTTGATTGCTTGGGAATTTAGTTCTTGAATACCGCTCTTTGCAATGAGATCTTGGATCTGAGCTTCGGAAACCAGGCTGAAGCCGCGCTTCTGAAGTTCATCCCGAAGCAGTGAGGGGATATCGTTTTTCAGGTACTCAAGTTCTTTCGGGGCATTGATAGCAAAAGGGAAGACAGCCAGTTTATAATTTCCCTCAGCGGCACAAAGGAGCTGTTCTCCAGCAAAAAAGAGGAAGAGCGCGCTGAGGAAAACGCATACAACATATTGGGCTCTCAAGGGAAAACAATTGAGGTCAGTTGGTTTCATAAAGGACTCCAGATCGCAATTGGACCTGACGACGCATCTTGTGAGCCAATATCAGGTTATGAGTGACCACAATCAAGGTTGTGGATGTTTCTTTGTTCAATCGAACCAATAAGTTTCCAATTCGCTCGCCGTTTTCTTCATCCAGATTGCCAGTAGGTTCATCAGCCAGAATCACTCTGGGCTGCATGGAAATGGCCCGGGCAATAGCGGTCAGCTGCCGTTCTCCGCCGGAGAGTGTGGCCACCGGTTGATCTTCTGCCCCGGACAAACCGACCAGGCTCAGGGCTTCCCGGGCTTTTGCCTTTACTTTTTGTGGTTGAAATGCGTTGATGAGGCCGGGCATGGCCACGTTTTCCAAGGCTGTGAATTCGGGCAGGAGGTGGTGAAACTGAAAAACAAATCCTACCTGAGTACTGCGGAAGGTGGTCAATTTCGACCAGGAAAAGGCAGCGATATTCTGGCCCTCAAACATGATCTGCCCGGATGTGGGCAGGTCAAGTCCGCCCAAGAGGTGGAGCAAGGTGGTTTTGCCTGATCCGGAGGCACCGATGACAGCCACCGAATCGTGGGCATCAATGCCCAGACTGATTTGGTGTAAGATGGCCACCTCTCCCCTGGGGCCGGGGACAGTCTTGGTCACTCCCTGGACATCGTAGATCAGTTCTTTATTCATAGCGCAGGACTTCTGCCGGATGGACTCGTGCAGCTTGCCGGGCCGGGTAAATTGTGGCCATAAAGCAAAGGACCATGGCGGCTAAACCGATGAGTCCCAGGTCCAGGAGTTCAAGTTTTACCGGGAGGTGGTCTAAATAATAGACATCGCTGGGCAGGCTGATAAACTGATATTTCTGGAGAAGGGCGCTCAGAGACAAGCCTCCCAAAAAACCGATGCCGGTCCCGACAATGCCTATAATCGTTCCCTGGAGCATAAATATGCGCTTAATATGCCCTGGCTGACAGCCAAGAGACATCAAGACGGCTATGTCTTGTTTCTTGTCCATGACCAGCATAATCAATGTGGTGATTATGCTAAATGATCCGACCAAAACAATCATGACCAAAATAACGGCCATGGCGGTTTTTTCCAGCTTCAGGGCAGAAAACAGACTGCGGTTCATGTCCATCCAGGTCTGAACCGCCAGGCTGCGGTGTGCTGTTTGCTGGATACGCTGCCCAATCTCCTGGGCAGAATAAACGTTTTGAATTTTGACTTCCAGACCAGAGACCACATCCTTTGTGAACCCCAAACTCTCCTGGGCGGCCTGCAGATGGATATAGGCCAGGGATGAGTCGTATTCATACATTCCGGTCTTAAAAATTCCGGAAACAATAAAGTTTTTGATCTCCGGGGCAAATCCGGCAGCTGTACTCCGTCCGCTGGGGACAAGCATGTGCACTGTATCTCCAGGACCGGCTCCAAGGCGGGAGGCCAGGGCGCTGCCCAGGATAATACCGGGGAGCCCTCCGTTGCCGGGGGACAGGTCTTCCAGCCTCCCCTGAATGATATCCTGTTCCAGGTTCATCACCTGACCGGCCTGTTCAGGATCGATGCCGCGGACAGCCACTCCTTTCACTCCGTATTGGGTGCTGAGCATAACTTCGGTATAAATGAAGGGCATGCTGGCCAGTACACCGCTTACGGATTGGATCGTGTCTTGAGTCTGTTGATAATGGCTGAACTGGCCGTTGATGCTGGTGACTATGATATGGGCATTGACTCCCAGGATTTTGTCCCGCAGGTTATCGCTGAATCCATTCATAACCCCGAGGACGACAATCAATGAAGCAACTCCGAGGGCCACACCTAGGACAGAAATAAGGGAAATTGCCGATATAAACCCATGCTTGCGTCTGGACAGAAGATAGCGCAAGGCTATGAACAGTTCAAAACGCATTACTCGGCAGATGCTTCGGGTTTGAGGTGGGGAAACAGGATGACCTCTCTAATTGATGGGGAATCTGTAAAAAGCATGACTAAGCGGTCAATGCCCACCCCTTCGCCTGCCGCCGGGGGCATTCCATACTCCAAAGCTCGGATGTAGTCCTCGTCCATAAAGTGACTTTCTTCGTCTCCCTGGGCCTTGGCCTGGGCTTGAGCCTCAAAACGTTCCCGCTGATCCCGGGGGTCATTGAGTTCGGAAAAGGCATTGGCCATTTCCCGGCCGGTTATGAACAGTTCAAAGCGGTCTGTGACCGAGGGGTCTTGCTCGTTTCTCCTGGACAGGGGCGAAATATCAGTTGGGTAATGAAAGATAAAATGGGGCTGTATCAGTTTCGGTTCAACCAGGAGATCGAAGAGTTTGGCCTGGACTTTGCCCAGGGTTTCACTGACATGAACATTTTCGCCCATCCTTTGGACCAATTGCTTTGCTAGCTCAGTATCCTGGTACTGTTCGGGACGTAAACCGCCAATAGTCTCCAGGGACTGATAGAATGAGAGTCTTTGCCATGGTGGACTCAGATCAATGACTTGTCCCTGATAGGTAAGCTCAGAAGAGCCCAGGATTTCTTGGGCCAGGGAGACGAACATCCGCTCTGTGACATCCATGAGATCATAAAACGTGGCATAGGCCCAGTAGAATTCGAGCATGGTGAATTCCGGGTTGTGTTGGGTAGAGATGCCCTCGTTTCTGAAATTGCGATTTATTTCGTAGACTTTCTCAAATCCACCAACCAAAAGTCTTTTCAGGTACAGTTCCGGGGCTATGCGCAAATACAGGGTCATATCCAGGGCATTGTGATATGTCTCAAAGGGCTTTGCCGTTGCCCCTCCGGGGATGGGCTGCATCATGGGCGTTTCGACTTCCATGAAGCCTTCCCGGTCCAGGAAGTTGCGGATGAGGCGGATAATTCGATTTCGGATCAAAAAGATACTTCTGGCCCTGGGATTGACGATAAGATCGACATAGCGTTGTCGGTATCTGGCTTCAACATCTTTTAAGCCATGGTATTTTTCCGGCAAGGGACGAAAGGATTTGCTCAGCAGTCGGATTTTCAGAGCATTCAGGGTCAGTTCATCGGTTTTCGTTCGAAACAGGGTCCCATACACACCGACGATGTCCCCGATATCGAATTTTTTGAACTGGGTGTATTCCTCTTTGCCTATTGTGTCCCGCTGGACAAAGACCTGCATACGGCCAGATTCATCCTGGATATGCAAAAAGGTTGCCTTCCCAAAAGAGCGAAGAGCGATGATCCTACCAGAGACGGCATATTCAGTCGTTTCTGGGGCAAGTTCCTGGGCCGGGGTCTGCGCAAAATCATCCAAAATGGAGGCAATGTCTCTGTCTTTCTGAAAATCGTTGGGAAAGAGATCAATGCCGGCATCTTCAAGAAAAGCGGCTTTTTCTTTGCGCTGTTGCAGCACCTGACTCTGGGGCGCGTTGTTTTTCTTTGTGGCCACCGCTATGTACTCCAGTTGCTGGAAAATCGAGAATGGTAAAGGCACATTTTGTAGGTGAATTTGTATGCCCCGTCAAGCCAGCTCTGCCTCGAAGTCTAGTTAAGTAAATATATATGTGCGCATATCGCTTGAAGGAAAATTTGGATATAATCGTCCTATCCTATTGATATTTTTATTGTAATCGTTGATCACATCAAATGCTGCAATGCGGCCCGGTCAAAGACAGGATGTCACTTGGTGAGTCGGGAACCTGAAACTTTGAACCTATAAGGAAGTTTGATCGGGAATACATTCTGTGCTAAAATGCATTGATAAAGGTGACAATAGAGAAAGAGTGTTCAACCATAAAGGCACAGAACTGGATCTCTTCATTTGTCGTTTTCCGGGAAATGAAAAATACACTAGGTGGAGGGTACTGGAATGGATTTGACGATCAAGAAGATTCTATTGGCAACTGATTTTTCCAAAAATGCTTGGCAGGCTTTGCAATATGCAGCTGCACTGGCTAAGCAGAATCAGGCCAAGGTTATTTGCCTGCACGTATTGCCTGAAGTGCCCAAGGAATTGACATATTCCGGCGGCCCCAATCTCTTGTACGGTTATGGGCCGGGTTACTCCGGGGTGCCAGTGAGCGGTCGAGAGGCACGGGACAGCAAGCGATCGGATCAGGTTTCCAAAGAAGGCCTTGAGCGGGCGGAGGAAATGGCTCGAGATCATATCCGGAGCCTGATTGTAAAACTCAAAACGGAAAATCGGGAAGCTGTGCTCAGGCCAGAGGATAGCTTGGTCAGAGTGGGCAATCCCGTTGAGGGTATCCTGGATCAAGTGGAAAGCGGAGACTATGATCTGGTGGTCATGGGCCGCCGTGGTCATGGAAGTTTACGCGGACCACGAACCGGAGGAGTCGCCTTAGGTGTCGTCAGTCGATCATCGGCCCCGGTTCTGGTGGTTGGAACGTACAAATAATCAGGTCCGGTCAGGAATCATTGTCCTTGAAACCGGTTGTTTTGACCTTGGTCACGGTGTACCTCCGGGGATCAAGTCCTGGGGCAAGGCTGCGGACAAAAAATAAGGGACTAACATAACCTGCTTCCCAATCAAAGGTGATGCGCATCTCCTTGGGAGACATCTGCGAAAGGGAATGAATCCTTGGGCGCAGGTCTACCTTGCGAAGTCCCTTTTTGGTCTTACGTTCAACTATCCAGTTTGGGAGTGAGACTGCATGCAGCCAGGATTGTATGCACTGGTCGGCCTCTTCTTCCGGGAGATGAAGCTGGAGGAGAAAGGGTTCGAATCTGGGTTGGGTCAGTTTTTGTCCAGGATGACATTTTTCAGCCTGGGTGAATCGCAGTCCGCAAATGCTGACCTTGTTCAGCTGAGCACACACACTTTTCATCTCAACAGGTCTGCGCAGGACAAGGAGACAAAATTCTGTTTCACTGTGCACGCCGACAGGCAATGCCCGGCCAAATGAAATTTTGGGCATGGGATGAAATCCCCGGGAAAAGCTTAAAGGCAGTCCTGCACGCCGGAAGATTCGCTCGAGGACTGTTTGCAACTCCAGTTGGCTGAGATATGCAGCAGGACCTTCTTTGGCAAATTCCAAGATCAGCCTGGTCGTTTTTTCTTCTTGTTCCGGCTCATCTGGGGGCGGGGTGGTTGCAGTGGGCGCCTCTTGATCCCGATGTCTTTGGTTGACAACTGGACGAATGGGCCGGATTGAGGCCTGAGTGATCAGCTCCCCGGGATTTTGGCCGACAGAGCACACGCCGCACTGGCTGCACCCATGATAGCGGCAATCAAGGGTTATTGCTTCTTCCCAGGCTTTTTTCCGTTCCTGGAGAAGGTATCCGGACTGGATGCCGCAGTTGATGTGCGACCAGGGAACGGACTCGTCTTCATGTCTGGGACCGAGCCAGGTCAGTAGATTCATCTCAAACTGACTCAAGACCCTCTCCCAAAGACGATAATCAAAGTGTTCCTGCCAGCTGGTCAGAATATCCCCCTGGGTATAAGCGGATTCCACAACCAAAGCCAGGGAACTGTTCCCACGGGAGAAGACTCCCTCAATCGCACTCATCTCCGGATCGTGCCAGCGCAATGTCAGATTTTTGGGCCGGCGGAAAAGGTCTTGGAGGAATGCGATTTTTTGGCCGGCGGTTTCCGGATCATCCTGGGCCTCCCATTGGAAAGGGGTGTGCGGCTTGGGGACAAAAATGGCGATGGAAGCGGTGATCTGGATCTTTTTTTTCTCTGGACCGGCAGTTTCTAAAACGTTCAGGCAGAGGTCATAAATGGCCTGCAGATCCTGATAGCTTTCTGTGGGCAGCCCGATCATGAAATACAGTTTGAGCCGTCTCCACCCAGAGGTAAACAAATTTTTAGTATGCTGGAGCAGTTTTTGTTCCGATATCCCTTTGTTGATCACATTGCGCAGACGCTGGCTGCCTGCTTCCGGAGCCAAGGTAGCTCCAGTCCGGCGCAGGGAAGCCATGCTGCGCATTAAGCCCGGGCTGAGGGATCCGACTCGTAAAGAGGGCAGGGAGATGGCTACCTGTTCCTTGTGGCACCGAGCCAGGCTTTGGGTAAACAATGCTTCCAGCTGAGAAAAGTCACCTGTGCTCAAGGAAAGAAATGAGAATTCTTCAAATCCGGTGTTGTCCAGGCCTTCCTGCAGCAGCTGATCCAGTTCAGACAGGTTCCGTTCACGGACCGGGCGCATAGTCATTCCAGCCTGGCAGAACCGGCAACCGCGGGTGCAGCCCCGGGCAATCTCCAGCGTCAAGCGATCGTGGACTGCCTGACCAAAAGGGACGATTTGCCGGGTAGGAAAGTGTGCAGTGTTTAAATCTCTGATGACCCTTTTTTCGATACAACGCTTTGTTGAGCTTTGCGCATTCTGGGGTTGCTCAGAGCCAAAGCCATGAAACAGGCTTGGGACATAGATCCCTGGAATACGTGCTAATTGAGACAAAAGTTCCTGCCGGGTCCTTCCTGATTGTTTGGCCAGCACAACAGCTTGACTGATTTCCAGGACAATTTCTTCTCCGTCCCCGACAACAAAGAGATCGAAAAAAGGGGCCATAGGTTCTGGATTGACGCAGACCCCACCTCCACCAATGAGCAGGGGCCATCGATCATCGCGCTTCAGGCTGCGAAAGGGAATTTGAGCCAGATCCAGCATATACAGGACTGACGTATAGCACAGTTCATGGGTCAGGCTGAAACCTAAAATGTCCAGTTCAGCCAGGGGGGTGTGCGATTCCAGGGTGGTCAACAAAGCTGCCTGCTCCTGCAAGATCCGGCCAGCCTCCAAGGGGGGAGCAAAGACCCGCTCTGCCCATATCTCAGGATGGTCATTCAAGATATGGTAGAGGATTTTCAGTCCCAAATGAGACATGCCTACCTCATAGAGATCTGGAAAGGCCAATCCCCAGTGCAAGGAAGCCTTGCTCAGGTCCTTCTGAATGGCGTTGTACTCAGTTCCCAGGTAATGGCTCGGACGGGGAAGCAGAGGCAGTAAGGGGTGCTGTTGTAGACGTTTCATGAGGTATGTGTCGCTGATTGTACAACACGATAGACGTGTTTGAAGTCCTCGGCCCAAGAAAGGCTTGTCGAAGCCGTTCTTGGGCCGATCAAATTTCCAAAGAATTGGGTAATTGTCGTGTTGGGTTCCTGTGCAGGGAAGGGAAGCAGGAACGTTACACATCAGGGGCTTGAAAAAAGCCTTTGCTGAAGGGGAGCAATTGTATGTCTCTTAGCCTTTGAGCAGATCACTGATATTGGTCATGCCACCGCCCTGGGGGCCTCCCCCGGCCATACCCTGCAGGTTGCGCAGATCGTTGGCCGAAGAGATGGTCAGATTGCTGGAGGCCTCAATGTACTTGTTTTTGAGATCTTCAGGGAGGTTCTTGTATACGTACATAACATGTTTGAGATCAATTTCACCACTGACCTCATTATCAAAGGGATAGCCAAAAGGCAGCAGGGCCATTTGCACTCCACCCTGTTGGGTAGGGATGGTCTGCAGGATGGCCGGATCCTGAAGTGTATTGCCTTCTTCATCCCATTTGCCCAAAACCATGTCGCCGTTAATCAGCTTTACCAATTTGATATCGTGAGCCATAGACATTCTCCTTCACAAAATGTTTGAAAGAGAAAAACTAGGCACTCCTGCCCTGCCTGTCAAGGTGATGAGGAATTTGCTGAATGGTGGCTTGCAGAGCGGTCCGGCTGGACGTATGCTTATCCCGGGAGAACGTGGAATGACGAAAAGCGCAGGAGGTTGCCTGGTGAATGGGTTGGATATAGTATTTGCCGTGATTATAGGCCTGGCTATTTTTCGGGGACTTTTGCGGGGCATGATACAAGAAATCAGTTCCCTGCTTGCCCTGGTTGTTGGACTTGTTCTGGCCGGTCGCTATGCGCACGAGTGTACTCCGTATATGCAGCAAATGGTGGGCAATCCACACGTTTCGGCAGGTTTGAGTTATGTGGGATTGTTTTTGGCTTCCTTTATCGGGGTGGTTTTGCTGGGTGCACTGGTGCGTAAACTCATGCATGCTATATTTTTGGGGTGGGCCGATCGAATGATCGGCGCCTTGCTCGGTTTGGCCAAGGGGGTGGTTCTTAGCTGCCTGATCCTTTTTGCGCTGACTTTTGTTCTTTCCCCCCGATCACCCTTGGTGGCCGAGTCGAAAATGGCCCCTTATCTCAATCAAGTGACCCAGAAAATGATTGTTCTTGTACCTCAAGGTCTGAAGCAGTCATTTGCCGACAAAAGCAGAGAGTTGCAAAGTATTTGGAAGGGCAATCACGCCTACCCGAAAACATAGCACCTGGCATAAGCATTGAATTGCCAGAATTTTTTCAAGGGAGACAAATGTCAAAACAATCACCGAAAGCTGTTTTGCAGGTCATTGATGCCCTGCTGGGGCCGAATGGTTGCCCGTGGGATAAAGAGCAGACCCCGGAAAGCCTTGGCGATTATATCTTGGAGGAAATATTTGAGCTCGTGGATGCCATTCGCCGGCGAGCAGGAGGTGCAGAGCTGGCTGATGAATTAGGCGATGCTTTTTTTCTCCTGTTTTTTCTCGGCCGGCTTTTGTCAGATAGGAAACAGATTTCTGACTTACAGGATGTGTGGGAAGCTAATGCCCAAAAAATGCGAGGGCGGCACCCGCATGTATTCGGCAATACCCAGTGTGGGAGTAGGGAAGAGCTGCATCAAAAATGGGAGGAAATAAAGAGGCAGGAAAAAGGCAGTGTTGACGGCATTGAGTATGCCAAGCACTCCCTGGCCTCAGTGCCCGGGTCTCTCCCTCCTCTGCTCAGGGCCTATCGGCTGCACGCCAAAGCAGCAAAGGCAGGGTTTACCTGGGATTCGGATCAAGATCAGGAAGCCGCTCTGAACGCAGAATGGGTTGAGTTTATGCAGGCTTTGGCCGGGAGCGATCATGCGCGTCAGGAAGAAGAATTCGGGGATCTTTTGTTTTCCCTGGTGGAATTTGCGCGCAGACGGGGAATCAAGGCCAATGCCGCCCTGCATCTGGCCAATGTGAAATTTATAGCGAGATTTCAGGCCATGCTGGAGAAGGCCCGGAACAAAGGGTTGGACTGGTCTGCGTTGGACATGGAAGAAAAAGACGCATTATGGGAGGCGGTGAAAAGGGCGGGCCGGGAATGAGGAAATGGAAGGTAAAAAGACATTGAATCTATGTTAATCTTCATGCCTGCCAAAGCACAGGCACGCTTGCATTAACAAAGCATACAAACGATTTCGATACCGATACCGATTTGGAACAGATAAAAAATGTTAAGCTAAACTTGCGAAGTTACGTGTAAAGATGGGGTAGGGCGAACCTGTTCAAAAGATATGCTCATGGAAAATTGTTCCAGTTGGCAATGATTTCCCAGGCTTGGTCAGCATCACGAACATAGCGAAATAGATTCAGGTCAGACTCGGAGATAGTCCCTTCCTCCACAAGGGCTTCAAAATTAATGACTTTTTTCCAAAAATCCGGTCCAAACAGAATGACAGGAATTGGTTTGATTTTGTGTACCTGGAGTAAGGTCAGGGTCTCGAAGATCTCATCCAGAGTTCCGAATCCGCCAGGGAAAGCCACCAATCCCTTGGCCCGCATCAAGAAATGCATTTTGCGGGTGGTAAAATAGTGAAATCGAAAGCAGAGCTCCGGAGTGATGTATGCATTTGGGACCTGCTCGTGGGGGAGGACAATGTTGAGTCCAATGGATTTGGCCTGCACATCATGGGCCCCTCGATTGGCTGCCTCCATAATTCCCGGGCCTCCGCCGGTGATGACCAGCATTTGATTGTTGGGAGTGGACTGGGAGATAAGCTGTCCCAGACGGCGGGCCTGGTCGTAATACTGACTGTTTTTCACAGCGGTTTGGGCCGCTTTCAACTCTTGGCTCAGGGAGGGATTGTCCGGATCATAGCGCATTTTTTTTTCAATTGCAGCCAGTTGTCGTTTGGCCTCCCGAGGCTCCTGGATCCTGGCGCTGCCAAAGACGACCACAGTGGATTCAATCTTAAAATCCTGGAGCATGAGCTCGGGTTTTAAGATTTCAAGCTGGATGCGTGTGGGACGCAGTTCTTCCCAGAGGAGGAATTCTATGTCCTGAAAGGCGAGTTTGTAGGTCTGGGATTGGCATTGGGGGGTGTTTTCCGGGTTCTGAGTAGATTGGGCGGCTTCTTGGGCCGAAGGGTACGGTCCCTTGTGGGGTGTGAAGTGCATAACTAAATCCTGTTGGCAAGGTGCATTTGAGTTGGTCACTCATTATTATTCTGGGATCTGCGGTTTTGGGCTATAAGCTTTGCTGCCCGTTCTGTGATCTGCTTGCTGTTATACGCAGACAAACGAAAGGGAAAGGGATTATCCGATGATATTCCAGCCAATTCCTCGGTCTCCACGCCCTCCTGGGCAAAGAGCTGCAACTCATGATCATTTTCTCCGTGCAAGGAAATCCTGATCTTGGGCGAGTCAAAGTCTCCCTTTTCTTTGTCTTCTATGTACTTGGCGCATTTGAGCCCGGACAGATTGGCTGTCAACTTGTTGATCAGGGTTGCGTTCGCATCTAGATTCTTCTGGTCGGCAACCCATTGTTTTTCATTGCCATTTTGGGGGCTGGTCTGGAGGGTGAAATGGGCAGTGCCGTTTGTGGTCTGGATCTTCATGCCCTGGATGTGATCCGGAGCAAATGAGAGCACGGTTTTGTCTTGCAGGGAATTCACGTCCACATCCAAAGCAGACCGGAGGTTGGAATTGGCCAGGTATACATTGGGATCATCCGGGAGCCGGACATATGTGCTTTGATAATTCGAAGCTGCCTTGCCGACAAAAAAACGGCGCAGGACCGTATCCTGGTCCCGGGCTGTGACTTCAATCGCCTGTTTTCCATTCAGGTCGTAGCGTTCATAGTGCTTGCTTTCCGAAACCAGAGCCGTTAATTGCAGGTCGCTGAGAGCCTGAAGTATACGCTCCACCTGTTTTTGACTGGCAGGATACCCCCGGGGCTGGATGGTCCACTTTCCCTCATTTTTTCGGACGACGAGAGTATTATCTCCTTGGGTCAAGCTGATTTGAGAGATGGAGGAGGGCGGGACCTGATCCAAAGAGGGCAGTTGGTACTGGACATGGTTTGCCTTGTCCCGCCAGAGAAAGAAGCCCAGTCCGATGATCAAGAGTAGAAGGATAGTGTATTGGGTTTTCCTGGTCATGGGGTTTCTCCTTATATAAAGCGAGTTCACGCTGAACTTTTTCATTCAAGATTTTTGTTTGTTTTTTGAATGGAGAAAGTCTTTATCGGTGACGATCAGGCCAAAAACATCTTCTGAATGCGCCGTTTCCGCCATGCCCGGCCGACCCAGACCAAGAGTCCAAAGAGGATGACCGCGCAGGGCAATCCGATGATATTCACCGCCTTGACCAAGGTTTTGGTTTGGCCTGAGGTCACCCTGAGCGGATTGAGTTCCTGAACCTTGCTCCGCAGAGCGGCCATGTCCTCCCGGCCGTTTAATGCATCGATGAGGTTCATGATCAGCACGGAGTTGGGACCTTCTCCGGCTGCATCCAAGATAGTATCGGAAATCATGGACGAGGAACCGATGAGCAGGATCATTCCAGGTTGACTGATTGAGCGTGTGTCTCCCTTGGCCTGGAGAGAGGATTTGGCCTGCAAGGTCGCGTTTTTTGCCGTTTTAGCTGACTGATCCTCATTATCCGTAGTACCCGGTTCATCCTCATCTTTTTCCGCTTCCTGGACCGGGATGGGCTTGTCCGCAAAGTAGCTTGGGAACTTTCCGGTAACCAGGGCGGCCAGAGGGTAGCTTTGCATGTCCTGATCATTGCCTGGAGGCATGATGGTCATAGGGTTCATGCTCGGATTTTTTCTTTCAATCCAGGACTGCCGGGAAGAAGAAAAGAGTATGCTGCCTTCAAGCCCGTTGGCTTTCGTCTGTTCAGGATCCAATCTGACCGGGGCATTTTGAAAAGCCACCAAGCCATTGATGTTCTGCAAGTAGGATAGCTGGTGATTGATATTGTGTTTTTCAATCAAAGGGGCGAAGTAAATGGGCTGTTCCCCTCCGCCGCGTTCCCTGGGGAGCTGCTGCTTGTAGCATTTTTTGTCATAGACAATGGCCTGCTCCTGCCGTAGCCCGTAGTGGGTCAAAAGGGTGTTGAGTCCTGTCTGATTGGGGACATATTGCGGCGGTTGGCCCGGATTTTGGCTGGCATTGATGAAACTGTCCTGAAAAATGGCCAGGTTTGTGCCCTGCATCAGGGCCTTATCGATTTGATACAGTTCAAAATCGGTGAACTCCTGATTAGCCCCGGCGATGACCAGACAGTTCATGCCCTCCGGGATACCTTCTTCCAGGGTTACCTCCCGCAGGGTATAATTCTTTGAGGCCAGTTGCTCAAAGGCCTGGACAGAGGCTCCGTTCTGACGCTGGAAACGGCCCATGCCGCCCAGGGCCGGGGTGCCGTGATCAGCCAGGTAGCCTAAGGTTTGATTGATTCCGAGCAGGGATTTCATGTTCAGGTTGACCATTTCCTGGATCTGTTCCCGGCCGGCCAGGTTGTATTGGGTCCCGATCAGGGGCAGGCGAACCACGTTCAGGAGAGACAGGGTTCGATGGTCATCTTGGTGTTCCAAAACCAGGCCGATGACACCGCTTCCAGCCGGGATGCTCCCCTGTTCCAGGGACGGCCACTCCAGTTCCTGCAAATCATAGGCTGCAGCCATCTCTTGAGCTTTGGTCTTATTTTCCGGCTCGATGAGTTGAAACTGCAGTTGTCCGTAGTTCTCTGTGTTCAGTTCCTGAACCACAGAGCGGATCCGATCTGAGAGAGCCGGCAGATTGTCCAGTCCGACGGCCGGAGCAATGTCCTGAAGCGATGGGGACATGATCAGCTTGACCGTAACTGGGGAATCCAGGCTAAGCAGTGTGCTGACCTTGTTTTTCAGCTTCTGCATGGACGAGGTCAAGGTGTATTCCAGATCCTTGATCGAGCTGATGGTGGGAATCTTTTCTACGGCGTCCCCATGGATCAAAGCCGCTCCCATGTAAGCCTGTTTGTAGCTGAGCGAGTCGGCCTCCACTACCTGGACCTGCACAGGCCGGATCCCATAACTTTGCGCGGCTTCCTGTTTGGATTTGTCTTCAGGTGAGATCTGAATCAATTCGTAGTTGAAATTTTTTGCAGCATATTGACTGTATTCGCGCAACAGATCGCGCAGGTATTGCTTGTAGGTAGTATACGGGGGAGGCAATTCCCGGCTGAAAAAGGCCTTAACGGTCAAAGGTTCGGCCAGAGAGGCAACCGTCTCTTTGCTCACCGGGGAAAGAGAGTACATGTTGTTCTCAGTCAGGTCCCAGCGGAAAAATACGGACTGGGCGGCAATATTGAGCAGGACAATGAGAACCAGCCAGAGACCAAGGGTGATGTAACGATGAGTGCGAGCCTGAAACATGCTGGACTGCCTCCTTATTCTCTCGCCTGAATGGCAATGGTGGTCAGATACAGGCCAAGGAATATCACACTGGCAAAATAGAGCACATCCCGGGTGTCAATGACCCCTTTGGCGATGTTTTGGAAATGATAGCTGGCCGCCAAATACTGGACCAGTTCCATAATCCCGGATGGCACAAAAAAGAGCATCTGATTGATCAGGGTCAGGGCAAAGCAGCACAAAGCGCCCAAGATATAGGCAATGATCTGATTTTTGGTCAAAGCCGAGGTGAACAGGCCGATGGCGGCAAAAGAGCCTCCGAGAAGGAGGGAGCCGAGATAACCGCCAATAACCGGGCCTGGATCCAGATCGCCCAGCCAAGCGACAAAAGCGGCGTAGGCCAGCGTGGGCAGAAGCATGGCTGCGACCATACACACTGCGGCCAGGAATTTGCTCAGGATGATCTGGACTGGGCTGACCGGCATGGTGATCAGGATCTCATACGAGCCCACATTAAATTCTTCGGCAAACAGGCGCATGGTCAAGGCCGGAATGACAAAGGCAAAGGTAATGGGCAAGAGGTTGAAGAACGAGCGCAAGCTGGCCTGATCCTGGAGAAAAAAGGTACTGAAAAAGAACCAGCCGGTGACCAGCAAAAAAATAGCGATGACCATATAGGCGATGGGAGAGACGAAATAGTCTTTGAATTCCTTGCTCCAAGTGGAAGTGAAGGCGCTCATAGTCCTACTCCTGGGTCAACTCTTGAAAGATGGTTTCCAAACTGCGGGCCTGGGGAGTAAACTCCCAAAGGATCCAATCAGTGGTCTTGATTGTACGGTAGATTTCCGGACGGGGGTCTATATGAGGTTCGGTTTG
>CAYZLB010000020.1:0-14078 GCA_964479235.1 uncultured Desulfohalobiaceae bacterium
CCGTTCCGGACCCGGAGCAGTGACCCGATTGCCGCGGACCTGAACCTGGCCGGAGCTGGGTTGCATAAAGCCAGCCAGCACGTTCAGCACTCCGGTCAGTTCCCCCCAGAACCAGGTAGGCCCAGAAAATGCCAAATCCCGGAGGCAGACCTGAGGTCTAGGCCAGCATGGCGCTGGGCAGGAGAATGGCGAACGTGTCCCGCAAGCGGCGGACTCCCATCATGGCCCCGGCCTGAAGGAGGACAGGACCCCCAGGGGGATGCCCAGGGCAGCGGCCACTGCAAACCCGGCTCCGACCCGGATCAGGCTGGTCTGTGGATCCGTGGCAAAGCGACCGGCATACATCCCGGCTTCAGGGCCGCCGAAAATATACACATACCCGCAATCGAGGATGGGCTTTAACCAGGCGTAGCACCTTTTCCGGATGCTGATCCATAAACTGTCTGGTGACCAGCATGCCGGCGTCCTTTTTGACCACAAAGGCCGAGCACTTGTTGCACAAGGCGGCCACCAGGACCACCGGCTGGCCCATGCCATTCATTCTGTCTCCATGGGCCAGCCGGTGGTGCCGCACATGTCCAGGCTGCCTGCATCAAGGCATAGGTTTCCCTGGAGTGCAGATCCAGATGCATCAGCTCTGTGGCTTCCTCCCGGTCTATGCCGACAAAGTCCATACCTTTGTTCAAACTGTTTTCAATCTTTGGAGAAGTCTTCCAGCTCATGGATTTCCTTTCACGTTACTTCTTATCCATCGTTCAAGGATCAGTCGTAGCGGTCATCGTCGATATCCTCGAAGCCCTGCAACTTCTGCTTCAATCCCGGGTCGGCATACTGCACGAGGTGCTCAATCATACCGGCTTCACTGCCCCCGAAGTCCTCCTGGAACCAGTCGTAAATGGAGGAGACCACCAGGTCGCCGCCATCGATGTTTACCCCTTGGCCGCCTTATCCAGGAGGTTATCTGTGTTCTCGGCCGTGAAGGCCTTTCTCTGGAGCTTGGGGCATCCCATGCAGGCGCAGTTGATCGCGTAGTGAATCCGGGAGAGGTGTCGATAACCTTGATGGAATCCACAGGGTAGTGATCTTAGACAACCTGAATGGTGATGCCTCATGTTCAATCCTCTTTTTTGACCATCTCAATCCAGCTATATTCAGGCTCATCCAGGCTGTAGTCAAGCTGTGCAGGAGCTCAAGCTCTAGTCTCTGTTTTGCTTATAATACCTGGTCAGGGCCAGAACATCGGCCGCTTTGAGCCGGCCGATGGGGCCTGAGCTGTAACTGGCTATTTCAATGGTTCCTGCGGGCCGGATCAGGAACCCCGAGGGCTGCAGATATCTCTTCTCAGATTGAATAAAGCCTCCCAGTCTCCGTCCTATGTCATCCAGGTCCAGGCTATGGGCCACTGCAAAAGTCAGCCCCAATTCCTTGACTGTTTTTTGGGCTTCAGGAAGTGCGTCCACTGATCCTGCCAGGATCCCCATGTTCTCGGCCTTGAAATCATCCATGGCTTGCTGGAAGTCAACCAACTGCTGACTGCAAAAGGGTCACCAATGCCCCCGGTAGATGAGGACTACACCATAGCCTTGAAAGAAATTGTCATCGATCCGGACTTGGCCGTGATCCACAGTTTGGAAGGTCAAATCCGGAAATCGTTCTCCTGTGTCCAGCAAAGTTCCTTCTGCTCTGGCCATACATTCCTCCTGGGAGGATAATAGGTTGTGGAATTATAATCACCTGTTTATACTGACTTCTGACATTTGACCTCTGATATCTCGTATGAACTAGATTTCAGAAACAATATTGAGGCCTCGTGTCGTTTGGCCTGGTAGGCGAAGACAAGCTTCGCCCCCTACGATTTTAACCACGATTGGGGCAAAAGCCGGAGAAGTGGATCTTGCCTGCCTGGTTACGTCGGGTCTCTTCAGGGTATTTAACTGGGTGTCCGCCCAGGTAGAAGAGGGCGAATGATTATTCTCCTCTACTGCTCACCCGTCTCTTTCATCTTGGATCAAACTGGCGGCCGCTGTCAATGGCATCCTAAAGGAGCCACTTGTGGAGTGATTCCTGCTTTGTCCTCTCTTCCTGGTTAAGGCCAGTCCCACGGCACTTAGCTGACTCTTTTCTCCTTCTTTTCAACAGGGTTATGAGCTTTTTCTCTACCGCCTGCTGATTGCGCATCTCCAGGGAGTCAAGAATGCCGGACAACCGAAGCTGCTTGAGCAAAGACAGAAGTTGGGGCATGGGGGGCATGGTTACCTCCTCTTATTTGTAGCTTGGTTGTCTGACGAATGTACTGACCCTCTCCGCAATAGATCTCGTCTAAAGGGTCAAGCTCACTTCTGCATATGGTTTTATAAATAATCCACATTTTTCTGGCGTATATTCAGTGGTGACGCGGAAGTGATCCGGGTGCCGACCCAAGAGGAGATCAACAGCGTGCAGGAGCGCACTTCGGGAACTATTATCCTACCCCAGGTTACGACCGGAATGAAGCTCTCTGATCTTTTGGAACAGGACAGCTACAGTTACGCCATCTGCCATCTGTTTATCGGCGGGCAGCATCAAAAGGAACTTTTGGACAAGTACCTCTTGTGCCAGGAAATGCTGCTCAATTTGAGTTCAAGCCGATCTCAGAGTAGCTCGCGATATCCTGCCCCAAAAGCTCTTTTCTTCATTCCATCTGTTGTTCGGAACGCAGACGTTCTGTGAATCTCTTCTTGCAATGCACAACAATTATTTTTATGATGTGTATATCCGATCGGAGGTGGTTACATAAAAAGAACGAATGTTGTGCTTGACGATGAACTGGTCAAAGAATGTCAGGAAGTTACGGAGATCAGGACACGGCGTGCTCTCATTGACTACGCGCTGCAATGAGGTACGAAGGCGCGGTCGGCAGAAGAGGTTGCTCAATTTAAATGGCACTGTCAATTGGGAAGAGGATCTTGCTGAATGGAAAAAGGCACGTAACGAATGACCGCGACTTCGACCACATTGCCAAGTACTCGAAGCTCAGAGTTTGTGATTGAATAATCCAACATCCCTTTCAAAAGACCGGTCACTGGAGCTACAAGAAGCCGTCTTCAACCGTGAACCTGGAATATAGAAACCTCAAAAGGAGTACAAGGCCTTGCAAATCGTCAACACTTTTCCCCGGCCGGTTCGGGAGATCTTTAACCAATGGATTCCCATGTCCGACGGATGCAGGCTGGCTGCCCGCATCTGGCTGCCGGAGGACGCGGAAAACGATCCCGTACCGGCTATTCTGGAATTTATCCCCTATCGAAAGAACGATCTGACTGCAGAGCGGGACGTACAGCACCATCCATATATTGCTGGACACGGCTACGCCTGTGTCCGGGTGGATATCCGTGGCAGCGGAGAGTCTGAAGGTGTGCTGGAAGATGAATATCTCCAGCGTGAGCTTGATGACGGACTGGAAATCATCGAATGGCTGGCACGACAGCCTTGGTGTACAGGCCGGGTGGGCATGATCGGTATTTCCTGGGGTGGATTCAACGGCCTGCAGCTGGCTTCCCTGCAGCCGCAGGCCCTGCAGGCGGTTATTACCCTGTGTTCCACAGACGACCGCTATTCCGACGATATTCATCACATGGGCGGATGTCTTTTGGGAGACAATCTGTCCTGGGCCTCGACCATGTTCAGTCACAACAGCTGCCCACCCGATCCGCGCATAGTCGGCGATGCCTGGCGGCACATGTGGATGCAGAGGTTGGAAGGCAGCGGGCTGTGGCTGGCCAAGTGGCTTTGGCATCAGCGCAGAGACGATTACTGGAAGCATGGATCGGTGTGTGAGGATTTTTCTTGCATCCAGTGCCCGGTCATGGCTGTCAGCGGCTGGGCCGATGGATACTCCAACGCGGTTATGCGTCTTATGACTCACTTGCATGTTCCGCGAAAGGGATTGATTGGACCTTGGAGCCATCTCTATCCCCACTTGGGACGCCCGGGTCCGGCCATTGGTTTTTTGCAGGAAGCCTTACGCTGGTGGGATCAGTGGCTCAAAGATAAGGATACCGGGGTCATGGATGAGCCCATGCTCCGAGTCTGGATGCAGGAGAGCGTTCCCCCGACCACAAGCTATGACTATCGTCCGGGGCGTTGGGTGGTGGAAGAGGAGTGGCCGAGCCGGAACACAAAACCCCTGGACTATCATTTGGGCTTTGCCTGGATGGGGCCGAAAGAGGAGATACATGAAGGGGACGGGCTGACCGTTCAATCTCCATTGAGTGTCGGCCTGTTTGCCGGGAAATGGTGTTCCTACAGCGCGCCCCCGGATCTTCCTCACGACCAGCGGGACGAGGACGGCGGCGCCCTGACCTTTGATTCCAATGTATTGGAAGAGGACCTGGAGATTCTGGGATCTCCGGTGGTGGAGCTGGATCTGGCTTCAAATCAGTCCGTAGCCATGCTTGCGGTCCGCCTCTCGGATATCCTGCCCGACGACAAGGCCACCCGGGTGACCTATGGACTTCTCAATCTGACACATAGGGACAGCCATGAGCATCCCGAACCACTGGAGCCGGGGAAGCGATACCGGATCAGAATCCAGATGAACGATATTGCCCAGAGATTTCCGGCCGGCAATCGCATGCGCCTGGCCATCTCCACTGTGTACTGGCCTCTGGCCTGGCCGTCCCCGGCTCCGGCCAGACTGACGGTTTATCGCAAATCAAGCCGTCTCATTTTGCCGGTTCGACCGCAAAATTCCAAGGATTCGAAAGTACGGCCCTTTGCCCCTCCGGAAGGAGCTCCGCCTTTGAACAAGACACTGATCCAGCCCACCCGCCAGTCGTGGACTGTGATCCGGGATTTGGCCAAGGACGAATCCCGGCTGGAAGTTATCAACGACGAGGGGGTGTACAGAATCGAAGACATCGAACTGGAGGTGGCCGCCAATGTGACTGAAAATTATGTTTTTTGTGATGACGATTACAATTCCCTGCGCGGGGAGACCAAATGGGAGCGTAGGTTCAAGCGAGGCGCCTGGGAGGTGACAACAAAAGCCAGGACCCTGTTGACCTCCAGTGAAACCCATTTTCATATCCGGGCCGATCTGGATGCTTTTGAAGGGGACAGCAGAGTTTTTAGCCGGAGTTGGGATGAAGAGATTCCCCGGGATTTAGTTTAGACGACGAGTCAGCAGGCTCAGAACAAGGAGACATTGAAATGGGAGCATTATCCGTTTCTAGCAACCTTCTTGTTAACTATAATCCTGGCCGCACATTTAGCGAACAGGTCATCAAAGGTGCCATTCACTATAGAGCATCTGAGTTTGAGCATGCTATTGCAATTGGGTTTGAGCCACCATGCTCCACTGCGTTTGAGCCGGACATGACAGATGAATTTGTTGGCTGATTCAATGCCGCCGCTCCCGATTGGATAGCCACCTATTTTGACGCCCTTATAACCGGTAGGACCTTCATTGTTTGTCAGGTAAGTAATGGTCTTTTCAATCTGCTTTTTGGCATTTTCGTCTCTGGTGTGCATTCGCTTTAAGCCACCAATGACATGGCTGATACCGCCTTTGTAGTGAAGGCGGGTCATAGTGGCCTCCACCCAGTGCAGAGCCTTGTCTGGATCATCGGCAAACTGGAGCTCACCCACTTTGTGAATGTACTCTGAGCAATGATAATAATCCAGGATCTGGCGGCCTTGCGGAAAAGCTTCTGTCATACATGTCCACAGCCAGTGAGCTCCGTCACCTATAAGGCCGATCCTGACCTTATGTTGAGGTATTCGTTGTGCGGCCAGTTTGAGGGCATCTGTTATTTCTTGTTTGTCTTCAGTGAGTTGATGCCAACTGGCGATCTGAAAAATATGATCGTCAGCGAGCATATGCGTATTCCACGGGAAAATGGCCAGTGATTCCACGACATGGTGACCACCAATTCCGAGGCATGCTGACCAGTGATTCCAAAGGTGGATAACCGATTGAGGCACGTCACCCAGCCTTTCAGGGAGTTCTCCAAAGTATTTTTGCTTATGCACACGTTTTTTGTCATATTCTTTGCCAATCGACAGTCAAAAGTCCTTACTCCAGAACGGAGGAGATCTTATGGCCGCCCCTGAAACAGCCTCAATTATTGATTTGTACGACAGCCTGCTTGCTGCGAAAGACGAACGATCCCGGGCCAGAATCATCGCCAATGCCTTTGAACGGCTTGAGGATCGGTATCCGGAAATCAAGGACATGGTCACAGCCAGTGGTTTGCGCGAGACTGAGCTTCGGCTGCAAAAGGAGATAGAACAGACCCGGTTGCGGATCGAAGAAGTCCGAGCCGAGCTGGGCAGGGACATTGAACAGGTCCGGGCCGATCTGTCCAGGGACATTGAGCAGGTCCGGGCCGATTTGTCCAGGGAAATTGAGCAGGTCCGGTTGCGGATAGAAGAGGTGCGCTCAGAGTTGGGCAAGGAGATTGAGCAGATTCGGGCAGATCTGTCCAAGGATATTGAAAAAGTCCGCTCAGATCTGACCAAAGAAATTGCACTGGGCAATCAAAAGGTGCTGCGGTGGACCACAGCACTTATGTTCGCCCAATTAGCCGCAATTTTTGCGGCCTTGGCAGGCGTGTATTTTATGTAGGGTGACGACCTTTCCCCTCGATTTTTTCTTGCCAAAACCTCCCACGTTTTTCATCCTTGTCGTTCCCACGCTCTGCGTGGGAGCCTTTTTTGACCGCCCCTGCGGTCTTTTTTGTGGACGCTGGAGCGTTCCTTGGGAATTCCCACGCGGTGCGTGGGAATGAAAAAGGATCTCAGTGAAACAGGCTGAGTACTTCTTGCTTCGTCCCCAGGGTCCTCCCTGGGGACGTCTTATTCTTATGGCTCCGGCCATTCTCTTTTTTTTATCTCCGTCTGACGTCAGCTGGGATCTAAGAAAGTGGCTGGAGCCACAAGAGGGGGCGTTACAAGGGAGGACCCATGTAACGAGGAAAATCAAAGAGTTATTGTGTGATCTCTATTTCGTAATTTATCTCTATTTTGATCACACCATCTTTGACACTTTCTATTGTGTAGTCATCTTCATCGACTACAGAAATGGTGTCAAATACATCTTGTTTAAAGTATGCATATATTGGATAGTTAGAATTAGACAATGCCTCGATTATTATTACGGAATCTTGACCAATATCTATATCGTTCTTAAATGAAACGCTTTCTTCGACCTTAATAGTCATGATGCTATTGTTTTGTATTTCTAATGGCTCCTCAAACATTATATTTTTTGCAACCAGCGTTTTATCTTGTCCTGTCAGCTTCGTTGGATTTCTGTCGAATATAATGTTTTTTTCAGGATATTCATTTGGATTATTTGTTATAACCGAGGTATTACCTGAACTGGATTGATACCAATCAATGGAATCATCTCCTGCTGATTCATAGTTGCTGGTATCTGGAAAATCATCATCGCCACTGCCGCCATCTCCCCCGTTTCCGGAAGACATGCTCAGTATTTTGCTGCACAAATAATCCATGCTCACAAACTCAACGATATCATGTGTTTTGTTTGCGCTCATAATATCATCTGTTGAATTGTAAGATGTTTGTTGTGTAAAATCATCGCTAGGGCTGACCAGTGTAAAGGCAATTCTTGTAACATCATCTTCATATACACCTTGAACAATCTGGTTACCCTCAAAAGGTTTCTGAGGGCAGCTAAAACAATTAGAACCATAAGTATTTTTAGCCGGGTAGTATGCAATTTTTTGGTTCCAAGGGTCCTCGACATGGGCTACATTAGACGGACTTAAGTATTGAACACCGTTTTCACTGTCAATCTGTGGCGTGGGCAGACAATTATTCCGCAACGCATACCCAATAACTTCATCCCGGGCCTGTCGAACCACCTCTCTCCCTTTGCTGACCTTTTCCTGTTTTATCTGAGATACAAGAAGTGGGGTTACTGTTCCAATGATAAGGCCAAAAATAACCAGGACAACAGCCATTTCTATAAGAGAAAAGCCAGAATTGCTTCTGAATAAACTATATTGTTGACTAAAATGCATTGAGAGTTCATCCATGATGTCATTAGTTTGAAAGTCGCGCACGGACTTCATTTCCATTGACTACTAAGAATTGATCGTTGTTTTTTCTGTCAGGGTCGGTGACACTGAAATCAGGAGATGTGCACTGGGACAAATCTGTGATAAGAGTCTCATCCGGAAAGCAGTCGCCATATTCTGTAGAATCAAATTTTCCAAGTTTGCCAAGACTTATAAGTACAAACACTATGTGGGTTGCTTTGCGTCCATCCTTAAGAATTGCGTTTGAATTTGTTCCTGGTTCGGCAGCTTTCCACGACCTGTCTTTGCTGTTGTTTTCATGGTACGTCATGTCAATAGCAAACTGCCCAGCAAGACTTTCATCTGTAGCGTTTATTCCACTTATAAAGCGCACTCGATTCCCCCAGGCATCTTTCCGGCCCGGTTTGCATAGGCAGGCGTCTACATCTTTGGAATTGTTCTTGTTGCTGCAGTCGGCTTTCAGATTTGCCGTATACGTAGCATACTGCAACGAATGGGTCATTCTTCGCAACAGGCAATTTTTGGTCTGGCGGAGCACGGACTGTGTTTTGGCGGTCTCTCGGGCCTTGATGAGCATCTGCCAAGAGCTTAAGCCCAGGCCGAGGATAATGCCAATAATGACGATGACAATGCTCAGTTCGATCATGGTAAAACCTGCGCTTATTTGCAGGTGGTGGATTTTTGATCGATGGGCCATGTAGAAATCCAATGCCTTGTTCTGAAAGGAGGACCAAGTCAGGGTTTGCATCTGCCTCCAGGCAGATGCAATGTGCTGTTGAGCAATATAGCTTAATATATAGCTTTTTCCATCTCTGCTTGCATATCATCGTATTCTTGTTTACACAACAAGTTCAGTTTCGTCAAAAGGTTTGCATCGGTCACTGGTATTTGAAGTCAAAATTGACCTGAAAACAATACAAATCATGGCCACATTGCGTAAGGAGAACCTGCTCCGTGCCGCATGATATCTTTCACGCCTTGGGACTGAACAGCAACCCTTTTTCTCCGGCTACCTCAACCAGAGGATACTTTCATACCCAGGATACGCAGCGGATTCTGGAAGAGATTCATTTTGGTGTCAGCAATCGCCGCGGTTTTTTATTACTCATTGGAGAAGTCGGGGTTGGCAAGACCTCTTTGCTCCTCCAGCTCTTGGATCGGCTGCACAGGAAGGCCAATGGTGCGCTGCGCACGGCCTGGGTGTTTAATACTATTTTAGACCGAGTCGAACTGTTGCAGGCCATAGCCACAGATTTTGGTCTCACCCCACCGGATAACGCCTCTTTTTCCATCTTGCTTAATCAGTTACATAAGTTCTTCTTATCCATAAACGCAGCTGGAGGAAATTGTGCCATCATCGTGGATGAAGCGCATAATTTGGATGGGCAGACCTTGGAGTCCTTACGCCTGCTCTCTAATCTGGAGAGCGATGAGACCAAGCTGGTGCAAATCCTGCTGGCTGGTCAGCCGGAATTGCAGTCCAGGCTGGATCAGCAGGAGTTTCGGCAATTGCGCAGCCGGATAGCTATCTCTAATGTATTACCCCCTCTGAGCAAAAGTGAAATCAAACGCTATGTGAATTTTAAGCTGAGCAGCACTCACTCACAATTGTCTTTACCTTTCCGTGGAAGCTGGTTGCTTTGGCAAGTTACCCGAGGAAATATTCGGCTTGTTAATTTGATAATGGAGCGGGCCCTGCATGTCATGTACGTTTTCAACGGGCATCGTTTGTCGTCTAAAATAGTCCGTATGGCGATTAAGGAAGTAGCCCAGTTTCAAAGAGATATCCGTATAAGGTATGTTCGCAGACAGCAGATCCAGGCAGTATTGGCCAGTGTTTTATTGGTTCTAGGCCTGGGAATCTCAGCACAGTTCTACATGGACAGAAAGAAAGAGCAGTCCGGGAAGCAAGAACTGTCGGCCTTAAAAATAAAACAAAAGACTGACCAGTCCGAGGTAGGGAGGATCGTCAAGCCCATAAAACACACAACAATTTCGTCTTCTGCCACAGAGGAGCACACTGTTGATCCAGAGGCTGTGGAACGCTTTCTGGCTCCTTTTGACCTTCAAGAGTTGGTACCTCTTATGCGTAAGGCAATACGCATAGGGTCGCTGGATATCTTGCAGCCAAATTTGCCGGATGATGTAAGTTTAGTCCCTTTGGAAAAGCTGCCTGAGAACTCATCTAGTGTAAAATATGCTGCCTTTCCCTGGCAAGAGACTACTGGTCATGGGCCTAAATGGGTTGTACTTTGGAGGCCGCCGGTACATCTTGATGCCTATTTCCCGGATTATACCCATCCTGAAATCAAGAAAGTACAACGTCGGTTACGGGATTGTGGGTTTTATGATTTGCCTCCGGATGGGTATGTGGGTTCCAAGACCTGGCGGGCCTTGGCCGAATTTCAAAAAGCAAATGGATTAAGGCGCACTGGAACACCCACAGACGAAACCCTATTTTGGCTCTTTGCGGCAAAGGGAAAACCAGAAAACCCCAATGAAGACTCATAGGTTCAAAGTTTCTGGTACAACGGTGATTTTCATGCCCTCTGAAGCTCTTTGCCCATAGGTTTGACCATGGCTTTTCCTGCTCCCATTCGCATCGGCGACCTTTTACAGCAAAAGGGATTTATTGAACAAAAGCATATCGACTATGCCCTGCAGGTACAACAGGTCACTCGGGAGAAGCTGGGACAGGTACTGACCAGGGTAGGGCTGGTGGCAGAGTACGATTTGGCCCGAACCGTGGCTCAACAGCTCGGGCTTCCCTATGTGGATCTGAATAGGTGGAATCCCGATATGCAGGTCCTGCGACGATTTAACCGGAATTTTTGTCTTCAGAACCGGATATTTCCCTTGGGGCTGCGCAAGGACAACTTGCTTGTGGCCACATCCGACCTTCCCACCTCTCGATTGGAGCAGGGGGTGATGCGTTTTGGCGGCCATCGACCGCAGTTCGCCATGGCTGAGGAAAATCCTCTGCTGACCTCTATATACAACTACTTCTTTTTTCTGGAAAACCCGGTAGAGGATCAACTGCAGCGCGAGGTGCGCACCCTGTCTGCGGACACCACTATGACGATCAGCCCGGATAACTTTATCCAGTACCTGTTGCTGTGGGCGGTCAAACTTCGGGCTACGGACGTGCATATCAGGCCCATGCCTCAGGGGATCAGTTTGGCATTCCGCATAGACGGAGTGCTCCACGACATGACATTTTTGCCCAAGCATTTGATGCGCATTATTACAGCCATCAAACTCCAGGCGGGCATGGACATATCCGAACAGCGCCTGCCCCAGGACGGTCGGTGGACTGTCAAGCTTTTGGAACGCTCTTACGAAATCCGGGTTTCCAGCGTGGTCACACCCAGTGGGGAAAACGTGGTCATGCGTCTTCTGGCCCATGGCCAGGCCCACTTTTCTCTGTCCAGTCTGGGTTTTTTGGATCGGGATCTGCCCCGGCTTCGCCAAGCTTTTCAGGAGCCTTACGGGATTATTTTGCTTACCGGGCCTACAGGTTCCGGGAAGTCCACAACTCTGGTGGCCGGGCTCAGCTCTTTGGATCTCTTGGACAAAAACGCCATCACCATTGAAAATCCGATAGAATATATCGTCCCCCTGGCCCGACAGACCCAAGTTAATGAGGCGGCCGGCTATGATTTCTCCAATGCCATGCGCTATTTTCTGCGCCACGACCCGGATGTGATTCTTATCGGGGAGATGCGGGACGAAGCCACAGCTAGGACGGCTCTTACTGCGGCCACAACCGGACACTTGGTCTTGTCTACTCTGCATAGTAATACCGCTTTGGGAGCGATTCCCAGAATGCAGGGACTGGGGGTGGACAATTTGACCCTGGCTGAGACCCTGATCGGGGTCATAAGCCAGCGCCTGGTACGGACCATCTGCATGCACTGCACTCAGAAATACACCTTGTCAGATGATGAAAAAGCCTATTTACAGCGGGATATCAAGGAAGCCTACAAAGGAAAAGGCTGTGAGCAGTGCAACCAGTCCGGTTATAAGGGCCGGGCCATCATCTACGAAGTCCTGATCATAACCAAGGAAATGCGCCTGCTCCTGGAGAAGGGAACTCCCAGGCACGAGCTGGAGGCGAAGGCCCTGGAGCAGGGCTTTCGCAACATCTTTGAAGTGGCCGTGGACAAGGTGGAAATGGGAATAACTTCGGTTGAGGAGTTGCAGCGGGTCTTGGGTTTGTACTGGTACTAAAGTGCATGCCCGGACGGGCACACTGTCGCTCACGAAACGTAACAAAAGGCCTCCCGCTGGGGACAGCGGGGCCTCCTGGTGCCTTATTCCAAGGCCTTTACCAGGAACGTATGATTTGAGCATCCGTAGACAGTTCCCTGTCCCCAGGGACTGCCATTCTGTTGCATAAAGTTAAATAAGGTCTGTTGCAGAAGCGAGATTGCTTCGTCGAAAGTTCCTTTTACTCAGGACAGGCTACGCAAAGACGGAGAGATGCGGAACTCATGCATCTTTCAACAGCCCTTTGTTATTGAATCTTTCAACCCACGCTCATTTATGGCCGTATTCACTTACAAACGCCTGGATGCCCAGGGCAGACTGGAAAAAAAGATCGAAGGTCTGCCTTTTGAGGATATTGATGCTGCGCACAGGTATCTGGAGCGGCACGGGGCTACTGTGCTCGCCCTGCGTAAGCTTCCCCGGTGGCTTGCCCCTTTGGGTCTGCTCTCTCAATATGGGTTTGCTAAAATTACCCGGCCGGAGCTGGCTGAATTGTTTAACAATCTGTCCATGATGCTCGGAGCCGGAGTGACTGTGCTCAGTGCTATCCAGGAAGTTCAGGAGGATATGAAGAATAAACGTCTTTTGGGTATCACCAACTTTATGATCAGCGACATATCCATAGGTCAGACTTTTTCCGAAGCTGTATCCCGACATCCGAAGACATTTTCACCAATTATTTTGCACATGGCCAGAATAGGAGAAGAAACCGGACGGTTGGATAAGATGCTTAAAAACGTTGCTGATCATTTGCGGCATGTAGAGCACATTGTTGGCGAAACAAAGCGTGCCTTGATATATCCGGCTTTTTTGCTGTTTGTGGTCACCGGGGCGGTGGTCTTCTGGTTTTGGTACGTTGTGCCTCAAATCGTGAGCCTGTTTGAAGACATCGGTGTGGAGTTGCCAGGGATCACCAAATTGCTCATCTTTATCTCGGAAGCGATCCAGGCCTTTTTTATCCCTGGAGTGGTGTTGACCATGGTTTTGGCCCTGAGCTTATATCTGGCCCGGCGGTTTGTGTATAAAGTCCGCTACGCCTCGGACTGGCTGCTTTTACATACTCCGGTTATTTCCAATATTTTGCACACCTCTACAGTCGCCAGGGTCAGCGAAAATCTGGGCATTTTGATCGGGGCCGGGGTGACTGTGCTGCGAACCCTGGAGATCATCACCGATTCTATGCAAAATGCTGTGTACAAAGAGCGTATGTTGAAGGTCCAGGAAGGGATAAAACTGGGCAATACCCTGTCCACCTCTATGCGCCGGGCTTCAGCTCTGCATCCCTTTGCCATCCGTATGATCGGGGTGGGTGAGGAAACCGCCCGTCTGGAGGAGCAGACCGCCTATGTGGCCGCCCAGTATCGAGAGCGTCTGGACAACTTGGTCCAGGCCTTGAGCAAGAGCCTGGAACCGGCCCTTCTTGTTTTTATGGGCGGCTTGTTCGCCCTGATTGTGGCCGGACTGCTGCTGCCCATTTATGATTTGATCACCACCATGGGGATGTAGAACAGAGGCCAGAGGACAGAGAGCAGAGGACAGAGCCGCCTCTGGTGGGCCTGTTATTTGTTATTCGTCAGCTTTGCCTCCGGCAAATCTGACATATTTTTGGGCTAAAGGGCCCAAAAAACGTTTTGCCTGGTTGATCGAGTATGAAACTGTGCTTTGACAAGGGGCGAGCGGCGCTCGCCCTTCTTGTGCCAAGCTGGGGCCAGGCGGTCCCGGACGAGCCAGGCTGGGGCCAGGCGGTCCCGGACGAGCCAG
>CAYZLB010000020.1:14178-31359 GCA_964479235.1 uncultured Desulfohalobiaceae bacterium
GGCTGAGGCCAGGCGGTCCCGGACGAGCCAGGCTGGGGCCAGGCGGTCCCGGACGGCTAAGCCAGCGATCGGGATATAGCCCTAGTACTTGCGTCTTAAAAATTATCTCCAATCATGGGGTCTTTATGTCTGACTTCGCTATTCGCTGGGGAATGAGTCTCCTCTGTGTTCTTGTTTTTTGTGCTACCCTAGTCCTTGCCTTGCAGAGTGCGGATAACGTAGCGGTCCAGGAAGATTACCTGGATCGTTTGCAAGCCAGGCAACGTAACCTTCGGGCCTGGGAAAAGGCCCATATCCGTTTGCAGGACCAGCTGCAGGCATGGAACGAACTGTGGGAAAAAGCCCAGGACATTGGTTTGGACCCCAAAGCATGGCAAAAATATCCAGTGCATGTGCAAGGGACGTATTTGCCGGATCAGGCCGGGCATATTCTGCAGCTGTTGTCTCGGGACGTTAACGTTGGAAAGGATTTTTGGTTTGCACCCCGGGATATTCGGGCCTCCCCGGTCATTAAAAGCAGTAACGCCACGCAGGGAGGCAAAAAAACGGCGGTTCAACTGCAAATCCATGGGACTCTTTTGAGTTCCATGGATGGAGCATGATGATGGCCGCACAAGATAAAGATTTTCGTTCGACTGGACAGGAAGAGTCCATGCCAGAGGATAATGAACAAAGCGGTCACGAAGGGCTTGAACGGCAAAAACAAGATCAGGAGCAGGTACCCGAAACCAGGGATAATGAACAAAACCATCAGGAAGATGTCTTTGCCCGCTTGCAGACCTGGGAGTTGGAGCCCACGGACAATGAAAGCAATGGAAGTAAGGAAAGCAAGGACAGTGATCTCCGTATGCAGGAACCGGAGATCTTGCTTCCTGCCAGCCGGGAAGAGGTAGAAGGGGAGCAAGCCAGGGAAACTGCATCTCCAGGATCGGGCACACAGACCAAAACTGGGGACTCTGTCTCTTCCCAGCATGAATCTGAAGGGGAATGGGAGGAAGTCTCTCCCGAAAATGGACATATTCCTTTTCAAATACACCGGCAGGACGGGGTGTGGATCTTTCAAGAAAGTTCTGTCCGGTCTGCGAGTCAGCCGACTGATTGCGGCGCGTTTTGCTATGTGCTGGACGATTTTCCGGAAGAGGCCGGTCCAGCCCTTATCAGGGTGACTGGGGAGATAAAGTACGCCCATGTTCTGGCCCGCAAGCGGGCGGAAGAAATGGGCGACCTGGGGCCGGAGGAAGTCTTTCATGCCTATGCGACCATAAAAAAAGGGAAGCAGGAAGCAGATGTGCTGTACCACATCTATCCTCAGGCCAGGCTGACCCAGAGCAAAGCTGACTGTACCCTGCCAAAGGGATGTGTTCTCATAGACGGCCCCGGCCTGTTGCTCAGCCTTTTCCGCAAGGGGGGCAAAAAGTGGCAGGCCATAGCTATGCGCTGGGACTCTTCGGTGGTGCTCATGGCCGGGAAAGCCGGCAGTGTGGTCCTGGCCAGCCGCTATCCATTGTTTTCCGAGAGCGCCAGCGAGCTGGATTCAGTTATGGCCTCTATGGACCAGGATCTGCGCTTGGTCCAGGAAGAGCAGGGGGTAAGCTTTTCCGGGCTGCAGTGGATCGAGATCTGTATTCAGGAACAGCTACCCAACCTGCCCGCTTCGGAGATACCCTTGCAGCCGTGGCCTGTTTATCGCTTCCAGTACGAGGAGACGCTGATATGGAGTGCTGTTCCTGCTCTGCTCGAGATTTCTGATCCCAGGTATGCTCTGCAGGGAGGGGAAGAGAAGTACCTTCGTCCCTTAGAGCTTTGGGAAAAATGGCTGCGGGCGGCTCTGCTGGGAGGGGCCTTGATCCTGGCCGGAATAACCTGGGTGAACTGGGGGGTTGCCCAGCACCTCAGCGATCAAGCCTCGTATAAAGAGAGTGCAGTGCGCAGATTGGAGCACAAGCTTACCAGCTTTGACTATGATATTTATGGGCAAGAGCAGGCCGAACAGGCCGTGTCCTTGATTTATGACCTGCGTTTGGCAGGTGATGCCCCTTCCCTGGTGAAGATTTGGAATGCTTTTCTGCATGCCTGTCCCAGTGGATGGAAAATTGGCACCTTGCGTTTTTCTTTTCACAATTCGATCATAGAAGCCAAAGCAGAAGGAGTTGTGACCGGCGATCCCGGACAGGTGGAACAAGAGCTGCGCCTTTTTCGGCAAGGGCTGAAAAGACAGGGATTTGAGACAGCTGATACGTCTTTGCGTCTCAAAGCTGAGGAAGCGGATTTCAGTGTGAGTGTGCGCTATCCTTGGGGAAAAGAAAACGCCAAATGATACATTCTTCCAGAAAACATATTCTTTGGCGCTGGTTGACGGTTCTGGCCTGTGTGCTTGGGACGGGATTTTGGCTTGTCTGGTTCAAAGCCGAACCGGTCAGACCGTCTCTGCCTAGCAATACGAACTTGCAGCCTCCAAAATTGGCCATCCCGGCTCAAGATGTGCGTGACGAGCTGCGCAAGGGTATGCGCCTTGTGGCCCATCCGCCGCCACAGGATGTTCCGGGACGGGTAAATTTGTCTTTTCTCCCAACGGTGAGTCGTAATGGCACTGTTGGCCAAGAGCAGCCGTTGATGCTGGGGCTCATATTTCAGGGGGCCCATAAAAAGTTTGTAGTGCTCAACGGTCGGATATACGTTCAAGGGCAGACCATGGATGACGGTAAGCGGGTTGTATCTGTGAGCAAACACGGAGTATTGCTCGCTGGCCAGGGAGGCGAACAGTGGATTCCCTGGAAGCCGCCCAGGATGGTTCAATTGCAAGAGGGTGAAGGAAATGAGACTGGGCAGGTAGATGAGTCAAATAGTACACAGGAGCAGGTTTCCGAAGAGGGCAGGTCCATCCCTGAGGAAGCCAGGGAACTTTTGAAGAGATAGGAATTTTCATGACCTTTATCATAAAGCATTCTGCAGCAGTTCTTCTCATGGGCCTTCTGCTCATCACTGTCGGTTGTCAGACAACCAGAGAGCTGCCCAAGAAGAACTCCGGCTATGCCAAGCTCAACGAGCGGCTACAGCAGGAGCAGGACCATTTACAAAAGTCCAGGCAGGAACAACGGGAGCTCCTGGAACATAAAAAGACTGCCCAGGAGAGTACGGAGCTTGCTCCCATGGCCCCGGAGTTTAACCCTTTGCAGGAGACCACTGTCTCTATCTCAGTGCATAACAGACCATTGCAGGACGTGTTGTACGTGTTAGCCCGGGATGCGGGCCTGAACCTGGTCATTTCTCCAGAGATACGTCTGGATAGACGGGTGACCATAAGTTTTGAAAGGACTTCGGCCAGCGTGGTGGTGGACCGGCTCCTGGAGGCCTATGACCTGGCCTGGAGCGTGAACGACAATGTTCTGGCTGTGCGTCCGTATCAAGAGGAGATATTTGAGCTGGATTTTCTCAATGCCAATACTCAGGTATCCATTAAAAGCGGAGGAGATATCTTCGGTAATGCCGGGACAGATACAAACGGCGGAGGCGAATCCAACGATTTGACCGGAAATTTCAGTATGCAGTCCAGTTTTGGGGAAAACAGCGACGGCAACTCTTTGTACGGTTTCCTAAAGACCAATATTGAAGATATCTTGTTCTCCGGGGAAGAAGAGAGCAGTGGCAAGCTTGTTCTGGATTCCACGGCCGGAACTTTGTATGTCCGGACCAGCCCGGGAAAAATGCGGGTTGTGCGGCGTTTTGTGCAACAGATGCAAAAGAAGTTGTCCCAGCAGGTGTCCATAGACGCCCAGATCCTGGAGGTGACGCTCAGCGATTCCTTTCAGCTGGGTGTGGATTGGGATTATGTGGGCCGATTTCTCATGGAGAACTATGCCTACAATGTCAATCTGGGATGGAAGGCGGCTCAGGGGTTTGGAACCTATACCCTGAATGAAGATGATCCCCAGGCTATTGTCATCGACAGTCGTTCAGAGGTGACCACGGAGTACGATCAGTTCAGTACAACGATCCAGGCCCTGGAGACATTTGGGGCGGTGCATGTGGTCTCCAATCCTCATGTCCGCACCCGGCACATGCAGCCGGCTTTGGTCACCTCCGGGACCACACAGAATTATATCGAGGAGATCACCAGGTCCAGGTCTACCGCAAGCGCAGGGGATGATTGGGTGGATTTTTCAACGGAAACCGCCACTGCCTTTGAAGGAGTCATGCTTGGAGTGGTGCCTTTTATAACTGAGCAAGGCAATGTGGACTTGAATATATTCCCCATTACCAGCCAAGTGGACCTGTCCCGTAAGGAGACTATCGGCGAGGATCAAATCACCCTGCCCACCGTGGACGTGCGCAATGTGAATACCAATGTCCGGGTCAGTGATGGAGATACGGTTATTTTGGGCGGGCTGATCCAGAAAAACAAAAGGGACAGCGACCGCAAGACTCCTGCCATTGGCAATGTTCCCGGTCTGGGCTGGTTGTTCAAGCGGCGTTCAGACAACCGTTCGCTTTCCGAGTTAGTTGTCATTATGCATGTTCGGGTGCTGTAAATGAGCATGCTGTATAAGAGCCTGCAGAAGCTGCACAACGAAGAAAGAAAGGACAGTCAAAGGCCGGCGGTCCCTTACGGCTATCGGGCAGGTTCCCTGCGCAAACGCTTGGTGCGGGCCGGTCTGATCGTATTCATCTTTATTGCAGTTTTGGCCGGGGTGGGTAAGCTCATGGAATCCAGGCTGGAACTTTATGTGCAAACATTGCAGGGGTCCCAGAAGGGAGAGCTGGTGGCCGATGCAGCCGGCCAAGGGCAAACTGCGAAGGAGCAAGAAGAGTTTCGAGCAAAAGTAGTCCGTCATAATCCTCAGGATCAAAATGAGTCCCAGAAAAGTGAGGACCTGGAAGCTCCCGGGTCGGAAGAGATGCAAATAGTCAAGCTAAATGAAGGGAGGAGCCCAAGGGAGGATCAAGAGGGCGGAAATGTGCAGGACCGTGTGCAGGCGAATGCCCAGCAAAAAGGGGGCCAAAAGGTGACCGGTCGTATGAAGGCTGAGCCTGACCCCAAACAACATTTTTTGGATGAGAGATTTTCAAAGCGGGCAGAGCGCAATCGCCGGGTTTTGATTTTGAGCCGTTCTTTGCAGCAGGCCTACAGCAATGATGATCAGGAGGCGTTTGCGTCCTGCATGGAGAAGTTGCGCGGGATTTTGCCGGAAACGAGTCCCTTTGTGGCCAAGTGGGAGGGCATCCAGGCCTTGCGGCAGGGAGATGCGCAAGCGGCAAGCCGCCTTTTTCGACAGGTGCTGGAGCAGAATCCGGAAGATGAGTCCGTCCGGGCCAACCTGGCCTTGGCTCTGCTGGATATGGGCCAGAGGGCAAAGGCCAGGCGGGTGGTTCAGGAACTGGAGGTCCGGTATGGAGACAGCTTTCTGGTCAGCAAATTGCGGGCCCGGCTGGATGAGCGGTGAGGGGTGAGGAGATGACGAAGCGTTCACCGCGAAGGGACGCGAAGGAATATTTTTTGCCCAGGGCAGGGTAGCAAAGCAGGGAAAGTATTATGAGCAAAGAGAGTCAATCCCCATGGGCCATCCGCCCTTTGGTACCTCAAGCAGTATACACGGATCGGCAGGAGCATATCGACTATCTGTATACGTGTGCCCTGAAGGCTATCACCAGGCGGAGCATGTCCACAGTGCTTTTGGGCCAGCGGCGGATGGGCAAGACAGAGATCTTCAAGCGGGTGGTCAACCGATTATTTTTTGACCAGGACAATCCACAAGATCCGGACCACAGCGTTGTTCCGGTGTATTTCAGCTTTCCGGATACCGTCGTTGATAAATGGGTGTTTTGCACCAAGTATGTGGAGAACTTTTTGCGATGGTATGTGGCCTTCCGGCTCCAGGACATTGATATTTTGTCCAAGGAAAGTGTTCGGCCGGAGGCTTTGCTGGATGTGATACACCAAAAGCTTGAGGTCACTCCAGGTGTCCAGGCCGCTGTCAATGTGTATTCCGCCCTTTTAGAGAGAGATCTGACCCTGCCTGAGGAATGGGCCATCTGGCTGCCTCGCCGAGTCTCGGACCGGGACGAATCCACCATAGCCATGTTTCTGGATGAGTTTCAAAACACCCGCCTGCCCCAGTATGACTTTGATGTTGTCGGGTTTATGCAGAAGGCGGTGGAGTCCCCGACCTGTCCGCATTTTGTGACCGGATCGGCCATGAGCATTCTGACCGGTGAGATCCTGGGCCGGGGGGCCGTGTTCGGGCGGTTTCGGAGCAAGCCCATTGGCCCCATGACTGAATACTGGGGCTCGGAACTGGCCTTGCGCTGTGCGAGATATTACCGGGCCGAGGTTTCCCAGGAGATGGCTCCGGTCATCGCCGCCCGCTGCGGGGGGAATCCTTTTTATATCACCGCTGTGATCCAGCAGTCTTTGGAGCAGGACACCTTGCTCCAGGATGAGCAGACCCTGAATGAAGTCCTGGCCGTGGATCTGTCCTCTGGATTTATATGGGGAGAGCTCAACGACCAGGTGGAACGGTGGATCGAACGGATCAATGAGCACGGGATCACCAAATGGATCTTATACCTCTCAGCCTTGGAGGAAGGCGAAAGCATTGATCTTGGGCGCATTCAGCGCGAGCTTAAGGAACGGGATGGGCAGGAGGTGAGCGTGGAGACCATCCGGGACGTGTTGGTCAAGCTCTCCCGGGGCGATCTCTTGGAGTATTCCGAGCTGGGTGGCTGGTTCCGGAAAGTGGAGGACCCCATCTTGGTGGATTTTTTAAAGGTTTGGGGCCGGATGGCTGTTGAGGGGCGCGGTCCTGCCCAGGTCCAGGACGATATTCGTCTTCGCTATCGGTCTCTCAAACGCCAGATCCACGACCATCTGGGCTATCTGGGGGAGGTGTATATGGCCCAGATCCTGTGGCAGAGCCAGAACAAGACCCTGCCCGGGAAGTATCTGCACACAGAAAAGGACGTGGTGGTCAACTGGCATTTCAGCTACATCCATCACCGGGTCCGGCTGGGGGCAGCTAAGGACATGGAGGTGGATGTGTACGCAGCCGCCGGGGCCGAGGTCTGGCTTGGCGAGAGCAAGTGGTGGCAGGGCAGAAAGGCCGGGGTCCCGGAGGTGGAAAGCCTGCTGACCAAGGGGCGTATGGTTCGGTCCAACCTTGGAGAAGGCCTGGAGGTGCTCCGGCTGTGGATCTTTGCCCATGACGGGTTTACCGAGGAGGCCAAGGAGCTGATGGCCAAGAACCAGGTGCTGTGGTCGGACCGGGAGGACTTAAATGCTCTGCTGGCCTATGTGGGCTTGAAGACCCTGCCGGATATCTCTGAGTAGGTAGCATGCATGTAACGAGACTCAACCCCGGTGGCTGGCCTGGTCCAAGAGGGCGAATGATTATTCGCCCCTACCGCTACAACCATAGTTCGGGGTATTCCCCAGTCCGTGTATGAAGCTGGAAGCTTGTTACTTAAGATTGTTTTGGCCAGGACGCCTGTCGCAGACTCCTCGCAATCCCGGTTTCAAGTGATATCCCGGAGCTAAAACCCAACCCGTCATTGCGAGGAGTCTGTGACGAAGCAATCTCCAGTTTCGGCATTCGAGATAGGACAAGTACTCACGCAAAGCGCGGCCTCTGGAAACTATAATTCTACAGGAGAAGACAGGAATATGGGCAAAACAGCAGTTATTACAGGAATTACCGGCCAGGATGGAGCATACCTGGCCAGATTGCTTCTCAACAAAGGGTACACAGTCTATGGAACATTTAGGCGTACGAGTTCCGTGAATTTTTGGAGGGTCATGGAACTTGGAATCGAAGACCATCCTGACCTGCATCTTGTAGAATTCGATTTGACCGATCTGTCTACCTGTATTCGGCTTTTGGAAAAAGCCAAGCCGAACGAGGTTTACAATTTGGCGGCCCAGAGCTTTGTTTGGGTCTCCTTTGAGCAGCCGGTGACCACTGCTGAAATTACCGGAGTGGGTCCAATCAATCTCCTGGAAGCAATCCGAATCGTTAATTCTGGGATCAGGTTTTACCAGGCCTCAACATCAGAGATGTTCGGCAAAGTTCGGGAAAGTCCACAAAACGAAAAGACCGGTTTTTATCCCCGCAGTCCCTATGGGGCGGCAAAAGTCTTCGCCCATTGGATGACCATCAACTACCGAGAGGCCTATGGTATCTTCACGGCCAGCGGAATACTCTTTAATCATGAATCGCCTTTGCGCGGCCTGGAATTTGTGACCAGAAAAATATCCCACTCTATGGCTCGGATCAAGTTGGGAATGCAGGAATTTGTCGAGCTTGGCAACCTGGATGCCAAGCGGGACTGGGGGTACGCTGCTGAATATGTTGAAGGCATGTGGCGGATGTTGCAAGCTGATGCCCCGGATACTTGGGTCTTAGCCACTGGACGGACGCGGTCGGTTCGGGATTTTGTCCATCTATCGGCCAAGACCGTGGATATTGACATGCAATGGCAGGGAGATGGACAAAATGAAGTGGGCATCGATGTCTCTACAGGCAAGGAGATAGTCAGAGTCAATCCCCGATACTACCGACCAGCCGAAGTCGATGTACTCACGGGCGATCCATCCAAAGCCAGACAGGAACTTGATTGGGAAGCACAGTCCTCCCTGGAAGAACTCTGCCGGATGATGGTGGAAGCGGATCTGAAACGAAATGAACAACAGGCCCTGGTCTTTTAATTGCCAATATATGAATTGCTGCCCATACCTTAGGTCATGGGGTCATGCTTAGTCATCGGCCTCCTCCTCTCATGGTCTGATGTCCTTAAAATTAGCAAGGATCTGCGGACAAGACAAGAAGACATATTCGGCCGGTTATTGACATCAGTCAGTTCCTTGGGCTACCCAAGTTTGCATCCAGAAGAGAGGAAGAAAATAAGAAATGCTGGGATGAGGAAGAGATCAGTCACACAGATCTTGGCTGATAAAGAAAATCTTCATAATACAGTAAAAATCAGATCCTTTTCCCTCATTCTCCCGCAGGCGGGAATCCAGGCCTCTTCTTGAGTATTTCGCTGACGAATTTGGCTTTACCCTGATTGCACAGCGAGCCACGCGAAACATGGAGCTAGAGTATGCTCGTATAATCCGGGCCGGGCAATGACAGAAAAGTAATATAAGGTATTCTACCCTACATGAAGCTCACCGGATCCATTGTCCTATATAAGAACCAGCACTACGAACTGGAAAGGGCCATTGAGTCCTTTGTTTCCTGTTCCCTGCCCAAGAAACTCTACCTGATCGACAACTCAGCCAGTAAACCCCAAATTTCAACACGTTCCGAGGTCACCACCTACATATACAATTACTCCAATCTGGGATTCGGCTCCGGGCACAACATCGCCTTGACCTTGTCCCAGGCAGACCAGGCTCCGTATCATTTGGTCATGAACCCGGATGTGTTTTTTGACCCTTCCACCTTGGAGACCCTTGTCCAGTTCATGGATCAGCGTCCTGATGTCGGTCTGGTTATGCCTAGGATCCTGTATCCTGACGGCTCCCCCCAGAACCTATGTAAACTTCTTCCCACTCCGGCCGATCTCATAGGCCGACGTTTTTTTCCCTTTCTGCCCTGGTCCAAGAAACGAAACAATGTGTATGAGCTCCGGTTTGCCGATCCTGAGAAAAGTATGGACATCCCTTTTCTTTCCGGCTCTTTCATGCTCCTGCGCCGAGAGGCCATAGACAACGTGGGCAATTTTGACGAACGGTTTTTCTTGTACATGGAAGACGCTGACTTGTGCCGGCGAATAGGGACCAGATACAGGACGGTCTATTATCCCTCTACCCAGATCTACCACACGTACAGCAAGGCATCCTACCATAAAATGCATATCACATATCAACACATCAAATCCGCCATCCTGTATTTTAATAAATGGGGGTGGCTCAAGGATGAGGAACGGAATCTGGTCAATGCCAGGACCTTGCGGGAGTTGGGGTACACAAAAGAGTGAAGAAGAAATGCTGGGATGCTGGGAGAGGATTCCTATGAACAAAAATCCAGACTTGTGGCTAGATCACTCCAGAGCAGCATGATCAACTTGCTCGGAAATGTACCTCTGTTGGAGCGCTGCTGGGGTCGATGACAATCAATCCGAAACCGTTCATACTTCATGAGGGATTCAAGCATAATGAAGAGAAACTCTCCAAACAGGGACAGTACAGAGCCTTCCCATTTGACTTCCGAATCCCGGCTCCAGACTCCAGACTCCAGCCTCATCAACATCATTGACCTAACCCTGGCCTATGGCTCCAAGGTCATTATGCGCGATCTGAGCTTTGACGTGCACCAAGGTGAAGTGCTTATTTTTATGGGCGGAAGCGGCAGCGGCAAAAGTACCCTGCTCAAATCCATGATCGGTCTGGTCCGCCCGGCAAAAGGACATATTATGTATGGCCAGACGGATCTTTGGTCTGCTGCCGAATCGGAACAAAACAAAATCCGCCGCAGAATGGGCGTGTTGTACCAGCACGGGGCCCTGTGGAGTTCCATGACCTTAACCGAAAATATTGCCCTACCTTTGGAAGTTTACACCGACCTGTCCCGGGCAAGCGTTCTGGAACTGGCCTCGATGAAGCTCAGTTTGGTCGGATTGGCTGGCCAGGAAGGGGCTTACCCTTCTGAACTCAGCGGAGGGATGCAGAAAAGGGCTGCATTAGCCCGGGCACTTGCACTGGATCCAGAAATCGTTTTCTTTGACGAGCCGTCCAGCGGACTGGATCCGGTCAGCTCCCGCCGTTTAGACGAACTTATTCTCGAACTCCAATCCAGCATGGGCATGACCATGATTGTGGTCACCCACGATCTGGATTCAATCTTTACCATCAGCACCCGGGCGCTTTTTTTAGACCCAAAGCAAAAAACCATGGCCGAAATCGGTGATCCGCGTTTGATGCGAGACAACAGCAAAAATCCGGATGTCAGGGAGTTTTTGCGCCGGAGCAAATAATATCAAGGAAAATATGATCGACATCCACTGCCACATTCTGCCTGGTCTGGACGATGGGCCAGACAGCGAAGAAGAATCCCTGGACATGGCCCGTCTGGCTGTTGAAGACGGAATCACAGATATTGTATGCACTCCACATCATCTTCCGGGAATCTACCCCACCCGACCAGAAACCATCATATCCGCAGTGCAATCTTTGCAGAAGAGCCTGCATGCAGCAGAAATCCCCCTGTCCATCAACCCCGGCATGGAAATCCACGTCAGCGCTGCTGTTCTGGAAGATCTCCGCAGTGGTAAGCTCCTGGGTCTAAGTAGCTGGAAAAATGCTGTTCTTCTGGAATTTCCCCACCAGTTCGTGCCTCCAAATATGGACACCCTGTTTTGGTCTTTCCTTTCTGCTGGAATCCGGCCGGTTCTGGCCCATGGAGAACGTTATCCCGGCCTGCTCTCGGATCATGCTGCTCTTGAAGGATGGGTACACATGGGAATTGTGACTCAAGTAACAGCTTCCAGTCTCTTGGGTCGATTCGGTTCCGAGGTTGAAGACTTCGCCTGGCAGCTTATCGAATCCCGACTGGATTTGGAGATAACTCCAAATCCTCCTCGGGAAAAACCTTAAAACCGACACTTATTTTGTTATCTCAATATCAATATCACCTTCATCATCCCATTCGTATGTCGGTTCGTCCTTGGCATATTGTTTGAGATATTTGACAATTCTGCGGTAATCCTCACCAGATATTTTGCCAGCGTTTACCAGATCCTGCAAATGTTCATTGTGGATGAGTTTACTCAAAAAATCCACAAGGGCGTCCTGCCGTTCTCTTTGAAGGAGTATAATTTCTCTTTGGCGTTGGATATGCCGCAGCAATCGCCGATCATACTCGTCTTGCTTGGCCAATTCCTTGGCAGTTGGATTTCCCGCATCAATTATGCCTATTATTATCTGGTCGGATACACCACCTTCTTTCATGGCAACCAGATCATCAAAAGAAACCAATGCCCTGGCAATGGCCTGGGATTCAATGATGTGGACTATGAGATCCTTCCCTGCCCCTGCCTTTTGCAATCGCAGGACTTGTTCTGCGTTGAGTACTCCTGCCTGGACATTTGTGGTCAATACCATACAGAGGATAAAAAAAGTGATGAACAGTGTGCACCCATCCAACAGGTCAGAGGATAAAGATCGGTTGCGCATAGAATACTTCCCTTACAATTTGGAGTTGAAGATCCATCCGAAAAACTGACAACAATACTTTCTCAAGTTTTTCAATAGGATGCACGACCACTCCCAACCACTACTCATCCTGTTCAAAGTGGCAATGAATTTAATCCCTCAGCCAACATGAGCTCTTTGTCATTATGTTCAACTGATCGTCCTGGGGGGTGTTTCCTCCGAGTCCAGCCCCCCGACTCCTATTCCCTGTCTCCCGTCTCCTGACTCCCATCTTCCGCCTACCTCTCAGGTGGAGCCATAAATTCCGGTCCCACTGGATCAGTCACATATTGCTTTATAATTCGATCTATGGCCTGCATATCGTCATCACTTAAGGTCCATCCAAACACCTGACCTAAGGGGGTCATTTGATCTGGCCGGCGTCCTCCCCATAAGGCCACTCGCACACCTTTGTCCAAGATGAAGCGAACAGCTAAATGAATAATATCCTTGCCGTGCCGCTTCTGGGCCAATTCCTGTAAGGCGTCCACAGCCCGCAGATATTGTTCATAGCGCGGAGACTTAAATTTTGGGTCCACTTTGCGCAGATCATCTCCAGTGAATTCAGTATCCGGCCGCATTTTGCCACTCAACAGTCCCCGACAAAGCGCTCCATAGGTCAAGGTGGCGATATCTTCTTGCTGACAATAGGGCAGAATATCGCCTTCAATCTTACGTTCAAAGATATTGTACGGGGGCTGACAGACAGAAAGGGCTGCCCCTTGTCGGAAAGCCTCCATCTGATCCACGGAAAAGTTGCTCACCCCCACTGCCCGGATTTTGCCCTCAGACCGGAGCTGGTCCAGGACCCTGGCTGTCTCTGCAAACGGGACGCGAGAATCAGGCCAATGAACCTGGTAGATGTCAATAACATCTGTCTGCAACCGGCGCAGAGAGTCCTCCACCTCCTCCCGGATTCTGCTTTCAGATGCATTACGCCAGACCTTGCCGGCCTGCGAATCCCACTCCAAAGCCACCTTCGTGGCCAGAATCACATCCTTTCGCTTGTTATCCTCAGCCAGGGCTTTTCCCACAATTTCTTCCGAACGGCCAAAACCATACACCGGGGCGGTATCCACAATATTCACTCCTTGATCCAGGGCGGCATGAATAGTCCGAATGGATTCATCTTCATCAGTTCCGCCCCACATCCAGCCGCCAATGGCCCAGGTACCCAGAGCCACCCGGGATACTTTTTCTTCGATGCCGGGAATTTTCGTGTATTCCATTGCATACCTCCTTGCATGAAATTACAAATTACTTATTTTTGCACCAACTGAGATCTCGACAGTCAAAAGTTGTTACATAGATATTTGTTTTTATTAACAATAATCGAGGAGCACGCCGAGGTTTGTAATTTTCGTCCTATCTTGTTGATTTTATTCTTATAACCGTGAACCGTGAACCAGGAACTTTGAACCAGCAAGTTGAGACCAACTTTTTGGATTATACCTAAAAACAATCGAGCTGTCGCTGTCGTGTTATTTGTCCATATGTAAGAATCTGCTCCCAAGTCGTCAAATCAGTCCAGCCTCGTCTGGACTGAGGCTATATCCATAGTGCCCAAATCCCATCTAACCTGAATTTCACCCTTTCGCGAGGTACAATACAGGGGGATATTTGATTTCTGGAAAGCCTTTTCCACGCTCTTGTGCGGAAAGCGAAAAATATTTAAAAATCCGCAGCTGACAACGGCCAGTTGAGGATCGACCAGATCATAAAACTCGGGAGCAAGACTCCCCCTACTGCCGTGATGAGGAACAAGCAGCAGATCAGCCTGCATATTTTTTCCTGATTCCACAAGGGCTGCAATGCCCTCTGTCGCGATATCACCAGGAATCAGGGCCAGGCCATGCCCCCGATGCCGTATCCAAAGGACTAAGGAGGCATCATTGTCATTATCGGCCTGAAAGTGTTGATCAGGATGCAAAACATCAATCCACAGCCCAGCCCCGATCTTTATTCTATCTCCGGCCTGCACCTTGCGGATCGGTATGTCCCGGGACTGAATGAGCTGCTCCAATATCTGTCCATCTTGTCCTGAAGGCCACTGCCCATTGTACACAAAACGCTTTACCCGGAAATGACGCAAAATATAAAAGAGCCCCCGCAGGTGATCGAAATCTGGATGAGACAACACAACAGTTTCCAGGTGGGGAAAGGCCCTGTACGTCAGGGCCGGGCTCAGAGCAAACCGGCCCAGATCGAAATCCGGGTTCCAAGACCCTCCGCCGTCGATGAGTGTCCGCTCCCCGGATGGTCCCTGCAGACAGACTGCCTGGCCCTGACCGACATCGAGAACCTGAATTTGAAACGTTTCTCCCCTCCAGATGACATTGCCTGCCAACCATGGTCCAACCAGCAGGATTCCACCCACACCGGCCACTGCTATGCTCTTTCCTTGCTTGGTCTGGAGTCCATAAGCAAGAGCGCCCAGAACCAGCCAATAACCTAAACATTCCAGCCAGCCTGGCCTGGGGGTAACCATCACTTCCAGCCAGCCATGCGCATTGAGCCACTCCAAAAAAGCATTGAGTTGATCCAGCAAAAAGCCAGATAAAAAAAGGGCCTTATCGCCTATCAACTCAAAACCTGGCAGAACGGAAAGAACCATACCTATCAATCCCAGAGGCAGGACACAAAGGCCAAGTACTGGCAGCCAAAGCACATTAAGATAGATATGGGGGCTGATCTGCCCGAAGTGATGCATGATAAGGGGCAAGAGGGCCGTATTGGCAATCAGGCTCAACAACAGAATGGAACAAAAAAACACAAGCACCCTTTTGCTTTTTGACCCATGAAGAGACATCCGGAGGCCAAATACCGGCCACAAAATAAAGATCCCGGCAACAGCCATCATGGATAACTGCCAACCCAAAGAAAAAACAGCCAGTGGATCCCAGAGCAAAAAGACCACAAGGGCAAAAAACAAACCATCCAAAAGGGCCTTGCTCCGTCCAGTGAGTAAGAGCAACACCCAAAAAAGAAACATCAAGGCAGCCCGAAGTAGTGAGTCACGCCCCTGCCCCAGCCAGAGATAGGCAATGACTAAGGGCAGTCCCAGAATAATTGCGATCATGGGCCGGGGCAAAACAAGAAATATCCTGGGCCAAAACCTGCCGATGCACCACGCCGCAGCCCAGCCCAGCGAAATAACAAACCCCAAATGCAATCCAGACAAGGCCAGGCTGTGAGCCAAAGATGCCCGGCGAACGAGATCTAAGGTATGGTAGTTCACCTGTGATTTATCCGCCATAAGCAGGGCCAAAAGCAGTCCCTGCCCTGGTCCGGGACGAGTAGCCTCCAGGACCCGAGAACGGAGCGATTGTCGCCACTGCCACAGGAGACCGGGCTGGCCGGTTATGTAAACCGAAGGATCAACGGCCCCCTTTGTAAAGCTGCGGTAGAAAACGTCTTGTCTTGCCCAATATTCCCGTGTATCCCATGCATGGAAATTGTCAAATCCATCAATCGGCTTGATCCGCAAAACAGTACATACCATTTGTCCCGGGGCTGGAATACTTGCAGGATCCTGCCAGGTCCATACCGTCATTCCCGGCAGGTCCTGTTCAAAATCCTCACCCTTACAATGCACATCATCCAAGAGGACCTGAATCTTGTTTTCCGGCTTAAACCGGACTGCATGCACCCGGGCGCGCACTTTTGTCTTTTTCCTTTGTCCCATCCACTTTTGCATTGACGGTTGAGCCATAGGGATCTGCAACCAAGCCCATCCCAAACCAAGACAGAATGCTACCGGGATCCAGAGGAGGTTTCGGGACAGACGTCTATCCAGGAACATGAGTCCAGCCACAACGGCACAAACCGTGATTCCGGCTGCAAAACATTTCAGGGCAAAGACACCGGACAAAGCAAAAAGCAAAACCCACTGCCAGGGCAAAAGATCAACAAACGGCACCCTCTGCTTGGATCCGGGGGTCACTATTTGGTCATCCATAGATCATCGTGTTTGATTGCATGTGTCTACTTTTTTGTGATTGCAGACCGCCGCCCCTTGCTGTACGCTCAAGTATTTCGGTTCAGCTTTGCCTCCGGCAAATTTGACATATACTGAAGTCGACATGTAAGCTAACTTCTCGTTTCATACAAGGCTACAACAATCACTTAACTTCCCAAGACCGTGAGGCCGCAATGCGCAGATCTGTACCTTTGGACAAACGTATTATTTTTGCTTTGGACGTGGATTCTTCGGAGTCGGCCCGGCACTGGGTGCATACATTGAAACCTCATATGAGTTTTTTCAAGGTCGGTTTGGAGCTTTTTCTGGCCGGGGGCTGGGACTTGGTGCACTGGATCCAGGATCAGGATGCGGAAGTTATGCTGGATCTCAAATTTTTTGATGTTCCTCAGACCGTGCGCAGGGCTGTGGAGCAGGTTCAAAAGCATCACGTCTCACTGGTCACAGTACACGGTAACGACCCCATGCTGCAAGCGGCCTGTGCGGCAAAAGGGCCGGCCCGCATCCTGGCTGTTACTGCCCTGACCAGCCTGGATGCCGCTGACCTCTCCGATCTCGGTTTTGCCTGCTCCGCACAAGACCTGGTCCTCAGCCGGGCCAGGCGGGCTCTGGACCTTGGTTGCGCTGGCGTTGTTTCCTCCGGCCTGGAAGTGTCCGCGCTGCGCCAAAACCTCGGAAAGCAACTCCTGGTGGTAGTTCCCGGCGTCCGGCCGGTGGAAAACAAGCTGGTGGACGATCAAAAACGAACAATCAGTGCCGGCCAAGCCATTGCCAACGGCGCCGATCATGTAGTTATCGGACGGCCTATCCGCCAGGCGGATGACCCCCTGAGCATAGTCCGTCAGCTGCAGGAAGAGATTGCTGAAGCCTGCGCTCAAAAATAAAATGGAAAATTTTTTTTCGCTTCAAAAAAATTGTTGACAAAAAAAGGAGTCCTCTTTATATTCTTTTTCTCGCGGCGGGGCGGATAGCTCAGCTGGGAGAGCATCGGCCTTACAAGCCGAGGGTCACAGGT
>CAYZLB010000021.1:0-30421 GCA_964479235.1 uncultured Desulfohalobiaceae bacterium
TGGGACAAACTCAAGCCCGGGGACACTGTAGCCATCCGGATTGAATCTGTAGACCCGGAAAATAGACGAATGACCCTGGCCCCGGCGGATGCATCCCAGACAGAAGATTGGAAGTCCTATGCCAAATCCGACAATAAGCAAGGCCTGGGCACCCTGGGCCAAAAGTTACAGCAGGCCATGCAGAGAAAAGATGGAAGATAAAAGCTCGAAGCTCAAAGCTGAAAGTAAACAGCTGAAAGTTGCAGGTTAAAAGCCAATCAATGACTGACAGCTTTTCTTGCTTTCAGCTCTCATCTTTGCTTTCACCTTGAGCTTTTAGCTTCAACCTCTCAAAATCTACGCTTTTCCCGCTGCCAGATAGATTTCCGGTTCTTTTCTGGCTTGGCAATCCCGGCTCAACTTGCTGGCCATTTTCCGTAACGGTGGGGCCTGAAAAGCTATCGCCGATGTGGGGCAGTTTTTGACGCAGGCGTGGCACAAGATGCAGGTTTCAGGATCGGCATGGACTGCGTCGTTTATGGTGATGGCACCGCTTGGACAGCCATCAGCACAGGTTCCGCAAAGAATGCAGAGCTCGGGATCAGCCACCGGCGCCACGTTCTTTTTCTCCGGACGCTCTTTGTACGGAGAATTTCCCGGAACTTCCAAAGGCTCAAGTTCCTGAACCGATGATACAGAGGCCAACAGATCCTTGATCTTGCTTCCAAAGGATCTGGCCTCTGCCCCATCGGCATTGTCCGGACGACCGTTAGCTATTGGCGTGTCCTGGTTCGCAAAGGAATGCTCGCCAATAAAAGCCCCGGCAGCCACAGGAACAAAACCCCACTGAAAAGCCAGGTCTTGAAGTTCCAATAGGGCATCTTCATAGGCCCGGTTGCCATATACAGCAACAATGACTGCTGGCCTTCCCTGGCCCTGAATCCTTTCCAGCCTCTTGGCAGCCAACAGGGGAACGCGCCCGCCATAAACCGGGACCCCAATGACTGCAATGTCGCCCTCCACAGCCACACCTCTATCCGCAGGTTCTCCTCCGGGCAGGGTCACATCTTTATGCCCCACCTGTTCCGGAGTCATCCCTTGAGCTATATATTCCAGGACCTGCTTTGTGGTTGAGGTCGGAGAAAAATACATGAGATCAATGTGTTGTAGTTTCATCATTTGCACTCCTTTGGTTCAACATGTTGCGACTGCGATACTTATTATTTTACTAGGCAAAGGTCATTGGTGCCATAGACATGCCGACCAGTAAAGATGCTTATTCCCGGTATATATTTGGACCTAAAAGGATCATCTTCTCCAAGCTGTTAACGAGCAAGCCCTCGGGCCGGGCCAGGGTGCGTACTTTTGCTCCCGGCCGCAGGCTGGTTATGACTGTCCGGCCGACCACATGTCGGCCCTCACCGGCCAGAATTCTTTTGGTCTTGACCCCCCACATGGTATGCCAGATGACCGGTCGGCCGTTATGCCGGCCGATGTAGAGCATGATATGTCCCGGTTTCCAGAGCAGTGAAAAAAAGGGGATGCCCTGGCTGAGAATCGCTTTTTCCTTTTCAGCTGCAGTCAGTCCGGAAAGATCGATTGTCTGGCCGGCCCTTGCCTGTTGGGACGAATTCCGAGGCAGCCACAAGCCAAACGGAGTAAACAAATCCCTCGTGCTGGCGGAACAATCCCGTCTGGCGTATAAACCACCCCAGCCATAGATTTGCCCCATCATTTCCCCGGCCAAGGTTGCGATGTTTTCCACACCAAGGGCCAAAGGAAAAGGGCGGGCATACTTTCGAGGTATGAACCCGGTTTGCAGAGACAATCTTCCGTGGGCATCCCTGGCCGGGATCTGGACTTGATAGCCGTGGCGTGATTGGCCTTGCATCGCAATAAGTGTTCCGATATGGGCTATACTGTAAAATCTCGTATCATTATCAACTAAAGACAGCCTGTCTGTGGTCACAGCCAAAAGGGGCGTCTTCTCAATACGCTCCTTTTGTTCAGGGCTGACCCAGGCTACATCCTGAGCTCGTACCCAGCCGAATACCCAGGCCGTCTGGACCAAAAACCAGGCCTTATCTCGAGATCTATGCACGATGCGAACCGGTGTATTGGTCCAGAGGACTGAGTTTTGCATCATGTCGAAAGGATATCCCTGCCCGGCCTGGTCCGGATTGTAAAATACCGGTTCCTGGGTAGGTAAAACGCGGACATGGGTAGTTTGTACCGTCAGTCCATTGCGATGCAGGGAAGGAAATCCATGATAGTCGGCGTTGGCCTGAACTGATCTGAACCAGGTGCCTGGATAGGGAAGTCCGTCTGCGGCATACAGATCTTTATCTCCAAATGCATCAAGACCCCAATACAATCTATCTTTTGGATACATGGACGAGTTCGTTTTCCAAGGCAGAAAATATTTCGTCAAATACTTTGACGCAATATTTTCGTTCACTGCCCAATCAGAAACTGTTTCTTCCTGTGTGCTGGCCTGCGCAAAGCAGATGGGATCTTGGGGAATTTCGGAGAGATCAACGATATACCCAGGCTGAGGACCATGGGTGCAACCAGATATAATAATGCAAAGCAGGAGAAAAGCAGCCATCATTGAACGGGGGGGTCCAAACGCCGATAGTGACATCAAAAAGTGGTACATCTTCATTGACAAGAACCTTTCTCCTTCGTAAGCTTTTTTAGAATGATAGAATGAAATACCGGTTTTCTTTTGTCTGCTTTGGGGCAAAAATATTTCAGCTTTGCCGGAGGCAAAGCTGAACAGTAAATCTATGAGGTACTATGCCCAGGCCCATTACCGCTACTTATCGTCTCCAGTTCAACCATGACTGTACATTCGCCCATGGGGCCAACCTGTCCGGGTATTTGCACAATCTTGGCATCAGTCATCTGTATGCCTCTCCTGTGTTTCAGGCCGTACCTGGCAGCACGCACGGTTATGATGTGGTCGATCCGGCCCGGCCAAGTGAGGATCTGGGCGGGCATCAGGGTTTTCAAGACATGGTTCAAACGTTGCAAGACAATGGCCTGGGTATTGTTTTGGACATTGTTCCCAACCACATGTCCATCAACAGCCCTTTAAATCGATGGTGGTGGGATGTCTTGGAAAACGGCCCGGCCAGCCGCTTTGCCTCTCATTTTGATGTCGACTGGGAGGCCTCGGAAGCCTCACCTGCAAATCGCATTCTCCTACCTGTACTCGGAGATCAGTATGGAAGAGTCCTGGAGCAGGGAGATTTGCTAATACGGCGTCGAGACCAATACATCCTGGTGTGTTATTATGAGCATGAATTTCCACTTGCCCCGCGTTCTTTGGTTCAGATTCTCCAAAAGGCAGCCCAGCGTCTGGGATCTGACGACCTGGCTTTTTGGGTCGATTCCCTGCACAACCTTCCCCTGCCCACAGTCAAGGACCGCAAAACCAGAAAGCGCAGGCATCGAAACAAGGAAGTCATTTTTCGATATCTCCAAAGCCTTTTGCAGGCTACACCAAAGGCGGCAGAAACCATCGACGCGGTCCTCGCCGAAATAAACAAAGACCCTGACTTACTTGACCTCCTTTTGGAACAGCAAAATTATCGTCTCAGCTTCTGGCGTTTGGCCGGCCGAGATATCGGTTACCGCCGGTTCTTTGATATTAATACCCTGGCCGGCCTGCGGGTGGAGGACGAAGAAGTCTTTGCCGACACCCATTTTTTGATTCAGAGCTGGCTGAACCAGGGATGGCTCGACGGTTTGCGTATTGATCATCCAGACGGGCTGCGTGATCCGGAACAATATTTCCGCAGGCTGCGGCAGCACAGTGCCGATGTCTGGATTGTGGCCGAAAAGATTCTCCATCCCGGGGAAAAAATACGGCCTTCATGGCCGGTACAGGGCACAACCGGGTATGACTTTTTAAATACCCTCTTGCATCTATTCATCGACCAGGGCGCAGAACATAAGATGACCGATATCTATACTGCATTTACCGGCATCACAGAAGAATATCCGAAAATACTGTCTCGCACAAAACGCCTGGTACTCAAAGAGCTTTTCGGCAGCGACGTGCACAGATTGTGCGAGGTGTTGCGCTCCATCTGCATCAGGAACCGCCGCTACAGGGACTTCACACTCCCGGAACTGGAGGAAATCATAACTGAAATTGCGGTCTGGACTCCGGTGTATCGCACATATATCCGGGCTGAAAGTGGACAGCTTGATCCTGAAGACCGGAAAATCATCCTTGATGTTATGGTCAAGACCCAAAAATCCCTGCCAAATGCAGATTCCGAGCTCTTGGAATTCATACAAAAGATTCTCTTGCTGGAAAAAACAGGAGATCAAGAGTCAGAATTTGTCATGCGCCTGCAGCAACTCACTGCTCCAGCCATGGCCAAAGGCGCGGAAGATACCGCTTTCTACCGCTATAACCGCTTTGTGGCTGCAAATGAAGTGGGCGGCGACCCTGCTCGTTTCGGCCTTGATTCTCATGCATTTCACCAAGCCATGCAGGATCGCCTGCAAGCGATGCCATCTGCCATGTCTGCCACCTCAACCCACGACACCAAGCGCAGCGAGGATGTCCGGGCCAGATTGGCTGTGCTTTCAGAAATGCCGCTTTCCTGGGAAAAATATGTATCAGCATGGGCGGATCGAAATCAGGTCTATAAGTCACAGGGCTGGCCGGAAGGAAACATGGAATACCTTCTCTATCAAACCATGATCGGGGCCTGGCCCCTTAGTGAAGACCGATTGCACGGATATGCGGAAAAAGCGGCCAGGGAAGCCAAAATCAATACCTCCTGGACCGCGGTCAATGCCGAATATGAAGATGTCCTGCACGGCTTCATCCACTCCATGTACCAAGACCACGAGTTTTTGACCGAACTTGAGGAATTGGTTCAAAAAATAGCCCACGCCGGATATGCAAAGAGCCTGGGACAGACCCTGCTCAAACTGACCTGCCCGGGAATCCCGGACATATACCAGGGAACAGAGCTTTGGGATTTTAGTCTGGTTGACCCGGATAACCGGCGTCAGGTTGATTACAAGTTGCGTAGCACCCTCCTGGAGGCAACAGAGAGACTTTCGGCTAAAGAAATCATGGATCGCATGGTAGAGGGGTTGCCCAAGTTACTGCTCACCCGACGGGGTCTTTTCCTTCGAGGCCAAATGCCGGAGGTTTTCGGACCGGCCGGAAGCTATGAACCGGTCAAGATTTCCGGGACCAAGGCTGTTCATGCCCTGGCCTTTATCCGTGCAGGCCGGGCCTTGAGTCTTTTGACCCGCTTCCCACTCACATTACATGATTGGGAAAACACCACCCTCTCCATACCCGAAGGTACTTGGCGTAATATTTTAACCGATGATATGGTTTCAGGTGGTGATCACCCGGTAGCCGAGGTACTCCACCCCTTTCCGGTGGCCTTACTCATCCTTGAGTAGCTCATTGCGGCTTGTGTGCAGAGGAAGAGCCGTTTTTCTGGTCTAAACGCTCTACCGTGAGCTGCAATACATTTGGCGAGACCCGGACTACCCGGACCCTGTTGTTGGGCAGGTGTACTGAGTCCCGGGATAAAAACACGGTCGTTGTCCCCGGTTTTGCCTGGGGCAGACGAACTTGGACCCAAACGTTCTTTTCCGTCAGCGTGCTGGCCTCTTTGCGCATTCCGCGTACAGTGAGTTGCACCTGTGGATTTGCAGGATCAACAATCTTGAGCGTTTGCGGCACACCTTGTATACGGACAGGAACAGTGAACGTATGCTCAAAATCCTGCTGTCCAGCCAGCAGCAGCCAAAGCAGCCCCACCCCGAAAACCGTCAGCAGTTTGAAGTGCCAGCGATGAATGATTGTCTGTTTCAGCCATTCCATCCAGCTCTTCTTCTGTTCCGGTTGGTAAGCAACAGCGTTTTGCAGAGTTGCAATCACATCGTCCTCATCCTGCATCTTCTGCATCCGGCCTGCATGGGCCACGGAAACTTCTCCCCTTTCCTCAGAGACGACAAGAACCCAGGCATCGCACCGCTCACTGAGTCCCAGGGCCGCCCGGTGCCGCGTACCCCATTCTTTTGGCAGATCTCCCTGGATACTCAAGGGAAGAAAGCTGCCGGCCATGATAAGCTGTCCGCTACGAACTACGGCCGCCCCGTCGTGCAGTGGTGAAGCATGTTGGAAAATCATGGTCAAAACATCTGCACTTGGTTCACTCTTCAGTTCCTGGCCCCCGGTTATCCACGTATCTGTCCGTTCCAGCTGTTCAACGATGATCAGGGCCCCTATCCTTTGCTCGGCCATTTTGCAAACTGCTTGGGCACATTCCTGAATCCATGCCCTGCAGCGGGGCAGACGGCGCAGGCCAACGGCCTGCATTGGGTTTACCCGTTCCAGGACTTGCCGAATCTCGGCCTGAAAGACAATAATCAAGAGGATCAGTAAGACCTGCCAGAAGATCTGGAACACCCAGGTGGTCAAAAAAAGCCCACCGGCCCGGGCCGCGACATAAATTCCTCCAAGCAAGGCAACCCCGAACAAGGCCCGGAAGGCCTTGGTGCTATGAAACCAGATACCAAGATGGTAGACAATAATTGAAAGAAAAAGCACATCCAGCAGGTCTGAAAGACGAAAATTTGTTAAAAGAGCCCACAGTGTATTCATGAGGAGGCTTTTGTTATGAACAAAGTGGTTGTCGGCACCAGCGGCTGGAACTACAGGGAATGGAAAGATACATTGTATAATGATGTACCCCAAAAACGCTGGCTGGAGCATTATGCTTCGACCTTTGCAGCTGTGGAAGTAAACGCCACATTTTACCGCTTGCTTCAGGAAAAGACAGTTCGGCAATGGGCAGAGCGCACACCGGAAAATTTTGTTTTTGCCGCCAAGGGCAGCCGATACACAACGCACACCAAACGACTCAAAGAGCCTGAATCGGCCATTGGCAAACAACAAAACAATTTAGCCCCCATGCACGGAAAACTTCAGGTTGTCTGTTGGCAATTGCCGGCCAGTATGCAAAAAAATATGGATGGCTTGACCGGCTTTGCCCGGGCCCTGGATCACTGGTCGGATGTGAGGCATGCTGTTGAATTCCGACACACATCCTGGTTTGACCAGGAGACAGCCGAGTGCCTCGATGCGCACAATGTGGGAATTTGTATTTCCGATGCTGCAGACTGGCCCAGATGGGACCACGTGAGCTCAGATCTGGTCTATATCCGCCTGCACGGAAATCGAAAAACCTACCAATCCGCATATTCAGCCGGTGAATTGCAAACATGGGCCGATTATATTGCCACCTGCCGGCAACAAGGATACACTGTGCATGTGTATTTTGACAACACTGATTCAGGGGCAGCAGTGGATAATGCCCTTGAACTTGCTTCTTTGGTCACCAAGGAAAAGCCATAATGGCCAGAACCGTTATGCTTTACCTTGACCTTGAAACAGGATATTTTTAAGAATTATTATCATTGTACATCAACTCATAGTAAGGAGGAAGACAATGCTCAAAGACGGAGAAAAGGGAGCCATCCTGCAACGAGACAAGGAGACCTATGCTATTGCCCCGCATATCCCTTGCGGAGTGGTCAAACCGGAAACATTGCGCAAACTGGCAGATGTCGCAGAAAAATACGGCTGCGCAGCCATGAAGATTACCAGCGCCGCCCGGATAGCCCTGGTCGGCCTCAAAAAAGAGGATGTCGACAATGCATGGCAGGACCTGGGCTTGGCTCCGGGGGCGGCAGTCGGGGTATGCGTTCGAAGCGTCAAGGCCTGTCCAGGCACTACATTTTGCCGTTTGGGCCAGCAAGACAGTTTAGGGGTAGGCATGCAGCTGGATGAAAAATACCACGGCATGGAACTTCCGGGAAAAATGAAAATTGGGGTCAGCGGATGCCCGAATCAATGCGCCGAAACCTGTATCAAGGATATTGCCTTGGTTGGGAAGAAAAAAGGCTGGACAGTCATGGCCGGAGGATCAGGTGCCGGCAAGCCGCGTCTGGCGGATGTGGTCGCAGAGGAACTGGATACTGATCAAGCCCTGGCCTTGGTAGACAAGATCGTGGCATTCTTCAAGGAAAATGCCAAAAAGAATGAACGGATAGGCAAGATGATGGACCGGGTCGGGGTGCAGGAATTTTGCGCTGCGGTTTGCGGAAAATAACGCTGCAGACTTGACTGGTACCTTACAAATGTGATTTTCCCTGAAATTTCTCTGTAGTGGTAAATATTCTTGTTATTCTGTGAGCATAGCCCGACGTGTCTTCGACACGTCGGGCTATGCTCACTCCTGTACCTATCGTATCTTATTCCAATGTTCATCCAAGATGATCACTCGTTCGACACAAGTAAGTTATATACACTAGATTGCCCGGAACGTGCATATTGCCGTATCTCCCTGCATAAAACTCTTTATCTGCAAGCCATCATTGTTGTCCGCACCACACCCAAAGCAAACCCGGGCTGGATGGCCCTCAGGCAGTTGATCCTGCATTGGTTTTTTGCTGTTCATCGTCAGTTCAGTCTCCTTTTTCATTCCGGGCTACCCAGAACAATCGAATATGCATATACAAGATAGTTTTCTCTGCTTCTTCAATCATAAACAAATTCCTTGTTCACGAGCCTTAGATACAATTGAATATCTCAGGCAGCCAAAACATCCATGTCGATGCCCGCCACCTGCACCGCTTTGACCGGGCAGGCCAGCTGGCACTGTCCACAGACAACACACAATTCGGGATTGAACATGACCTGCATGCTCTCCCGGTCGATATACAAAGCCCTGGTCTTGCAGACTGCCGTGCATGCCCCGCAATGCACACACTTATCCTCATCTCGTCTGATCCGTTCAGTCAGGACTTCCACCTTGACTCCCTCGGACTCCATATAGGCCACGGCATGGTCCAACAAGTCCTGCTCCCCTTCCAGCTGCAAAATGAGCCGACCTTCCTGCTTGGGGAGAATCTTGGCTTCCAGAATATTAAATACGATGTCGTAACGCTTGATAGTCCGGGATATGACTGGGTTGTACATGACCTCTTTCTGAAAAATCAGAAGTACATTCTTGGAAATGGTCTGCGAATTCATGCAAATCCTCTCTTCTTGCAATATCCAACACTTGCAGGGTAAAAAACTGTTCAAGTTCGCAACACTATGAGGTTGCCACCAACTGTACATCTCCTTTGACCGCCAGATTATCGCCCAGAATCAGTACAGCGCCCAGAACGCCCGGAATGGCCAGGGCATAGTCCAGTGCTTTTTCTAAATCCTGATCACTACCTACCAGATTGGCCGCCCCGGTAGCCACTGCATCGGCCAGGCAAGCGTCCTTGGAAATAATCGTTGCTGCATCCGCTTGGCCCAGACTGTAGGAATGGCCGACAGTCCCGGACGAGGTGCACACGGCCAACGGAGTCTCGAACGGCTCCAGGGCCAGGCCGACTTTTCCTGAAAACTTGGATTTTCCGGCATAAAGCGTGGCCTTTCCAGCCTGCTCCAGGCGCATGTAGATATCCCCGCCGTTTTCAATAATAACTTCCCTGGACCATATGCACAGTTCCTGGCCGATCCACTGGGCTATGGCCCCAGCCACAGCGGCCATAGGACCTGTTCCAGCCTTCTCTGCAGCCTTATACATGGCTAACAGCATGGGATGGACCCCCCGCAACCTGGCAACCGGGACCAGGGAATCCAAAAAACAGGGCTGACGTCCGATATGCTCGGTCAATATTTTTCGCAGCTCGCATACCCTCTTCTGGACCCACAAGGCATGCTTGCCTTTGGTTCGGATATACAAATCTGTACTCTCCACCTGTACCCGGTAGCTCTCCCAGCGTTCACTGGAACTGAAATCACGGTAAAAGCGGGGTTCGTAGCTCATATCTGATCGTATCACAGAGTACCATCATCAGAATCATATCCGCATAATGCTGACTGTATTTATCTATCCATTTTTATCACCCCACAGTGTTACGTGTGTGCTATGCACAACTGCCCACTTGAGGATATTTTTCCCGGTCAAAGGCCACTGAAGGCAGCTGGATCTGGGGCTCACCCAGGGTAAACCCGTCTTTTTGGATCCACTCTTTGAGCTTTCCGGCTATCTGTCTGGCCATGGAATAACTGGCCATCGGGCTTGTAGGGATCTTTTTGCCCTCTAGCTCCACCTCCCCGGACTGGAGCTGGGCGTAATTCACTTGCCCTACTGAACGGCTGATATTGCTTGGATAGTCAATGCCGTAATCAATGATCTGATACCAGATATCCTTGTTGCTCAAACCAGTAAAATAGGCCATTTCCTCATTGATTATCGGGATGGGCACTCCCAGGCCGACCATAAGGGAACATCCATATCCAGCCAGGGACGCCCCGCGGATAAATTCTGCCGACATCTGCTTCATATCTCCGGTCACAGCCAATGTGCCGGCCCCTTCTTTAACCATCCCGTTTGCAGAGCGCATGGCTTCAGGGTCGTGTTGGGTTCCCTGCCATGTCACCGCCCCCGCACCCCCGGCCAAAAAGATCTTGGTTCCCACCCCAATGGTCCAATAAAAAGGATCATTGAGCATTGGACTGAGCTGTCCGGCTGTGGAATAGGTCACATTGCCCATGTTCGGACGCAGAATGCCCATATAGGTGTATATTGTCCGATCCGAAAGATTCGTGGCACAATTGTAGTTTTGGTAGGCATTGCGCGGATTGTACAGAAAGGCGTTGCGCAGATCATTGATGGTTATTTCCTGTTCATACTCGGTCAAAGGATAGCAGTCTGTGCCGTACCCAGTGGCCCGAAACATCACTTTCCGGCCGGCAATAAGATCTTCGATCACATGCCCGCCACCGTAGGCGAACCGGCCGGGATGAACAAGGTTCAATGGGTCGTTGTCTTTGACCTGGGCAGCGCCTAGAAAGCAGTCTACAGCCGCAATCCCGGCATAAGCCTCGACTTGATTGAACCATGTCTTGGAAGCCTTGATCTTGGGTGTTGTATGCCCAAAGTTGATAAAAGCTCCGGAGGAACACATGGTTCCAAAGGTCCCTGTGGTCACCACGTCCACTTGATCATAGGCTTTTTTCACTCCCTGATCAGCAACTATATCCACCATCTCATCGGCAGTGACCACCACTGCCTGCCCTTTGCGGATCTTGGCATTGATCTCAGCAATGCTCCGTTTGACTTCTACGTCACTCATGCCGTGCACTCCGGTTTCGTTTTCATCATCGGTTATCTCAAATTATCTCTCATGTCCGCAAAGCCGCGGACACGCTTGCATACAAAGCAGTCAAGCCACTTGGTCCGGGCAGACACAAGACCTGCCCTAAGGCCTTTCCTCCTTCCGCAATTTCTCCCGGGGTACAGCCATCAGGGTGATCGTGGCCTTTGCCGTGTGCGCCCGTTGATCATCTCTATAATCAAAGAGATTGGACTCAGCGACAATCACAGTCTTTCCTGGTCTGAGCACACGGGATTCACAGATTATTTTTTGTCCATAGGCCGGACGCAAGAAATTGACCTTAAATTCTATAGTCAGGATTTGATATCCCTCAGGTGCAACAGTAAAACCGGCATATCCCGCAGTATGATCGGCCATTGTGGCCAAGACTCCGGCATGGATAAATCCGTCCTGCTGCCGATGGATATCCCTGATTGCAAGGGAGGAAGTAAAGTGACCCCAGGCAATATCTTCGGGCTGAAAACCGCAATAGGCTATAAATCCTTGGCAATAATCATCAGCCAGGAATTCTTTGCGCTGATCACTTATTTTCTGCATACATTCTCCGCAAATTGGCCGTTGGATAAAACTTCAGTTATTGTTCTGATCAGATTTATTCCCTCACAGTTATTGCAGGCACATCTGGACAGCCGGAACCAGGCTTTGGCCTGCGTTTTCATGCAGCACCAAATCGGCCATCCCGTCCAGCGGAGTGGGATCCTTATTGATTATGGCCAGGCGGGCACCGTTTTGCTTGGCTATCACCGGAAAGGAAGCCGCCGGTTGAACCACAAGAGAACTGCCGATACAGAGAAAGAGATCCGTAGACAAAGCCATTTCTTCTGCCTTTTCCAATACCGGCATGGGCAGGGCTTCCCCGAACATAACCGTTCCGGGTCTGATCAAGCCCTGACACTGCGGACATTTTGGCGGAAGCTCGGCTTGAATCAATTCATAGACCTGATTCATGGAAAACTGCCTTGAACATCCAAGACAGGTGTACACCCGGGTCGTGCCGTGCAATTCCAGCACGTGCTGGGTGCCGGCTGCCTGATGCAGCCCGTCTATATTCTGGGTGATCACGGCCTGCAAAAGACCTGCTTCCTCTAAAGAGGTCAAGGCATAATGTGCTGCATTGGCCTGTGCTTTTTGTAAAGAGGGATAGCGGACATCCCGGAAAAATTCCCAATAATAACTTGGGTCTTTGTAAAAATAGTCAATGTTTGCATATTTGTCCGGATCGTAGACATTCCACATTCCATCGGATCCCCGATAGGTGGGCACACCGCTTTCAGCCGATATCCCGGCCCCGGTAAAGGCAACTATTCGCGTTGATTGGCAAAACACTTCTGCCAGTGCTTGATACTGCATATTGCCCTCTTTCATTTATCAACTGGGATATTCATCTGGCCTGAAGATATCCCCGGTTCTCGTAATTGACAACCCCATGCGTCTTCTCAGTCTGCAGGCGTATCTCCTTCATTTTTCCTTTGCCAAATCAGAGGAAGTCTCACGGCAAATCCCTTTTCTTGACAAGATTTTCTCCTTCAGGCTACAACACAATCTCGTATAATGAAAGGATGATGGACACGGTCTTAGCCGTAAACAAAAACGGAACCACTGTCCTTTGGTGGAACAAATGGTTCAGGAAGCCTTGGAAATTGCCTACAGGGCCTATGGTACTTAAATCGGCCAAGTGGTGACTTCGGGCAACAGTCAGGAACTTTTGGCTTCAGAAGACATCCGCAAGGCCTACCTGGGGATGTAAATCGAGACGTCCATGACAGCCAGCCCATCCAAGCTCACCCTTTTTGACGCATTTTTATTTACTTATAAAAAACATAAAACCCGGCCGGCATGCATTTACCGGGCCGGCGGCGAAGAGTTTACCGTCACATACGAAAAACTCTTTGCCGATGTTCTTCTCTTGGCCAAGGCATTTCGTGATCACGGCATGGGCAAAGGAAGCAAGGTTTTCTTGCTCTCAGACAACCGGTACGCCTGGATGGTCACCGATCTGGCCCTTATTTCTCTGGGTGCGGTCAGCGTACCGCGGGGCAGTGACACCCCGGCCCAGGAACTGGAATATATCCTGGACCATTCCGAGTGTTCCTGGCTGATACTTGAAACGTCTTCCCTGGCGGCCCAGCACGCTGATCGAATTGCTCAGCGAAGACTGCACAACGTATTCGTCATAGATGACGACCAAAAACAGTTTTTGCCGGGCAATGTTCTGACCTATTCCCAGATCCTGGCTGACCGGAGCATCACCCCGGAGGACGTGCGTACTGTTTTGACCCAGGGCCGGGCCTTACAGCCAGACGACGTGGTGACCATAATCTATACATCCGGAACTACCGGCCTGCCCAAGGGAGTCATGCTCACCCACGCAAACATCATGCACAATGTGCAGCACCTCCCCCCGCTGATTGCCGTAACCAATCAGGACCGTTGGCTGTCCATCCTGCCTTCCTGGCATATCTTTGAACGGACCGCGGAATATATCGCCCTGGCCTTTGGCTGCTGTCTTGTCTATTCCTCGGTGCGCACCTTTGCCGCTGATCTGACCCGCTACCGCCCGACTGTGGTGGCCACTGTACCCCGGGTCTCGGAAGCACTGTATACCAAGGTCAATGCCACATTAAAAAAAGACAGCCCCCATAAGGCCAAACTCTTTGCCAAACTGGTAGGAATAGCCGCCTCCTTTCGGCGCAACAGGCGCATTCTCTGCAAGCAACTTCCCAGGTTTTACAAACAGAATCCTTTCCTTGATCTGGGACAGCGAACGTGGGCCGGAATCAAAGCAGGCCTTCTGGCCCTCCCCTACCTGGTGGCCAGGAAAAAGCTCTCTCTGGTTCAGGAGAAATTCGGCGGCCGACTCCGTCTGGCTATCAGCGGCGGTGGCAGCCTGCCGGCGTATTTGGATGAATGGATCGATGCCGTAGGCATTCGAATCGTCAATGCCTACGGCATGACCGAGTGCTCCCCTGGCATTGCCGGCCGGGGGCTAGACTGTCATATTTTCGGAACCATTGGTCCGCCCTTTCCCTTGACCCTGATCCGCATCGCCGATGAATATGATCAGGAAGTGCCGCTGGGTCAGGAAGGTGAGATCCAAATCAAGGGCCCACAGGTGTTTGCCGGATATTTCAAAAACCCAGAGGCCAATGTTCAGGCCTTTACCCCCGGATGGATTCTTCCGTAGCGGGGACCTGGGACGAAAAACCCTGACCGGGGAACTGGTTATCACCGGCCGGGCCAAGGAGATTATTGTTTTATCCAGCGGAGAAAACATCGATCCCACGAATATCGAATCAACCATCACCCGCTTTTCCTTTGTTCAGGACGCTGTCCTTGTCGGTCAGGACAAGAAGGGATTGGGAGCCCTCATTGTTCCTGATTTGGAAAAAATGCGCGAGTTTCTGGCCGAAGAAATGAATCAGCCGGATGCAGATCCGGAACAGATTCTTCAGGATAAGCAGATCCTGGAGCGAATAAAAAAGGAAATCAACAAGCTTTTAAATACCAAGACTGGGTTCAAGCCCTATGAAAAACTGCAATCCATCCACTTTCTCCGCCACGACTTCAAACTGGGAGAAGAGTTGACCAATACCTTAAAAAAGAAACGACATGTCATAGAACAAAAATATAAAGATATAATCAACAGATTGCTGAAATAGGAGCAGCACAATACGATTTTCAACAAATGGACAAACAGGAACTCAAAAAACATATATGCGCCTGTTTTCTTCCCTTTCAACCCCGAAAAATCCTCCTTTTCGGGTCTTGGGCTCGAAACCAGCATGACCGGTACAGTGATATTGATCTGATCATAGTTTATGAGACTCGCAAGCGCTTTTTGGATCGCTTGGAAGAGCTTTATTTGTGTTGGAATTTGCCCATGGCAATTGATATCTTGGCCTATACGCCTGACGAGTTCGAATTGTTGCGCCACGACAATCCATTTATTCAAGAGGCGTGCCAGGAAGGGGAAGTGATTTATGAACATGCCGCACAGGGAAGCAAAACGGTGGCAGGCCCAAGCTGAAGATGATCATAAGTTTACACAATGGATTTTATCAGAAGGTGTATTCTTTGATAAGGGATGTTTTCTGGCCCAACAAGCTGGAGAAAAAACCCTCAAGGCGTGTCTGTATGCCCAAGGACGCAGGCGGGTTATCGGACATTCACTTCTGGAAATGATGAACGAACTTATCAAGGTGGATTCCAGATTTTCCGAGCTGCTATCTCCGGCAAAGCGGCTAGATCGGTTTTATATTGCAACCCGTTACCCAAATGGAATCCCAGGAGGCAGCCCCTACCAGCTTTTTGAGCTTGACGATTTACAAAGGGCAGTCCAGGATCTAAAAACAATTTTTGCTGTGACCAGGTGTTTTCTCCGGAACCAGGATATTGATCTTGAAAATGAAGAAGATCCGATGTGCAGGAGAAACCGCCATTATGGTCCAAACTGAAACTGGCTAATTTTATCAAACATTTCACACTGAGATATATCTATGCTTCGAGAACTTGGATGCGATCCACCCAGCTTAAAAAACGATATTGTTCGCCACATCAGACTTTCCCTGGGCAAACGGCCCAGGGATTGCTCTGAAAGGGATTACTATCTGGCCCTGAGTTATGCCCTTCGGGATCGAATGCTGGAGCGGATGCTGGAAACAGAAGACCGATACACCACCGCCGATGCCAAGCGACTGTATTATTTGTCCATGGAGTTTCTGATCGGCCGCTCCCTGGGCAATAACATGATCAATCTGGAACTGTTCGATGCCTGCAAGGAAGCCTTGACCGCACTTGGGGTGGACCTGGAAGAGGTTCGGGAGCAGGAGGTGGACGCCGGTTTGGGCAACGGGGGCTTGGGACGTCTGGCCGCCTGCTTCATCGATTCCCTGGCCAGCCTGCATATGCCGGGATTCGGCTACGGTATCCACTATGAGTTCGGGTTGTTCAAGCAGATCTTCGACAACGGATGGCAAAAAGAAAAACCGGACCATTGGCTGGATGAATGGACTCCACTTGAACTGCCCCGGCCGGATCAAGCCTGTTATATCCCGGTGTACGGCCGGGTGGAAGACTTTACCGACCACACAGGCCGAAGCCACCCTATGTGGCTGGACTGGAATATCATCGTCGGCGTTCCCTACGATATACCTATTGTTGGCTACGCCGGACAGACAGTGAACTACCTGCGCCTGTTTGCAGCCCGGCCATCTACTGAGTTCGACATCTCCATCTTCAATACCGGAGACTATTTTCGGGCCCTGGAACAAAAGATCGAATCGGAAAAAATCTCCAAAATCCTCTACCCGTCTGACACCTTTCGGGAAGGTAAGGAGCTTCGCCTTTTGCAGGAATACTTTCTTGTGGCCTGCTCCCTACGAGACATTGTCCGCCGATATCTGACCAGTCACAATGACTTCAGCGAATTTCCATCCAAAGTCGCCATTCAGCTCAACGACACCCACCCGGCCCTGGCCGTAGCCGAACTGATGCGCATTCTGGTGGATGAGTATGCCTTGAATTGGAATAAAGCCTTTGAATTGACCAGAAAGACTCTCGCCTACACCAATCATACCCTCCTGCCCGAGGCATTGGAAACCTGGCCGGTTGACCTCCTAGAGCACATTCTCCCACGGCACATGCAGATTATTTACGACATCAATGCCTTCTTTTTGCTGGAGGTGGAAAAAAAATGGCCTGGAAATCCGCATCGCAAAAGTCGTATGTCTCTGATACAGGAGACCCCGGATCGTATGGTCCGGATGGCCCATTTAGCTATTGTCGGCTCCCATGCCACCAATGGGGTTTCTGTGCTGCACACGGAACTGCTTAAATCGTCGGTTGTTTCTGATTTCAATGATCTCTGGCCGGAACGTTTTTCCAGCAAGACCAACGGGATCACTCAGCGCAGGTGGTTACTGAAAAGCAATCCACAACTTGCCGATCTGATTACCCAGGCTGTCGGGCCCAAATGGATCACCGATCTCGAACGGCTGCATGAGTTGGAGCCTTTGAGCAATGATACCGGTTTTCAGGATGCTTTTTGGGAAATCAAGCGCAAAAACAAGCAGCGTCTGTGCGCCCTTATCTCCGAAACTGCCTGGGTGGAAACCATACCGGATGCCCTGTTCGATATCCAAGCCAAACGGATCCATGAATACAAACGGCAACTGCTTTTTCTCATGGCCATTGTCTATGAATACCTGCAGCTTATTGAGGATGACATATGTCCTCCATTTGCCAAAACCTATGTCTTTGCCGGAAAAGCAGCCCCTGGATACACAGTAGCCAAGCGTTTGATCAAACTCATCAATACAGTGGGTCAGACTATCAACACAGACCCACGAACCAAGGGGATGATCAAGCTTGTTTTTGTTCCCGATTACCGGGTTTCGGTTGCTGAAAAGATCATTCCGGCAGCCGACGTCAGTGAACAGATCTCTACGGCCGGTAAAGAGGCCTCCGGGACCGGAAACATGAAGTTTGCCTTAAACGGAGCTCTTACCCTGGGTACCCTGGATGGGGCAAACATCGAAATCCAAGAAGAGGTCGGAAAGGACAACATCTTTATTTTCGGCCTGACCAGTTCGGAAATAGCCGAATATCAACGCACAGGGACATACAATCCGCACATTGTGTATGAAAACGATGACAAATTGCGCCGGGTCCTGAATGCCTTGAGTTCTGATCGTTTCTGTCCACATGATCCCGGCCTTTTCAATTGGTTGATTCCCTATCTCATGGACAGCAACGATCAGTACTTTCACCTGGCTGACTTTGCCGCTTATATTCAGACCAGAGAACAAATAGCCCAGGCATATTCCCAAACCAGGGATTGGACCAGAAAGGCCATTCTCAATATCGCCAGAATCGGCAGATTTTCCAGCGATCGAACCATCCAGGAGTACGCCCGGGAGATTTGGGACTTGCATCCGGTTCAACCAAGGGTGTAGAGTGCGTCCTTGGCGGAGGAATACATGGTGCAATAAATGAGTGGAGAACGTTCAAGGTGGACAGAAGGGAGTATACTGCGTGAATGTAGAATTTGTTGAACACAATGGCGTTTTGGTAGCGTTCGTTTTAGCCGATCAGATTGATGCCTCTTCGGCCGGCAGTTTTCGGGACAATATCTTGGGTAAAATCGAAAACGGGTACAAACGCATTGTCCTGGATCTGACCAAGGTTGACTTCATCGACAGCTCTGGTTTAGGGGCCATTATTTCAGCATTAAAACGCCTTGGAGAAGATGGTGATCTGGCCATTTGTGGAGTGAACGAACCAGTGATGAGCCTCTTCCGGTTAACTCGGATGAATAGAATTTTCAATATCTTCGATACCCAGGAAGAGGCTGTAGCCGCTTTGGGTACGAAAGGTTCGTGATGGGGAAAGCCTTTCTATCCACTCTGGATTCTCGCCTTCGCGGGAATGACGGGCAAAGAAGGATCTAGTTTAATACGAGGGTATGGAAGTTATGGGGTTGAAATGTGGATGTGCCTTGCATCCTCATTTCAACCCGATTTCTTCCGCATACGCCATGCCTGAGCCAAAAGAGTCCCTACCTGAGACCATTCCTGGGGACTCAAGTGTCCTTGCCGCTTCAAACCCTGCAACTCGTGGCTTAAGGTTTGCAGATCATATATCTTGTGCAGATACCCACGATTGACAGCAATGCGGCTCAACCGACCCACGGCCTTGTCTCCTGCCATCCGTACCCACTTGTCTCCGTAGGTGCTGGCAGCGACAGCCAGTATTTTCATCAGCACGAGTTTTTTTAGGGACATGGCTCCCTCATGAAAATCTGAATACTTTATGCACTGACCACATTTGGAATACCAGCGGAGCCTTCCAAGTAGGGGCAGGCTTCGCGAGTAGCGCGTAATGCCTACCCTCTGGCCTTCCTCATTCCAGCGATATGAAGCGTGTTATGCTCAGCTCATTTCTGTATAATCTAGCCTTATCCATATAGTGCAAGGCACTGCTTTTGATCCGATCTCTTTCCTGCTGCGTCACCTCACGAACCACCTTACCCGGAGTACCGAAGACCACGGAGTTGTCTGGGATTTCTTTTCCCTCGGGAACCAAGGCCCCAGCCCCGATAAGGCAATTGTTGCCGATCTTGGCTTTATTTAAAAGCACGGCATTGATTCCAATAAGGGTATTGTCTCCGATCTGACAGCCGTGTAAGACCGCTTTATGCCCGACTGTCACATGCTTCCCTACAGTCATGGGAATTCCCTCGTCTGTGTGGACCACTACCCCGTCTTGGATATTGGTCCCTCGCAAAATGGTTATCAGGTCATTGTCACCCCGCAGGACAGTCCCAAACCAGATGCTGCACTCTGCTTCCATTCGTATGGATCCGATGACTACAGCGTCATTAGCCACAAAACATGTTGGATCAATATCCGGTTTCCGTTTGGAGAGAGAATAAAGCATAGGCACCTCAAAAACCGCAGCATCTGCCTATTGCCCGGCAAGGTGCTCCGCTGGTCCGGCGCATGGGCAAGGGCAAAATGCAGATATCGATATCACCTGCCGGAAGGTGATGCAGATTGGCCATAGATTCCACCAGAACAATCCCTGCTCCGAGCAAAGTTTTGTGGATTGCTTGGCCGGGATCGTTAATCGGGCTTGGGGACGGCGTATCCATGCCCAAAAGAACAATATCCAAGCCAGCCAAATACTCAGATGCTTCCTTGGTCAAGACAGGAAAATCATAATAAAAATCAGGTGTTCCAAAACGAGTACCCCACCCAATGCGTAGGATAATCCGTTTGACTGATTCTGACAAACATTGAGTGTTTTCCAAATCCTGCCTGGTTATGATCTGGCCCTGTTCTTTGGGCAAAAAGACCAGCCTGGCCGTTCCCACACAAGCATGCAGGGAAAGTTGATCTACTGTCAGACCTGAGGGCAAAAAATGGGACGGCGCATCGACATGTGTTCCCGCATGATTTCCCATTTCCAGTCGCTGGACAGAACACCCGTCTCTTTCCATGGTCATCTCATCGCTCACCTGTACCGGCCTGTCTCCAGGCCAGACCGGCATGTTATCATACAGAGGGTGGGTCAAATCGATCCAATGGCCCATTGATCATTCCTTTCCTGGACACAGATCATGTCATCCGCATTTCCGGTCAAACTGATTCCGCCCTGAGCCGTGACCTGGAAAGTATTTTCCACCCCGACCATGCCCTGTCCAGGGATCCCGATTTTTGGTTCCAGGGCCAGGACCATGTTCTCTTCCAAAGGGGTATTGAATTTGGCAGCCACTACCGGCCAGTCATCGACAAAAACGCCGATTCCATGCCCGACAAAAGGGACCTTGTTTTCTCCCAGACCCATAAATCCTGATTCAAACCTTGATTTTCCGGCCATTTCCAGGCACTGAGCATAGAGATCAGACGGCTTGACGCCTGGGCGCAGGCTCTCGGCCAATCGATTATGAATCTCCTGGCAAACCCTGTGTGCATCTTTGAGTTCATCTGGAATCTGTTCCTTGGTCCCAGCAAAATAAACTTGGGTCTTATCTGTATGGTAGCCTTCAAGTTGAAACACGGCATCTACAATGAAAGACTGCTGCATGTTCCAGATCTGGCCGGCATACCCCATCTGAGGCACTGCCGGGTGCAGTCCTCGATATCCGACTGGCCCACTGCTGACTGTAGGATAATTTCCTGAGTCAGCGGCTGAAGCCACGCCTGCATAGAGTTCCTCGCCCGGGCCGTTCATCCGTATCTGTCCCTGGTGGCCAAGGGTCAGTAGCTCAGTAAGCAGAATGTGAGCAATCTCCTGTTCGCTCATACCAGGCTGGATCTTTTGAGGCAAATTGTGGGTCAGGGCCTGATTGTGCCGTTCCCCAGCCAGGCGAAGAACATTTAACTCCCATTGTGACTTTACAGCCCTGGCCTGAGCCAAGACCTGATCCGCAGCAATAAATTCTGCCTCCGGCAGCTTTTTGCGTACAGTTTGTCCCATGGCCCAGGAAATGCTGCCCATGTCTATACCAACCACGGATGGCAGCCTTTGCCCAAGCTCACCCAATATCTGCGGAATTTGCCCCGGAGACCGAAAGGGAAAAATATTCTGCACACCAGACTCCAGCTTGGCCCGTTCCTTTCCCTTGCGTACCATGAGGACAGGATTACCTTCCAGGGGGAGCCAAAAGAGGCCGTTTCCCCAATGCCCGGTCAGCCAATACATCAAGATTCTGGACATGACCATCACCCCTTGCGCCTGGGGGATGTTCTGGGACATGTATTGTCTGACTTTCGTCCACCGACTCTCCAGTTCCACGCTGGGGATGGTGTCTATGGCTTCCATTTTACCTCCTTTACATACCACAAACCTGGCATTTCGGTATGTTTGATCTCTTTTCTAATCTGGATTACTGTGCGAATTTTTTCAACTCATGAGGATACAGAACTATTATGAACCAAGCCTTTATTTGCCGCATGTGCGGACATTGCTGCCAGGGACAGGGAGGCATCGTGCTCACATCCAAGGATATCCGCCGCCTTGCCCAGGGACTAAACCTCAGTGAACAAAAACTTTTGGATACGTATACCGTGTTCGACAACAACAAGCCAGTACTCACCAGTCACCAGGACGGAACCTGCATTTTTTTTCAGACCGAGACCTGGTGCACCATACACGAACATAAACCGGATGTATGCCGGGCCTGGCCATTTTTCCGTGGTAACCTGGAAGATGAAACCAGCTGGCGCATGGCTCAGGAATATTGCCCGGGAATCAATCCGGATGTCTCGCACAGGGAATTTGTCGCTCAGGGTCTTGTCTACATACAGGACAATGATCTTATGCATCCTCCTGGGCCAGACAGCCCATCAGCCCTGGTCACCGGGCATATCCTGGAAAAGTGCGCAACGCCTGGAACACGCGTAAAGTAAAGATAAAACACCAATTGCACCCAAAAAACCTATAAAAAATCCCGCTCAGAGCGGGACTTTTTTGGATTATAAAACTTGAAGACTGCCTTTTCATTTGTCGCTGCCCGGCATAGGGACAAAACGTGTCTTTGCTCTGAAGGCCGAGCAACGAAAGTCCATCCAGCTTTGGGCCAGAAGAGGCCTGTCCATAACGTCTTAAAACATCTCGTCTCCAGCTTCCTGAATAGTCTGATCAATGGCATCCTGCAGCTCCTGAGGCAGCCCCATGATGTCCACATTCAAAAAGCCGCGCACAATTGTGGACGTAGCCTCTTCCTCGTCCAGTCCCCGGGCCATGAGGTATTCGATTTCTTCCTGGGCCACTTTACCCACCGCCGCCTCATGGGAGAGCTCCACTCCAGCAACCGAAGCTTCCAGTTCTGGGATGGCATGAATAATACCGTCCTTGAGGATCAGCCCCTTGCACTCCAGATGCCCTTTGGCTGGTACGGCATTGCCCACCAGGTGACCCGGATTGATGATCGTCCCACCAGTGGTGATGGTCCGGGCGATGATTTCGGCTTTTGTATCCGGAGCGTTTAAGACCACTTTGCTGCCGCTGTTGATATATGAACCTGGAGGTGCGGCAATAACGGAATTGGAAGTCGCCACAGCACCTTTTCCGTTGAGATACAATGTGGGATAGAGTTGAGCAGAACGTACAGGCTTGAGCAGGATATAGTTGTTCAAAAATACGCCGTCCTCTTCCACAATACCCACGGTCCTGGGCCGCACATGAACCTCTTCGCCCCAGTTGTGGACCATGGTGAAAGACAACTTGCCTCCGCGCTTGATGTAGATCTCAGAGATGCCCATATGCAAGGCTGATTCCACTTGATGAGAGACAGCACATCCGGTAATGATGTGCAACTCGGAATTTTCTTCGACCACAATGATATTGTGTACGTTCTGACCGACTTTTTCGCCCTTAATGAACAGGCAGGACTGGACTGGATTAACGACCTTGGCCCCTTTCTCAGTCCGGATAAAATACCCGCCATGGGTCTTGTCCGCTACTGCCCGGGTATATTTGTCCTTGTCCGGATCCACGGCCTGCCAGTAGTACTCCGGAAGGCGGTCATATTTATCCAATGCATCGTGGATATTCAAGACTTCCACCCCCGGGATGCAGGTGGAACAGTGCACACTTGAATGATCCATCTGCAAAAATGTGCCGCTGCGATCCTTGCCTGAGACATCCACTCCAGCCATGAGCAGCTGCTTTTGCTCTTGTTCATCAAGCTGATTCAGATCCTGCATCTGCCCGGATTCCGCCCCCTCGTACTGGTAGCTGGAAATATCGATGTCTTCCTCGTTTCGAGTCATGGGTTTTTTTTCAGCGTTGTTCTTTACCTCAGGCATCGCACACACTCCTCATAGCCGTATTCACTAATATGGTCCAAGATATCCCTGGGTCTGGCCGAGCAGCACAAGGAACCGTTGTACATGACCATCCCCCGGTCGGCATTGATATAGTCCAGGATATAGCCGGTATGGGTAATAATCAGCCCGGAGCTGTTCCGTTTGGACTTTTGCTCCTTCATGCTCATGTCCACCCGGGGCTGTAGGTCCTGTTGAAGCAAATGACGGACCATCTTGCCGATCAGCTTCATGTTTTCCAGGTCCACCCCGGATTCTGGTTCGTCAAAAAGCAAAAGTTTCGGCTTTTGAGCCATGAGCTGCAAGAGTTCAGAGCGCTTGATTTCCCCGCCGGAGAATCCGGAATTGATATCCCGATCCAAAAATTTCTCCAAATCTACCTCTTTGGCCATAGCTGCAACATCAACTTCTTCGTCTCGTGCGCATAGCTGGACCAGATGGCTGGTTTTGAGTCCGTGAATGGTGGGCGGACGCTGAAAGGACATGCCGATGCCCAGTCTGGCCCGTTCATGCACCGGCATATGGGTGATATCTTCCCCGCGGAATGTGATCTTGCCCTGGGTCACTTCATAGCCGGCAAAGCCCATCAAGGTCATCAGCAGGGTCGTCTTTCCTGATCCGTTGGGACCAAACAGAATAAAGGTCTCATTGCTGTCAATCTCCAGATTGAGTCCGCGCAAAACCTTGGTTTGGCCTATGTTTACATACAGATCCTCTATTTGCAGCATGCCTGTCACCTTCTCCAAGGGCTGGGATGTTTTTAGTGAAAACGAAACGTGTCTGAGTTCCGGTCTGTATCTGTATAACACCAAGAGCAGCGTTTGTCATCCCTAAATAGGGGGATAAATATCATTCCGGCAATGAATCCGGCCGCATGGGCCCACCAGGCAACTCCGCCACCGCCTTGCGATCCGGCCAGACTAAACAAGCCGGAAAATATCTGGAGTAAAAACCACAGGCCCAAAAACGTCACTGCCGGCAAAACAACGAAAAAGGGGAAAATAAGTATAGGGATCAAGGTCAGGACCTGAGCCTGGGGGTACAAAAGGAAATAGGCCCCCATGACCCCGGCAATGGCCCCGGAGGCTCCGACCACAGGGACGGTGGAGTCTGTATTGAACAGGACGTGACCTGCCAAGGCAGCCAATCCACAGAGCAGAAAAAAGAGAATAAAACGGACCGGTCCCATCACATCTTCCACATTATCGGCAAAAACCCATAAGATCCACATGTTGGCCACAAAATGAAGCAGACCGCTGTGTAAAAACATATGGGTAAACAGGGGCAGAAGGCCGGCTTCAGGAAATCCCATCCACTGGGCCCAATCCGGATGAAAGTATCTGGCCGGAACCACTCCCAAAAGATAGAAAAGCCGGTGCAGGGCCTGTTCGTTCAATCCGAGTTCATACAAGAAAAACAGGGCGTTGACTCCGACTATAATCCGGGTGGCATAGGGCGGATGACGGCGGGGGATATTGTCGCGCAGAGGCAACATCTAGATTACTCCACAGGTCTTGAGTCGGTTGGTAAATGCATGCACCTTCTCCCGCCTCAGATCCAGCAGTCTGCTTGTGAGGTCCCTGGCAGCCTGCTCCAGTTTACACAAGGATCCGGCATTGGGCACGTTGATATCCGCCAGCCTGGATTTTTCCTCATCTGGCATCTGCCAGGCCTGCATTTGAATAATAAGTTCTGTGTTCCACCCCCGGTTTTCGGCCAAACGCTGATGCCTTGTGGTGGAAGGGGTAAAAACATTCACGGACACGTCCACCAAGCCCCGCTCCTTCCACTTGCCTTCAAAGAGCAAAGGCACTTCAGCCAGCACAATTCGGCTCTTTTCATGCTCAGCACAAAACTTTTTCCAGCTGTGCTCAACCAGAGGATGGATAATATTTAAAATGGCCTTCCGCTCCTCCGTCGAGGATTGCATGGCATCAAATACGGCCTTCTTGTCTACCGGACCGAATGGATTTGGCACAAAACGTTCTCCAAAGCTGCGCCTGAACATTTCCCAGCCGTCCGCTCCTGGGGCATAGAGTTCAGCCACTACCTGGTCTGCGCTCCAGACCGGTATCCTCTCTTTTGCCACCAGAGCGGTCAAGGCCGACTTGCCGCTCCCGGCACTCCCGGTAATACCCACCCGCTGAGGACAGTGCTGTACCTTGAGCAAGGTCCGCAAAAAATCTTTGGGTACACCCTGGCCAAGGTCCAACCACTCTCCTGTTCGGGGGTGTCTTAGCCCCAAGTGCCAGGCATGGAGCATCTGCCTGTTCAAGATTCTGGTCACATCCGGACGGCTGCGGTCCAACATAGCCATTTGCCGGGGACCATAGGTCCGGTCGCCAAGGACGGCATGCCCTATATGGGCCAAATGGACCCGTATCTGATGGGTGCGTCCGGTAATGATCCGAACCCGAAGTAAGGAACACGGAATGTGGTCAAAAATATGCAAGACCTTGTACCAGGTCTGGGCCGATCGTCCCTGATCGTCTTGGACCGCCATTCGTGTCTTGTGCTGCTGATCCCGGCCCAAAGGAAGATCGATCCAGGCTTCAAACTGTTCAGGACATCCATACACCAAGGCCAGATACTCTTTTTCCACCTCCCGGGCAGATAAGGCCCGGCTCAATGCAGCCCTGGTTTTCTCATTCAAAGCCACAAGGAGCAGGCCGGAAGTGTCCTTATCCAGACGATGCACAATCCCGGGCCGCAGAGCGTCCATGGCTTGCAGTTGCGGAAAGGTGTGAACTAATCGATGCACAACGGTGCTTTCCTTTTCCGAAGGCGCAGGATGTACACTCAGGCCAGGTGTTTTATTGATCACCGCCAAATCCTGATCCTGCCACACGATCTGAATCGGATTGACATCAGGTTGGATCCCTTCTGCCTGATCCGACTGGTACAAAACCAGATGATCTCCAGCCCGGACTTCCATAGCCGGCTTGGAGCAGGGACGGTTGTTGACCATGGCCCGGCCATCCTTGATCCATTGCCGGATCTGATTCCTGCTCATTCCCTGCCCATCCAGCTTCCATGTCCAGTAGGCATCCAGGCGCAATCCGGATTGCTCCTCTTCCACTTTGGCCACGAGAGATTGAGTTCGCTGTTGATCATCCATAAGAATTATTCTATGACATATCTGCAAAAAATCAATTAACCCCTCCTATTGTCTCGTATGGGGAGGCTGAAGCATTTTAAGCAGTTATTCACTTTTTGGTCCATCAGTCCTGATTTTTTTAACCTGCCTTTGCTCGGACGAGATAGAAAACTGCTGAGTCAGTTCAATGAGAGCACGCGCCAAGCCCGAGAGCTCTTGAGCATTGTAGAGAAGCTGCTCGCTGCTGGCGGAGAGATCTCTTGTACTCTGGGAGACCTGGCTGATCTCGCTGGTCACCTCTGAGCTGGCCTCTGAGGTTTGATTGACGTTGATAGTGACTTCCTGAATCCCTTGAGAAGCCTGGCTGACATTGTCAGCGATCTCTCTGGTCGTACCGGCCTGTTCCTCCATGGAGGCGGCGATTTCGGCGACAAAGGTATTAACTTCTTCAATAACGGACATGACTTGGGCGATATCTTCATTGGTCGCCTGGGTCGAGTCTTGAATGTTTTCCACCTGGGTCCGGATTTTCTCTGTGGCCTCAGAGGTCTGGACTGCCAGTTCTTTGACCTCGCTGGCCACGACTGCAAAACCTTTGCCTGCCTCTCCGGCCCTGGCGGCCTCAATGGTCGCGTTCAAGGCCAGCATATTGGTTTGGGAAGAAATGGACTTAATGGTCTGAGTGAAGGCACCGATTTCACTGGCAGCCTGCTGCAGGCTGTGCACTTTTTGGGAGGCATTCTGGGCCTGGTCCACGGCCCGGCTGGTAATCTCCCGGGCCTGGTCCGCCTTGTTGGAGATGGAGATGATGGTGCTGGACATGCTCTCAGTCACTTCGGATACTGTGGCCACATTGGTCGAGGCCTGCTCCATAGCCGCAGCTACTGAGGTCATATTTGTGTTCATCTCTTCCGCAGCACTGGCCACTGTATTGGTCCGCTTGACATTTTCCTGGGCGCTTTCCGACAGGCCGGAGCTCACCGTGTTTAGCTCAGTGGATGATCCCAACAGGGTATCAGCGCTTTCAGTTATTTTGCCCAGCATATTGCGCAGTGTCTGTACCAAGATGTTCAGCATCCCTCCCATGCGGCCGAACTCATCCTCTCGGTCAAGTTCGATATGCCGGCTCATATCTCCATCCACCATGGCCTGCAGCATGGATTGGGCCTGCCCCAAGGGGCGTAGAATGGAGGAGCGGACCACCAGCCAGACCCCAATGCTGAGCAGGCCGAGCACAAGGATGGTTTGGCCCACCATCCATAAGGTAGCCTCCTGTACCTGCTGATTGGCCTGTTCTAAAGAGCTGATGATCTCAAAGGCTCCATGAATCTCGCCTTCATTCCAGCCTTCCTTAATTCCGCCCACCGGATCGGGAGCTCCTCGAGGATCTCCGTGGCAGTACAGGCATTCCCGGCTGAGGCGGATGGGCCGGAAGTAACGGATCTGATCCGGTTCCTGGATAATCTTTTCCGGAGCATTTGTCTGCTTCAGCTCTTTGAGCACCCGGCGTTCAAGACTGGTGGGTGAGTTTTCAGGATTGCGCGGGCTGACCTTGGGCACCCGGAAGGTGTAGCCTGCCTGCCCGGCATTGGCTCCGGCAGTACGCATGGCAGTTACTATGGGAACTGCTTCCAGAAGTTTTTGGGGATCTTTTTTCAATTTTTCAAAGGGCTGCATCACGCCCATTTGCAACTTGCGGCCCATGTTCTCCCGGGTAGCCTCGGCCATCATGACAATGGACCGGCTTTTACTGAGTATAGCCTGCTCTGCTCCATGCTTAATGTCGTTGATCCGTTGCAGAGTGCCCAACCCTGCAAGAACGAGTGGGCCGACAAACACAATGAGCAGGATTTTCCACTTGATACTCCAATTCTTCCAGCCCATGAGACCTCCAGGTTGCCACATTGCCTTGATTCAGTCTGCCAGAGAACCAAAGCCTAGCTGAAATATCCTGTCTCAGCAAATAGGGATCCAGGGGCCGCCCGAGTCTTCCTTGATCTTTACTGTTCACAATCAGAGGAGCATACAACAGGGGACGGTGTGCAATAAACCCTACGAATGTTATATTTCGACCACTGGGAGCCCGAGGTGTGTTGTCAATGGATCGAAATCCCTGTCATTATGCAGGAGAGGGACATTATGTTCGATACACCAGGTGCCAATGATCATATCAACGGTTTTGCGGACGATAATCCCTTTGCGTCGAAGAAGACGATAATTCTCGGCTCCCAACAGAGCCAATTGAGGACTGCACAGATTGTGGCAATCCAGCTGTGTGAGGTATGATTTGGCGGTTTGGAAGTCCCGCTGGAAACGAAAGCCTTGGAGAACTTCCATCAGGATGAGATCACCTATAAGCACGGTCTGTTCGGAAAGAGCCTGATCCAAAGAGTCAGTTGCCTTGTTGAGCAGGCCATTGAAATAATCAATCCACACTGAAGAGTCGACTAGAATCATTTATCGAGCCTCATTGTGTGCAGATCTCCCTCCCATTTGAGCTTTCCCCGCAATGTCCGGATACGTTCCTGCAGCTTTTTTTGGATGAAGGTTTCCAAAGCCTCTTCCACCACCTGCTTTTTGGTGGTGCTTTGGGCCAATTCCATGGCTTTTTGCATCAGATCGTCCCTGATGACAATATTTGTGCGCATCATGAACTCCCCCTGTTAATGTGTATGATGCATTCTTTTATACACATCAACAAACTATGTCAAGAATGTCTTCCTCGAATACGCTCATGTCTCGTTGGATTTACCCTACAATCCAGCTCTTGCCGAAGAAAACGAGGAATGGAAAGACAGCCTAAGGGTTGTCCACAAAAAAGACTTTTCCCCCTCTCTTAATGAACTCTGCGGGCTCTGTGTCTCAAGCGAGTACGCGAGCGGGCGTGAGAAATATCTTTTCGATATCATTTGAAACAAGACCCAACCCCGGTCGCTTGCTTGGCCGTCCGGGAATTCTGACATCCCCTGGTCATACATGAGCTCAAGAGCAAAAGATTTTCTTCTTCAAAAAAATCACCAGTAAGTCAGACTTGCCGGAGGCAAAGCCGACTACTGGCTTCTGACCACTGCGGCTGCAAAAGGATTTTTTGCAGCCGCATCTTGCTTGTCAGCCGTTGACCTGAAAACATTATGACGCTATAATGTTTTAGCTACAAAAGGAGATGGCATTAATGACAACCGAATCAAAACGGGTAACCGTCTATTTCAACGCAGATCTTCACAAAGCATTGAAGCTCAAATCGGTCCAAACTTCCAGATCTGTCTCTGATCTTGTCAATGTAGCCGTATGCAAAGCCCTCGCAGAGGATGCAGAGGATCTCAGCGCCTTCGACCAACGGGCCGATGAGCCCTTGATGAGCTACGAAGAGATGATCGAGAGGCTGAAAGAAGATGGCCGGATATAAGATTTTCTTCAGGAAGTCGGTTAACAAAGACCTTTCTGCCATTCCGAAAAAAGCCTCTTTTTGGGGTAGGTTCAGTTCAGTTGGTGATCAATTTGGGGATATCACAATGCAGCGAGCCCTCCTCTCAAGCTCAAAGACCTGGAGGAAGGGTCACTGCTGATATCTTGTAAGGCTGGTATAGAGTGGGTTATTCGTCTGGGAGGTTTTCGCGATAATTCCAGGGCATCCATTTGTGTGGAGCGTCGAGGACGTCTTTTAAGTTTTTCTGAAGTTGAGTGAGGTAGTCAAAAGGATCCGCTTCGTTAAGCTGACACGTATAAATGAGGCTCATGAACAGATCGCCGATCCTGGCCCCATGCAGGGTGCGGTAAAACA
>CAYZLB010000022.1:0-9878 GCA_964479235.1 uncultured Desulfohalobiaceae bacterium
GCCTTTCCCCTGGATTGCCCGGAGAGTCCGCCCCACGGTGTATTCGACCAGTTCCGGCCGGGCAATGACGGGGAGTGGGAGATTGCCGTGTAAAAATCTTTCTTTTCCTCTCATTCCAAGACGCGAGTTTTTCTACATCATAACCTGCTTCAGTTCTTGGAGTCGCAACTTGAAATCCTGAGTGATAAAATCAGAATCCTGGGCATTTAATACCACATGGGGAGTAATAAAGACAATAAGCTCTGTGTTTTCAAAACTGTCTTCCTTTGCCTGGAAAAGAATACCCAATCCCGGGATATTACGAAGGTAAGGAATACCAGAGCTGCTCTGGGTTCTGGTTTGCCTGATCAGGCCGCCGATGACAATGGTTTGCCCATCATTCACAGCAACCGATGTTTCTGTATTTCGGGTAGAGATAATAGGTGCGTCAACCCCCTCAACCTTTTGACTGCTCAAATTACTCACTTCTTGTTTGATCTCCATACGGACCATGCCATGCTTATTGATCTTTGGGGTCACGTCCATGATAATTCCGGTATCCCGGTATTGCAGTGTCGTGGTCGTGAGCTCGCCAGTACTGATATCTGTTCGTCTCTCGCTTGTGGTCGGTATGGGGACTTCATCGCCAATATTAATTACCGCCTGTTTATTATCTGAAGCCAGCAATGTCGGCGTAGACAAAATTTGAACTTGATTGTCCTCGGCCAGGGCATGCAGCCCGGCTTTCAGCCGGCTTGTGTTCTGGATCAAATAGCTCAGTCCTTGCCCAAGGTAACTACCTTCCTCAGCATCGAAGCTTCCAAGGCCGGTACTTTGGGTAATTGTTCCGGTACCGTCCTTGCCCACATTCATAATATATTGCCATTCAATGCCCAACTTACTGGTGTCATTAAGCTGCACTTCGGCAATAACCATCTCAATCAACACCTGCCGGGGATACAGGTCCAGCTTTTCAACAACTGACAATATGGTTTCATAGTCCCGCCGATTGCACCGGGTCAAAATGGAATTGGTGATCTCATCGACTTGAAAAGTGACCTCCCCGCTCAGCTCCCCGCTCACCCCTTCGGAAGTCCCCTGCTTTTCACTTTTTTCTTCTTTGGCCTTCACTTGCTGGCCAAGCGGGGTTTGTTTTTCTTCATCACCAGCCTCCTTTTCCTCCTCGGGCTGTGCACCCTCAAAGAGACCCCGCAGGGATTCCACTATTTTGTCAGCATCTCCGTATTGAACGTAATAGACGAATATATCAGAAGATTGCTGTCCGGAAAGAGCGCTCGGCACTTTCTTGTCCAATTCCTCAACCCAGGCATCGACAAATTCCATGACCTGCGGATCTCTGGTGACAGCCACCACTGTATTTGTCCTTTGCAAGGAGACAAAACCAACCCGTCTGCTTGGGCCGCCCTGATCCGGTCCAAGACCAAACTCCTTGGCTATATTCTGCAGATCTTTTACCGCCTCTTCAGCCTGGGCATACTTCAAGGTATAGACCCTGGTTGAGACATCGGCAAATACGCTTTCATCAAACATCTGAACGAGTTGCCCAACCTTGTCCAAGGCATGAGGATAATCGCAGATCAAAAGCACCCCTTCGGCATCGTGGGCATAGATGGTGGCACTTTGACTCAGATAGGGCTTGATGATTTTGATCATTTCCGTAGCCGCAATATAGCGCAGGCGGAAGACCTCGATAACCTGTCCCCGTTTCTGACCTCCCTGGCCTGATTCAATAAATATCCGTTCTTCGGAAAACTGGGATGACACCTCAGACATGGGCATGACTTCCCACACCCCATCCTTGCCCTGGATCATGGTCATGTTATTGATCCGCAGGACCCCAAGCAAAAGATCAACAAGCTGCTCTTCAGTAAATTTGTCTTCCACCGAAAGCGAAACCCGGCCGCTGACATCCGGATGCAAGACATAATCGCCGCCGATGAGGTCCATAAATACCCGGACAACCTCCACAAGGTCGGCATCATAAAAATTAAAGGAAACTTCTTTTTGCCCGGATATGGTTTTGGGCTCATCTTTTTTTTCCGGCTCTGGCTGTGGTTCCCCTATCCCGGGTTGATCCATGATGGAGGCAATACGTTGATTGAACTCCTTATTCTGCTTTTCGACTTGCTCCAGGACAGCCGTGGCATTGGCTTCCTGTTCTGTCCTAGAGGCGGCATAGGCGTCTTCACGTTGCTCTCTTGGCCGTGGGCGCTCAATATCTTGAAAATTTACAGGATCCGGAGCCTTGTCCCGAACCCCTGACTTCAGATGCGCACAGGCAGTCGAAAATACCAATATGATGATCAGAATGGTAATCTTTGCGTACGAACGTATATCGCGCTGCAGGAATTTCCTGCCCAAAAACATCATGCATCTGTCCTAAACTAAATTTTTTTGATTCTTCTGGTTACAGAGGTCAATTGGCCGGTCTGTAAATAGTCCCAAACGGGGTTTCTATCTTGCGCATATTTTCTCCCCCCCCTGATTCCTGGCCTGTCCGGGGTTGGGGAGTGGCACCTTGATCATTGTTGTTTCCTCGATTGCGAAGATTTTTCAGCGCGTCTATCAGGCTTTGGGGACCAGTGGGCTGCGCTTGCTGAGCTTCTGCGTCCCCTTCCTCAGGTCCTTCACCAGACCCGGTACCAGTGTCAGCGGCACCTGCTTGAGCATTTGTTGCATTATTCGCATTGGCCTGATTTTGGCCTGTACTGGTTTGTGATTGATTTTCTTGGGCCTGTGATCCTGTTTTTTGCCTTTCGGCTCCTTGTTTTTGCCCACCTGCAGCCTGCATTTTCATTTCTTCCCCGCCAACACTGATTTGTATCCCTGATGTGTCCCTGGAGAGAGATTTCCGCTGTTGGCGTTGATGATCATACAGTCCCACTTGAAACGTTTCTCCGCCCGGATCCTGCAGTATGACGGAATTCTCATCAATGGCTGTGACCTTAAAATACAGCCATTCGCCTCGTTCTCCAGAATCACGGAGGATTTCCCCTTCTTGTACTGTGTAGTATTTCCGCTTGGTCTCAAAAGGCTCCATATACATCAAGGCGACTTTTTTTGATTCGGCATGTGTCGTCCCATACAGCCTGATGCTTGAGCGTGGTATACGCCGGACTCTTTCGGCTGCCCGTTGTTGGGCTTGATCCTCCTTTTGTCCTTCTTCCTCCCCTGCATCTTCACTCCCTCCTGCCAATCTTTTCTTTTCCTCCGGGGACAACCACTTCTGTCGATCCCGGGTAAAGAGATTTTTTTCAGCAATGATTTTAAAATTTGCATCTTCTTCAGCTGGGTTTCCAGCCAACATGGAACGTACTTCCTGGACTGGAGGAACACCGTTTTTTTGGGGCTGAATATTGCTGTCGGGCAAATCGCGATTGGCCTGTTCCCTATAAAGATTCCAGGCCATGGAAAGGACAAGTCCTCCGACAACAAAGATAAGCAGGGGAAGAAGAAATTGCGGACTTCTTATCGCGGCGGTAAAATTTTTTATCATATAAAGGCCATGGCCGTTATCTGAGCACTGAGGTTAAAATACCGTTCCTCACGCCGATTGACGATTTTTATTTCCAGTTCAGACACATACATGAAGCGTTCTTCTTGCTCAATCTGGGTCAAAAACTCTTGGATAGCATCTATTTCCGCTCTGCCATTAATTCCGATTTGTAAGTTGGTAATGGTATTCTCTTTTTTTCTGGGCAACATACGCATACTTAATATATTGACCTGAGTGTCTTTGGCCAGGGTATTAATCAAATTTTGCAGCTTTGCTTCGGCCAGAGCCGGTGTATCGCCTTGCAAAAGCTTGGTTGAAACAACCTCTTTCCGCAATTCCTTCAACTCCTGATTTGTTTGCCGATATGCATCGCTTTGCTTGACAATGCGTTTTTGCTTTTCAAACTGTACAGTCTTGAGATCGATCTGCTCCTCCAGGCTTTGTTCCAATGATCTAAACTTATTCCATCCGAACTGCACCACGACCAGGAGAAGTAACATTCCAGCCATAGCAAGAAGTATTTTTCGGCTCCCAGGGTGATCGCCTGCGGTATTGCCGAACACCTCACGGATCCTGCCACCTATTTGACTGATCATAAGACCACCTTGGCCACTATTTTAAACCGATCCCGTGAACCTGACTTTTGAACCGGTGAGTCAAACTGGACATTCTCAAACACCGGTGAATTTTCCAAGGCCTCCAAGACCGCTGTGGCAGAATCTCCTTCCCCTTGTATTCGGACTCGTTGATCTGCGTAGTGAAAAGAGTATAACCAGGCAGTCTCCGGGATGACTTCAGTCATTTCCTTGAGTAGGTATGCTGCCCGCGGCTGTGATTGCACTTTTTGGGCCAACATTTCAAAAAATTGAATCAGTCGTTGGTTTTCATTGCGGATGGCCTCCAACTCCTGCACCTGTTGCTGAACTGCATTCACCTTATCTTCCAGCCGATCTTTGTAGCGCATGGTTCCCAATAGATCAGCCAAAGGAATGCATAATACAGCCAGGCAGAGAAACGCAAAACTGCTGACGCGCAAAAGCCGCACAGTCTTTTCCTGCTTTTGCACAGCTGACGACAAAAGGCTCACTGAATATGGCGCTGAGGCTAAAAACGAGACCGATACAGACGGGAGATTGTCATCTTGCTGCGTGTGGTCAAAAATGGATAAGAGGGGATCCAGATGTGACAGCTCAGCAGCATTTCGGCCCAAGATATGTAACGTGTCTGGCTTGTCGGAAATATTTTCCAAAAGCGTGGCCCCGCGATGCGCAAAGCTTTCTTCCTCCTCCTGGACCGAGGGGTGAAAAACGAGGTGTAAAGGAACCCTGCCCTCCTGACGAAGAACCACTTCAGTTTGTTCCCGGGCATGCAAAAGATAGCCTCCATCCTCGGAAGCCAAAGACCAAAACACAAGGCTGGGAAAAATCGAACGTACTGCAATGCCGGCTTGAGCACAGGCTTCTAAAACAGGATCCACCATCTCTTTCTGGGTCACTACAGCCGCAATCTCCAGCAGATCGCCTTCCCGCATCAGCCGATAATCCGTATATGTTGCGGTCAAATCAAATGGGACATGGCGCATGAGTGCATATCGCACGGCCTGATCCAAGTTTTCTCCGGCAGCTTGAGGCAGGGTAAAATTGACCAGGGTAAAATATTCCAAGGGAAGGCCTATATGCCACTTATCGTTCCGGCCTGTCCGAGTCTGTTTCAGGACCTGGAGTATGAAACGGGAAAGCTCAGCACCCTGGGGCCAGGTATGAACCTTTGTCTGGGCTGGAAATACAGTATGCAGCAGAGCGCCGGGGGCGATTCGCTGTTCAATGATCTTGTCCGGAAAGGTCCAGAGCACATGGTGCATGCCGGCAACAAACCGACTCATCCGGTTGAGCACGTTATGACCCGCCTGTCTGATAGAAAGTGCGCATGGATTGTCCCATTTCACCTTGATCCGTTGTCATTCGGGCCACAACCTCTATGTATTCAGAGGATTGAACCGAAAAATATTCCTGCAGCTCACCAAATTCCTCAAATGGAACGATATCCGCAATATCAGCCATTTTTTCGATTCGATCCTGGTTCCTGTAGGTTATGATGTCCTGCACGACATCTAAAGGAAAATCTTCGATAATCAAAAATGTCCCCGGGGCTGCACTATTTATATCCATGGTGTTGTGTTCACCATAAACGGTCAGGAAATCTCTGAGACCCGGCTTATCCTTTGTCCCCTGAAACAGGTCCCGGTCGATGCCTTTGATGAGGAGCAACTCCTCAATACTTTCAATGTCCCCGTTTTTCGGCGAATAAGGCGGATCAAGCCCCAGATAATAATCTTCTTCAGCCCCTTCCTGTCGATGCATATCGTCCTGATCAATCCAATCCAAAATAGAATTGATGACCGTGGTCTGCTCAACCCCTTCCTCCAAACCGCAAGCGGAAAGAATATCCTGGAGCAAGACATCGTCAACAGCGCTGATGCTGATCTTCCCGCTGAGATCAATTATCTGGACGGCAACTGTGTGGTTTCCGGCGGTCATGATGTACGGTTCCTGGCGGGGATATTTCAGATCCAATGTTTGGCCCGAATATTCTTCCAGCTCTTCTTTGTTTTCCATAAGCGACTGATTCGCCATATACTTTGTGTATTCATGGTAGCCCCAATCCAAACCGGACTGAAGCAGGTGAGCGTTCATGAGCCATTTTTCGGTATTCATGGCCTGCAAAGCCTGTACCCTTGCCGATGAGGAATAGTAGAGGGCAAACATGGCCAAAAGGGCAGTGATCCACAACACGGCTATGAGAATGAAGCCTTTGTCAGGCGGATATTTTCCATTGTTCTGCATAGGTTTTGGATTCCAGATTCACGGTTCACATTTCAACGCAGCCTCTAGCACTACAGCGACAGTTCGGGCTCTTTCTCGTCATTCCGGTGAAAGACGGAATCCAGGTCTCCTGCCAGATAAAAGGAAACGGTTGATTCAGCAAAGCTTTCCCCTGGATTGCCCGGAGAGCATGATGTCGATGTACTCGTTTGATCGGGGCCGGGCAATGACGTAAAAAGGCATGTAGCTCCTATCTGTCCCTGTAGTGCTCGCTCTGCGATACTTTATTTTGTGATTTGTTGAAACAAAATGCCAATTAATCTGACCTCGAATGTACAAAGGGCCCCTCAAGTCATTGCCCGGCCGGGATCCTTTGCATACTCCAGGGTCGTGCTCTCCGGGCAATCCAGGGGAAAGTCGTCCTATCCGTTCTGGATTCTCGCCCTTACGGGAATGGTTTGCGACCTCACCGCGCAATCGCCCTCTCAAGTCATTGCCCGGCCGGGACGTTTGAAAACTGTCATCAGGTTATGAACTGAGACGCAGAACAAAATGATGCCCTACCTCTTTGCATGATCCAAAGGCGGAGAGTTACTGAGCACAGCCCGGACCATAAACTCCTCCTCAACATACTGGGTCATAAAACTGATCTGTCCCGGCAATTTGTTCTGGACCCATTCTGTCTCGGCCAGCACTTCCCCACTCCCTTTTTGCTGTCCCCATTCACCTTCCATTTCAGTCTTGGCTCCGGAAAATGGAGGATAGGCCCGCTCCTGGTACCCGAACTGAGCATCGCTTATATTGTTCAAGACCGGAATACTGTCTTCACTGACAAACGTGGGCGGAACAAAGTTTGAACGAAACATATCGCTGCCAGTCCGAAATTCGCGCAGAGTCTCTAAAAAATCGGGCCCAGGTAAACCGCTCTTGTACACATACAGGGAATTGCCCTCCTCGTCTTCCGGTGCGGCATCGATGTACAGGCAGGTAAAAAACAGGGCCTTCCCGGACCGGTTTTTGGCTCCCAGTCCATTGGTGGTCACATAAAACACACATCGTGGACCTCCGGCAAAAAACATGAGCTGCCCATCTTCACTGTTCCAGGTGTATGGCCGAATACTGCTAAAATCCTGTTTGAGCAAACGAATGGCGATTGCCTTTCGGTCTACAGCCGTTTTTTTATCGCCCATGTCCTGCCAAACATCCACCCCCAGGGAAAAGGCCACATACACCGTGAGGATAACCAGGGAGAGAATGGTCAAGGAGATAATCATCTCCAGGAGGGTGAATCCATAGGAGAAGGATCGGGGCCCCCGGCCAGTCATGCTCGTGAAGCCTGTCTTCTGGAAGTCAGGAACTGGGAATCCAGGGCCCACGCTTGGCAACGTCCTCATGCCCCAGCCTTTCCCCTGGATTGCCCGGTAAGTTGGATTGTGGTCCAATCGAATACCCCCGGCCGGGCAATGACGGAGATAAAGATACCGGCTATGCAATATGTCGTACCCGCAAAGGCGAAAATCCAGAATCTTTGTTTGCCGGAACGAGCACAACACATTACGAACCTTTTATCTTCGTTTCCAGGGTCCTCCCTGGGAACGTCTTTTCTTATGGCTCCGGCCATCTTTTTTTCCGCTGTTAGAGCTCCCTGAAAAGAGGGAAAGTTACAAGGGAGGACCCCGGGAATGAAGAATATGAGATGGTTGCAATGCTCGCATCAATGAAACCAGTCACGCGTCTGCGCGTGACTGGCGGTCCCGGACGGCGAGCCAGTAACTTGGGATATTGTCTCGCTTCAAAAGAGATTCCCATTGTTTCATTTTCTCAAAGGTCAAAGGACTCAAAATGTTCATTCTTGAATTGATCGGAGAAAAAATCAGGATCCACAACCACGATACGTCGTAAAACCTTGGGCTGTTCATCTGGGCAGATATAGGTGAGAATATAGGTGTACAGTTCTGTATTTTTGGTCAGTGGAATGTCATCCTCTTCCCATTTTTGAACCTGGACATCTGTGGGCTCAATTTGTAACTGCCACGCGCACTCGCCGTCTTCGCCCTGCCACTGAAAATCATCTTCCCGCACATCCTGGGTCTGCAGCTGCTCAAAAAATTGCTCTGCCTGAACAGCCAGGGCAATTCTTTCTCCAGACTGATACTCCAGCTTCATCCCCGCTGACATGAGCTGAAAATAGACAGTGACTGACAAGGCAACAATAGTCAGGGAAATCAGGACTTCCAGCAGAGTAAAACCGTTCTGAGCCGACTTATGGTAACACAATATATCCACTCATTTTCAGGTTCGTTCATGGAAAACAACGTTCCTGGATTCCAATATATAGAGTACTCGCATGAAACAAGATTTTATCTTGTAGAGAACCAGCCCTTTTCATACTAAATCAAACCGGCAGCCGCCCCCAGAGGCGGCGCTGACGAATGAATCCTGCTTACTGCTCTGTCAGCTGAATATCACCAAACAGGGGATCGATATGAATGGCAACAGTCTGGCCACTTTCAGATGACTGTAAGGTCATATTCTCGGTCTCGGCTGCACCGTCTGGATAAAAAACGGCCAGCTCTACTTTTTCCTCAACTGGCGTGTCATTTATTCGCAATTCAATCTTGGCCGCAAGAGTATGCTTTCGCTGGTCCAAGGACGTAGACACAGTAGCCGTCTTTGGATCATAAAAGCAGGCATTGGATTCTCCCCTGACAATGGCAGTGCTCTTAGCTGCGCGCATCAGCTGGGCAACCGCGTGCCCCTGTCCCTGGAGCTGAATAGATTCCTGCTGTCGAAAGTTAAAACCCAGAAATAGGCCAAGGGAGACCGACATGATGAGCAAGACCACCAAGAGCTCGAACAAAGTGAAGCCTGCCTGAGGCCTGCAATGAGTTTGCCGTCTATTGTCATCTTTGCCTTCGGCAAATCTGAAATATTTTTTGGGCCAAAGCACCCAAAAAACCTTTTGCCGGAGTGATCCAAGCTGAACCATGCATGTGTCCTTCTCCATCATTGCCCGGCCCCAACCTTTGAATACATCGTATAGTCTTTCTCGCCGGGCAATCTCGTGGAAAGCCTTTCTATCGTTGGTCACTCATTTATGCGTTGAAGTACCTGGATTCCCGCCTGCGCGGGAATGACGGAAAATTCGAAACTTCGTTCCAGTGTTATTCTTGCAGGAAAAAATACTCTTCAAACAGTATCTGTAATCTGGGTCAATCTGTATGATCTGTGGGTTAAACTTCTTTCTCTTTCTGTCCACTTGATCTGGGTTGCGGGCGCAGCTCGTTTTGGATTTATTCCCAATTGTTCACGTCAGCATCCTCTCCCTCCCCACCGGGTTCACCGTCTGCACCGTAGGAGTAAAGGTCGTAGTCCCCATGTTCCCCGGGATTCTTATAGTAGTAATCATTTCCCCATGGATCCTCAGGAATTTTTTTGGGCAGATAGGGACCGTTCCAATTCTCTTCTCCCGAGGGCTGCTCCCGCAAGGCTTGCAATCCTTGTTCCGTTGATGGGTAGGAGCCGACATCCAATCGATAGGAATCCAGGGCCGTACCCAA
>CAYZLB010000022.1:9978-30325 GCA_964479235.1 uncultured Desulfohalobiaceae bacterium
CCGTTGATGGGTAGGAGCCGACATCCAATCGATAGGAATCCAGGGCCGTACCCAAGAGCTCAATCTGGGCCTTGGCTGTCTTTTGCTTCGCTCCACCTACATGTTGAAACAGGCGAGGCCCGACCAAGGAAGCCAACAGCCCGATAATGATCATCACAATAAGAAGCTCGATAAGGGTAAAACCCTGCCGCCGAGAAATTGGAACATTCAGTGTGTCATTTTTCATAATTATAATCTCCTTTCACGAAATTCTATCCGTTCAGAGGGCGGTAACAGTGCAAATATAACCCGTCATTGCTCGCCCAGTTAAATGCCGCTTTACGGCACTAGCTTTCGGCCAGTATTTAACCGGGCGAGAAGTCTTTGACGGAGCAATCTCCAGAAATACAGCTTGCTGACGTGCATATGAATGCTACCCCTGAATTCTTACATCCAAGCTATTCCAGCATCCCAAATTTCGCTACATCCCCAGTTCATTAATACTGAATATGGCCAACAGCATGGATATAACCATTGCTCCAACCACCAAGCCCATGGTCAAAATGATGACCGGCTCAAAAACAGCAGTAAAGGCCTTGATTGCGGATTTGAGATCTTTGTCGTACATCTCCCCAATCTTGCTCAGCATCCCGGACAAATCCCCGGATTCCTCCCCTACGCCGAGCATACTCACAGCCAAGGTAGGAAAAACCCGGCGCTTTTCCAGAGACACAGACAACATCCGCCCCTGTTTGAGGTCTGAATACACCTGATCAAGAGATTGACGTAAAGATGAATTGATGACCACCCCTTTGACAATATTCATGGCCGACAGGATAGTCACCCCGCTGTGCAGCAGCGTACCCAATGTCCTTGAAAATCGTGCTATCTCAACCTTGAGAACTATGGCTCCAATCAGTGGGAGGCGGAGTTTGGTCCTGTCCCACCGCAGGCGGCCGGCTTGGGTCTGCAATCCGGAGCGAATACCCAAAAGAATCATGGCCAATCCTAACAGCAGAATCCACCAATTGGCCTGTAAGAATGTGCCGGTTCCCAACATGAACTGGGTCATCACCGGCAGGTCCACCCCCATGCCGGCAAATATCTCTGCAAATTTGGGAACGACTACTGTAAGCATGATCACGATGGATCCTAGTGCGGTCAGCCCTAAGATACAGGGATATATCATGGCCGAAATCAAGTATTCCTTGAGTTCCTGGACGCTGGTCAAATACTCTGCCAATCTGGACAAAACCCCATCTAGAACACCTCCGGCTTCTCCAGCTCGGACCATGTGCACAAACACTGCAGGAAAGACCTTGGGATGTTGCTCCAAAGCCTGCCACAAAGAACTGCCTTCCCGGATCTGGTTGTGAATATCCTGCACTACGTGGCTGAAGGCCTTGTTCTCTGTCAGCTCGCTGAGCAAGGCCAGGCTCTTGTTCAGAGTAATCCCGGAATGGAGCATTATGGACAAATGCTCGGCAAAGAGAATCAGGTCCTTGGTTTTGGCCTTGCTTTTCAGCTGGATGGATGTATTGGCCAAGCGGTGCCAAAAACTCGAATGAGCAGTGCCTGCCTTTGCCCCATTGACCTGAACAGTCTTTTTTCGCCTGACTTTGCCGAGTTCTTTGCCTGCCGGGGCGATTTGGACCGGTATCAAGCCCTGGCCCTGCAATCGGGCGGCGACAGAATCTTCACTGTCTCCTTGTTGCGTGCCTTCATGCACTTTCCCTTCCAGGGTCACTGCCTTGTATGTAAATTCCATAATTTGCCACCTTATATAAACGCCTCAGTCTTTTTCTTGCTCAGCCTGGTCATCCCTTCCTCTCTCAGCTGTATCTTCAGAAGAAAGGTGGCAATAGTAGGACTGCAATCCATTTTCATGTTCCAAAATGGCCAGGCGCTGAAATAAAAGCCGAATCTGGCGCTCTTGTCTGGAACGATCAATATCCATGAATAAAAGCTTAATCAATACCACGCACAAGGCACCTATCAGAAGAAGCACCGGCGGATAGTGAACACCAAGCAACCGTCCGAGTGCATCGACTAGAGCAGGAAACAGGCTCAATATAACCAACCCGATGGTGACGAACAACCACCACAAAGAGTAGGCAACTGACAGAGCGTCTTTGCGCAAAAGAAAGAGGATGACTCCCGCGGTGCTCAAGCCCAAAAATGCACTGACAATATGAGCAAAGGTCATGATTTCCCTGTTGACTCAATGTTGAAGTCCGCTGTCTGTGAAAATTTTGAAAAACACAGTATGGAGCTGTACATGAGATACTTACAGACCGCCAACCAGTTATTAAACACCCGGGAATGCCCATATTGCCTGGATTGCATATGAACCGGAACTTCAACGAGTTGCATCCCGTTCGTGCGCAAATACAACAATGTTCCCAAATCCTGGTAATCCAGCAGGTGCATATTGGGATTTAAAAGCATGGAAGCTGCTTTCCGGTTGTAGGCCTTCAGCCCGGAGGTCAGATCCTGGATCGGTAATTGGCTGAGACTACGAAAAAACTTCCATGATACATGCCTTCCGGCGCTCCCTCGCTGAGGATAGGAACCAATGGCCACATCCGCCTGTCGGTCCAGAACAGGCTGTATCAATGCTTCGATGCTCGCTGGTTCGTGCTGCCCATCGGCATCCATGGTGACCATAATCTTTGCACCTTTTTGCAGGGCATACCGCAAACCCGTCTGAATGGCTCCCCAGGCTCCTTGGTGCTTGGCCAATGTTATGACAACAGCTTGGTTCGTACGGCCAACCTGTGGGGTATTATCATGACTGGCATCGTCCACAACAATGACTGACAAAGGCAGATCTTTGTATCTGGCATACACTGAACGGACAATGGATCCGACACTAGATTCCTCATTCCAGGCCGGAATGATCACGCTGATATTTTGATCGCATCTGTTTTGATTCACAAGAGATACCTTTGCTTCACCATTCAGGAGGCCTGCAGCCTGGCGTACAGTTCATTGAATTGCCGTACCTGATTGGCAATATGAAACATCGATCCCACCCGTTTTTTGCCGGCTTCTCCCATGGCCTGAGTCTCTTTGGGATAAGCAAGCAGGAATTCCAAGGCCTTGCCCAAAGCCCTATCATCTTCCGGCTCCACACAGAAACCGGTCACCCCATGCTCATTGACAAGCTGCATACCAGAACCCCACACCCTTGTCGAGACAAGGGGACGGGCATAGTACATCGCTTCCAGCAGAACCAATCCAAAGGCCTCGGTCCTGTCAACGGAAGGAAGGCAAAACACACTGCATTGGGCCATCAATGCATGCAATTCCTGATCCGAAAGTCGACCAGGGAGAAACACCCGGTCCGACAGTTGCAGCCTGGCAATCCTGTCCTGGATCCTGGGACGCAGCGGTCCATCACCGGCAATAATCACTTTGGTATCCTCTCCAAGGTGAGCTGCGGCTTGGACCAGGACATCGAACCCCTTGTAATAAGTAAACCTTCCGACAGACAATACCAACTTCCTGGAATCAAATGAATCTTGCTCTTTTGTTACATGGCGCACCTGAGTCATTCGAGCAGGATCCAAAGCCAAGGGGATGGTGACTGTCTTATCTTGAAAAGACTGCAAGGGTTTGCTCGCCTCTTGATAGTATCGGGAAGTCGCAATAATGGCCGAGGCTTTTCGGAGCAGAAGATTTTGCAAGATTGCATATCCAGGATACAGCAGGGTCAAAGGCAGGCTTTTCAGAGAAGTGAACACATCGGAATGCCAATGGACTATAATTGGTGTTTTCCCTCGGAACACGACCATCCATAAGGGCGAAAGATTGGGCATATGTATATGGATGATATCTGGTGCGTTCTGCGAAACAATCGTCTGAAATATCCTTGGAAATCGCGGAGCTATGGGCGCATGGGCAACGTGACCCAATATCGGCATTCTGATCACTTGAACGCCTTCGCACACTTCTTGTGTAGCATTTTTTCCTGGACCATCCCAATGAGACAGGACAGAAACCGAGTGCCCCTGCCGGACCTGCTCAACGGCAATATCCCGGACAGCGGTTTCGATCCCCCCTGGAATCGGCCAGTAGTATTTGCCAATGTGTAGTATTTTCAATAAGATTGTACCAGACGCTTGAGATATTGCCCATACCCGTTCTTTGTGAGGCCTTCAGCAATCCGCAGTACTTGCTGCTCATCGATAAACCCCATGCGAAAAGCCACCTCTTCCGGGCACGCAATCTTCAGGCCCTGACGATCCTCTATGGTCTTGATAAAATTTCCGGCATCTAAAAGCGAATCATGGGTTCCGGTATCCAGCCAGGCAGTCCCTCGGCCCAAAAGCTCCACATGCAGATCGCCAGCCTGGAGGTAGGCCAGATTCACATCAGTAATTTCCAGTTCCCCTCGCCAGGATGGTTGTATTTTTTTTGCTATGTCCACCACTTTGGCATCATAAAAATACAATCCAGTCACCGCAAAATTCGACCTGGGATGCTCTGGTTTTTCTTCCAGGCTTAAAACGCGTCCTTCTTGATCAAATTCTACAACCCCATATCGTTGCGGATCATTGACGTAATAACCAAAGACCCCTGCTCCATGCTCCTGTCCGGCCCAATATTGTAATCGCCTGGATAATCCATGTGCATGAAAAATATTGTCTCCCAGGATAAGAGTCACTGGATCAGAACCAATAAATTCCTCTCCGATCAAAAAGGCCTGGGCCAGCCCCTCAGGTCTTGGCTGAACGGCATACGAAATATGAATCCCCCATTGCTGCCCATTGCCCAGGAGCTGCTCAAAGCGAGGCGTATCTTCAGGGGTTGAGATGACAAGAATATCGCGAATCCCAGCCAGCATGAGCACGCTTAGCGGATAATAGATCATCGGCTTGTCGTAGACCGGGAGCAATTGCTTGGACACGGCATGAGTCAGAGGATACAGGCGAGTACCGCTGCCTCCGGCTAAAATGATCCCTTTGCGGGTAAAATCGGGAATAGGAGGCGGAGAGTGGGGAATAGATTGCTGATAATCGGTCATACTTTACACCGGTTATCCCTTCGCATTGGCCATTTTCTATCCTTTGCCGAAAGCTGAATTACCGATTCTGGAAGCCTCCAGTCTATACCCAATTCTACATCAGCGTAATAAATGCCCCTCTCATGCTCCGGGGCATAGGGCGCATCAACCTTGTACCCAAAAATTGCCGTCTGACTCAGCACGACAAAACCATGCGCAAAACCTCGTGGAATATAAAGCTGATGTTTATTTTCTTCAGAAAGCTCCACAGCAATGTGCCGGCCGTATGTCAAACTCTCAGTGCGCAGGTCCACGGCAACATCCAAAACATGGCCGGTCACAGCCCGGACCAACTTGGCCTGGGCATAGGGAGGAACTTGGTAATGTAGACCGCGCAGGACGCCGTATTCCGATTTCGACTCATTGTCCTGGATAAATTTTACAGGGCCGATATGATTTACAAACAGATCATGGCGATAGCTCTCCATGAAATAGCCACGACTGTCGCCGAAAACTTTAGGCTTGATCAGAATCACTCCCGGAATTTTTGTTGAAATAAACTGCATATTGTGTTGCATGTATCAGTTGAAGGCTCTCAGTTCACGAATCACACGTACCACCCCTTGTTCCCAGGAGGGCAAATAGAGACCGAAGGTCTGGGCCAGGCGGGTCGTATTCAGCCGAGAATTACAGGGACGCCGGGCAGAGGTAGGAAACGCCGTACTCAATACAGGTTCTATGTCCTCAGCGTGAACTTTTACTTTCATTCCAAGTTTTGCAGCTACATCCACCAAAAGACGGGCATACCCCCACCAGGAGGTCTCTCCTCCTGCCGCCAAGTGATATATACCCAAGTAGCTGGATTTTCTTTGAGCTAACCGTACCGCATGGGCGGTCACATCGGCAATGAGTTCAGCGCCGGTAGGAGTTCCAATTTGATCATTTATCACCCGGAGGTACTCACGTTGCGCGGCCAGCCTGAGGATGGTGTGCAGAAAATTGTGACCATGCAGGGAATAGACCCATGACGTGCGGAATATCAAATAACGGCAGCCACTTGATACTATGGCCCTTTCTCCTTCCAGTTTCGTTTGTCCGTAGACATTGATCGGATTTGGGACATCCTCTTCTTGCCAAGGCCGCACACCTGAACCATCAAACACATAATCGGTGGAATAATGAACGAACAGCGCATCAATTTTCCCGGCCTCATGAGTCATAATCTCAAGGCATTGGGCATTGATCATTCTGGCCATTTCCGGTTCTGACTCTGCCTGATCAACATTGGTGTAGGCGGCGGCATTGACGATAACATCGGGACTGTACCCTTGTATCGCTGCCTGCACACTCTGAACGTCGGCCAAATCGCCGGAGTATCGTTCCCGTCCATGACGATCAAGGGCGATGATCTCCCCCAAGGGGGCCAATGAGCGCTGCAATTCCCAGCCAACCTGACCATTTGGCCCAAAAAGAAGGATGACCATACCTTATACCTTGTCAAGTGAAGATCTTAGAAAAGAATCGATTCATTTCCATTCTAACCCACGTGCCTGCCAAAACGCAGGCACGCTTGCGCTAAGGAAGCATACAAACGATACCGATTCCGATAGCGATTGGGAACAGATAAAAAAGGGGTTCTCAATCAGCTCCTGATAACCATGAACCATGAACAACTCACTGTTTTCCAAAAAATTTCCGGTGCGTTCAAAGCACACAGCACTCAACTCTCCCGCAGAGCCTTGTCCATTACCTCAAAAATCGGCTCAGTCAGATACTCAAAGATAGTCCGTTTTTCAGTGGCGATATAACACACAGCAGGCATTCCAGGTGACAAGTAAGCATCACTGCCCTGGAGGGCATCTTGATTTACATGCACATGGGCGATGTAAAATGATTGCTCTCCAGCTCCTGTCTTTTGGGTTAATTGATCGGCTGAGACATATGATACTTCACCAGGTAAGGGTGGCGTAGTTCGTCTATTAAAAGCACTGAGCTGGACTTTGACATCTTGTCCCACCTTGACGTTGGTAATATCCTGGCGTCTTATCCGAGCTTCTATAACCAGTTCAGAATTCAAGGGAACAATATCCAGAATTGGCTGACCAGCCTTGATCACCCCCCCTTCTGAGTGGATCTGTAAGTTCAGCACCTCTCCAGCCACAGGGGCCGTAATCTCCAACCGCCTCAAAGTATCCAGCTTAGCTTGCAGCTGTTCCTGAAGTTCAAAAATTGTGTTGCTCACTTTACTGAATTCAGTAACACTTTTTTCCCGGTATTCATTACGCAGATTGACAATTTGCAGCTTGAGTTCCTCAATCTTTTGCTTTGATTCAGCAATGGATTGTTTCAATCGACCCGCCCGGCCTCTATGTTCAGCAGCCATACGCTGTAATTCAAGGATCTGCGCTTTGTCGATATATTTATCCTGCAACAACGACTGCTTGGCTTCCAGTTCTTCACTGAGCTTAGCGATGATATCTTTTTGGGCGGCCAGTTCTTCCTGCGCTCCCTTAATCTTCTCGCGTATCTGTTCCATCTGCGATCGATGCAGGTCAATTTTACCCTGAAGATCATTGCGTCTGGAAATAAAAATTTCTTCTTCTCTGTCCATAACATCTTGTACTTCAGGATTATCCTTGTGCTCGAGAAGCTCTTCCTCCCAGATAATTTGCTCTTTCATTGTGCTTTCCGCCAATAAACGGGAACTCTCAGCCAGTTTAGCCCATAACCGGCCTTGTAAAAGATCGACTGTTGAGCTGACTTCAGCGCTTTTCAGGCGAACAAGAACATCGCCTTTATCTACAATGTCTCCTTCCCGAACCAAGATCTTGTCAACAATTCCCCCTTCCAGGTGCTGCACAGTCTTACGTTCACTCGAAACCTTGACCGAACCTGCGGCGATGACTGCCCCCCGGAAAGGAAAAAAAGCTGACCATGCGGCCAGCCCACCGAAAAAGAGAATAATAACCACCAAACCAGCTACAATGTATCGGGCTGGTTTGGTCCGCAAAATTTTGGATTGAGATGCGTCAGTCATACGAGATAGTCAACTTTGGTTGGAAGTTATTTCATGTAATTGATTAAACAAGGATTTTTTGAACCTGGAGTTTCGTGTGTACTATTTCACTTTAGAGATTTGAGGTTTGCCCTGAGTTTCAGGCTGGTTCCCGGCCGGCCCGGGTTTCTGGACCATGAGCCGCTGCAAAACTTCTTGTCTGGGGCCAAACATGGCTACCTGGCCTTCCTTAAGCATGAGGACCTTATCCACCTCGGAAAGCAAAGCCGGTTTGTGAGTGACAACGATAACCGTTGTTTCGTTCTGCCTAAGATCTTTGAGGGTCTGCATCAAAGCCCTTTCGCCGGCATCGTCCAAGTTCGAGTTTGGTTCGTCTAAAACAATAAACGCCGGATCCCCATACAAAGCCCTGGCTAAGCCAATACGCTGCCTCTGCCCTCCAGAAAGAGTAGCTCCTCCTTCGCCGATCTCTGTATCATAGCCCTGGGGGAAGCGGAGAATAAGTTCATGCACGCCGGCTTTTTTGCCCGCTTGTACAACTTTTTTTGAGTCGATTTGTCCCAGCCGGGCAATATTCTCGCTCACAGTTCCGGGAAAAAGCTCCACTTCTTGCGGCAAGTAGCCGATATACTTTCCCAGCTCCTCCTGGTTCCAGGAATAGACATCAGCACCATCCAGGCGCACTTTTCCACCGCTAGATGGCCAAATCCCCAACAAAAGACGGCACAAAGTAGTTTTTCCAGCGCCGCTGGGCCCAATAAGTCCCATCTGTTCGCCAGGCTGCAAGGAGAACGAAATATTGCGCAAGATCTGGGTTCCAGCCACTGCCAAGCCCGCTCCCTCAACATCCAATTTTCCTGTCGGTGCCGGCAGATCCATGCTCTCTTCCTCTGCGGCTGTCTGCAACAAGGAATCGAGGCGCTTGTAGGCTCCACGGGCTTCAACTGTCTGCCGCCATGTTCCGATTACCTGATCTACTGGGGCCAGGGCCCGACCCATGATAATGGATGCGGCAATAATGGATCCGGCTGTGGCCTGATTCTCTATGACATAATAAGCACCAACCCCGTAAATCAATACCTGCATGGACATCCGCAGGCTCTTGGTAATAGCTTGCAAAAGACCGGCATGTCTGTTTGCTTGAGTCTGCAAAAGCATGATTTGGTCGTTGAGACTTTTCCAATGTTCTAAAATGCCGCCGATCATGCTCATGCTTCTGGCAACTTCCGCATGTCTTAGGCTCGAAGTGATGTATTGCTGGCTCTCCCTACCAATAGCCTGAGATCGATCGTAGCGTTTACGAGTCAAGAAATCCTGGAGCAGACCCAAAAGAAAGATGGCCACTGCTCCTGCTGTGGCTGTCAAACCAAGGACAGGGTGCATCATATAGATCACGGCCAGATAAATTGGGGTCCAGGGCAGATCAAACAAGGAAAAGATAGCATTTCCAGCAAAATAATTGCGCAAGCTGTTGACATCCCGTAATCCCCCGGTGTGACCCTGCTTTTGAATCCGGGCCGAATCCTTGAGCATTTCCTTGAGCACTGCAGGGCTTAAGTTTTGATCCATAGCCACTCCAGCCTGGACCAAAAGACGGGAACGTAATAAATCCAGACACCCCAGGACCAAAAGAGCAAATAATGCGCCTGCTGTCAGGGTAATTAGGGTGGGCACACTGAAGCTGGATAATACCCGGTCGTATATAGCCAGCATGTACAGAGGAAATGTTAAGTATAAAATATTTACTCCAAGGCTGAATAACCCGGCGAAAACAAAATATTTGAGCCACTTCCGCAAAAACCGTTTCATAACTTACCTAACTGGGTCGAGGTTGACGCTTTGATTCGTGTTAAAACAGCGAAAAAATGCAATGATCTTAAATACCAGAAGAAACGGCAGCAAGCCCGTCCAACAATGTACTGCCTTACTGCAAGACCAACGCGCTCAGGTCAATATTCCGTTGCCCTATAGCGTACATCAATTCGGCCATGGACACCTGATAATCCGCCCGGGACTGCGTAAGGTTTGCTTCGGCCCGGGTCAGCCTGGCCTGAGCATCCAGGACCTCAGTACTGGTTCCCATGCCGCTTTGCAGTCTTTTCATAGAACGCTGAAAGTTTTCTCTCGCTGCCTTCAGCGCAGTTCGGTTGGTCTCAATCCTGCCCCTTGCTTCAGTCAAGCTCAAAAAACTTGTTCGTACCTCTGATCTGATCTGATCCTGAGTATACCGCATACGCTGCTGCAAACGCGATATTTCATGGCTTGCCTTTTGGTAGCCGTAATATCGCCGCCCTCCTTCAAACAAAGGCCATTCTACCATCACCCCAATGGTCCAATACTCATTTTCCTTGTCCAGGCTATACATCTGACCGGTTGCAGCCTGAGCCATGGTATCATAATCGGTATCCCGGTTATAGTAATTGCCCTGCAAATTCACTTTGGGCGAAAAGCGGCCCAGGGCAATATCCCGTTCCTTCTCAGCCATCCCCAGGCTCTTGGTAATAACCTTGAGGTCTGGTCGTTGTTCAAAAGCGCAATCAAGACAGTCTGCCAATGATGGAGAAAAGGCAAAGCTCATGCCCTGCAAATTCCCTCTGTACTTAATATCCCGGTGGGGATCATGTTTGAGCAGTATGTTCAGCTTTACTCGCTGGATTTCTACTTGATTTCGGGCTTTGCTCAAATCCTGTCGCGCATTGGCCAATTCAACTTCTGCCTCCAGGACCTGAACATACGGGGCCATGTCCTGCTCAAAATAGGCCTGAACAGACTTCAGTCCGGCCTGCAGTCGTTCAATGGTATCCTGCAGGCTTTGCACATCCGCCCGAGCTTTCAGTAATTTTAAAAACGCAGATTGGACCTCTCGTATCAGCTCCATTTCTATTTTTTCTTTCTGATACTCACGCATATCCTCTTGCAGTTTTGCCTTTTGATAGGAATTCAAGATGGTCAAGCCGGAGAACAAGGTCTGGGTCAGCTGGAGACTCCAGTAGGTATTATCCTGATCCAAATAATCGTCATCTGTGGGCCCCTTACTGGCAATGCTGTTCAAGTCGGTATACTGGTAGTTGGCACTGACCGAGGGCAAAAAAGAACTCCGGGCCGAACCGACATCGTCTTGGGCCTTGTACACTTCGTACTTGGCTTCTTCAATCTGAGGATTGACCTGCAAGCACCGGTGGACACTTTCAGACAGGGTATACGTTGTGGCAGATTGGCTTATGTGTGTACCATTTTGAGCCCCAACAACGGAAAACATACCGCATCCCAGAATGAGCAACCAGCTCACAATATTGATTCGGAAACATGGAAGCACGAAAGCATTCATAAATTTTCTCACCTTGCTCCTTGACATGCACCTGAGTATTTTGCGCCGACGGCAGCCCTTATGCTTCTGTATGATTTATGTATTCATCGCCTGCCGTGTCCAGGCTGCAAAGATTGGATCTGACAATTCATGGGCAATGATCCGTTGCCAGCTGGTCCATGTTTTTTTCCACATAGCAGGAGTCATGTCCAATACCTTACCATTGATTTCCTTGTCCCTGGCAAAAATGTTTTCCTGCTCCAAAACCTCTCGATTGGCCAACAAAAAACTTGTCATCCCGCGGACCACAATCATTTTGCTGACAACGCGTAAAGGAAAATCCGGACGTTGCAAATAGGTTACAAATTTGCATAAGGCCTGTTCATGGCTTAAGGCCATATCAGCTGTTGATTCCGTGGTGCACAGCCAAAAGCCCTTGGCCAAACGGCGTCTGTGCGCTTCAGGGATCTGTGCAAACCACCTCTGATAGACGGTCACTGGATGTTCTATTCTCTGACCCATAGTCTTGCTTTCTGTGCGCGGGGCTAGCACACCATTCGCCACACCCTGGCAATGGTCTGATCACATCATTTCCCTAAATCTTTGAAGGTCTCATTACCTCATCGTCCGCCAGATGCTCGCTTTCCCTGTCCGGATTGCTGAGCCATTTTTTGAAAGACCTCATTCTTGGGACCAAACAAAGCTACCTGCCCCTGTCGTAAGACCAAAATTTTATCCATAATGTGTAGGATCTCCGGCTTGTGGGTGACCAGAAGGCAAGTACAGGCCCTTTTTTCTTTCAGAACGGACAATGTACGAACGAGCTCTTTTTCTCCTGATTCATCAAGATTGGAGTTGGGCTCGTCCAAAACCAATAGCCTTGGATCATTATAGAGAGCTCTCGCCAAACCTACTCGTTGCTTCTGTCCACCGGAAAGAGTTACTCCTTCATCACCCCCTACAACCGTTGCGTATCCTTGGGGCATCCGGGATATGAGATCATGAATCCCGGCGGCTGCTGCTGCTTTTTCTACCCGAAGTTGATCAACATCACCCATCCGGGCTATATTTTTCCCTATGCTTACCGGAAAAAGTTCAATTTCTTGAGGTAAATAACCAACAAACTGCCCTAACATGTCTTGGTCCCAGTAAAACATATCCACCCCATCCAAGCGGACTTTGCCACTCACACTGGGCCAGATTCCGGTCAGTAATCGACAAAGCGTGCTTTTCCCCGCTCCGCTGGGGCCAATGATTCCGAGAAAATCTCCAGCCTGGAGTTGAAAAGAGATGTTATTCAATAAGACCTGACGTCCAAGGGCAAATACGGCCTGTTCAGCGCAGATATGCCCTTGGGGCGCTGGCAAAGGCATTTTTTTTGGCTTTTTTTCCTGGGCAGCGCAAAAGGCATCTAAACGCTTATACGCTTCCTTGGCCTGTAAGGTAATCTTCCAAGTCCCCATAACTTGCATCAAGGGAGCCAAAGCCCGGCCCATAATAATGGCTCCAGCAATCATCAAACCAGGAGAAAGTCCCTGCATAATAGCCAGATAAGCTCCGAATGCGTAGATTAAAACCTGCAAAACTATTTGCAATGGTTTGATCATTGACTGGATGAGTCCTGCATGTCGACTGGCTTGCGTTTGGTCAGCCAAAACCTCTTGATTGGTCCGATTCCAACGATCAGCCACTCCCTCCAGCATACCCATACAATTTACAGACTCTGCATTGCGCAGGACCGTATCAATAAAGCGCTGATTAGCTTGATTGTTGAGATTGGCTCTGGACATACGGTTACGAATGAGCAGTTCCTGCAGGATACTCAATCCAAACATGATCACTGCGCCAATAGTGGCCACTGCCCCAAGTAGTGGATGAAAAAAATAGATGAGCAGCAGGTACAGCGGAGCCCAGGGTGCGTCAAAGAGGGAATACAGGCCGTTGTTGGCAAAATAGTTGCGAAGAGTGTCCAAGTCCCCCAAGCCCTGCCTGTAGCCCCTTTTTTGGGGTCCGGCATAAGCTTGGAGCATAGAAATAAAGATTGAATCGCGCAGATTTTCGTTCAGATCTGTTCCTGCCCGCTGAAGCAAACGCGAACGAATGAAGGTAAAAACACCAAAAACAAGGAGTGCATATAAGGCGGCAAAGGTTATTGTATACAAGGCCTCACGGCTGTAGCTCATTAATATATTTTGGTATATTGTGAACATGTAAAAAGGAAAAGTGAGTTGCAGGATATTGATCAAACAACTCAACACCGCGGCATAAACAAAATAGTTTTTCCATTTATGCAGAAATTCACGCATGATTTTTCTTTAGGATCATAAGCTGCAGGGAGAGGAATGCCTTGCAGGGTCACTCTTTGATTTTTGAAGTCCTCTGCGCCTGAAATACAGACGTATTGGGCCTTGGTCTTTAGCGGGAACTTCTTTTGCAGTCAATTTATCATTTTTGAGGAGGCCTTGGACGGGGCAAAAACCCATGCTTGACATACATCTTCACCTCCTGCTTACCCCAAAGCGCTGGATCGTCTTTGGAAGATGGTGCATTTTGTGATCCACTTCTGTAACCTTGGGCTAAACGGTCAATAAATACATAAATAGCAAAAAGGACCAATGGTCCGACAATAATATATGTGCAGATTGTTGCAATAGCAATAAGTATGCCAATATTCATGAATTTTCCTTCCTCTTCGCAACAAAAAATTGAACTCGCCTCATAAGTTATACTCATGCCCTATCCTGTTGTAATGCTTTGAGCGACAAGGAGTCTGCCTCACAATGCCTTATAAAGCAAGAAAAGACCCATTCCAGCATAAAATTCGCGAGAAAATTATAATTATTTGAATACGTCTATCCTCCTCTATTCGTGAACTCATGAATTGTGCTTGCAAGAGTATTAATTGACAATCACCAATGCGTGATGTAATGTATAAGTATTATATCGGCACAAAACACACGGTCAAACCTCTTGAGATTCCTGGATGTTTTTTTTAGCGGTCCTTTTTTTGATCGCCTTGCTCAGTACCTTGGGGCTCACGCCGGTGGCGGCAAAAATCGGCCGCGTCTTAGGTGCTATCGACCAGCCTGGTATACGCAAGGTACATACTGCGGCCCGGCCACGGACCGGGGGCATAGCACTGTTCGCATCCTTTGCCCTGGCATTGTGCCTCACAGGCATTCCCCCTTTTTCTTTATGGTTTGCGCCCACTCCATGGTTTGAGCCTCATCCAGGCCTTTATCTCATGCTGGCAGGGCTTAGCCTTGCCTTTGCCACCGGCCTGATTGACGATTTTATTCACCTGAATTGTTTGATCAAACTGGGCCTCCAAATCCTCAGCGCCACACTGGCCTACTTTGCCGGTTTACACATAGACCATTTCTCCTTACCCTGGCTCAGTCTGGAGTTTGGTTTTTTGGTCAGTTATGGCCTGACTGTGTTTTGGTTTCTGCTCTTTATCAACGCAGTCAATCTGATTGACGGTTTGGATGGATTAGCCGCGGGAATAATCTTGTTTGCGGCCTCCACCATGACCATCCTTTTGGCCTGGCGCGGCGACATGGCCAATGCCAGCTGGTTTGCCCTCATTGCCGGAAGCTGCCTCGGCTTTTTGCGCTACAATTTTCATCCTGCCAGTGTTTTTCTGGGTGACGGTGGCAGCTACTTTCTTGGCTATGCCATGGCCGCATTCTCCATCCTGGCTGAATTCAAGAGTCAGATGGGCGCATCCATCCTCATCCCGGTCATCGGGCTGGGCATACCCATGATGGATACGATCACCTCCCCGGTTCGTCGTTTCCTTTTGGGCAAGGGCATTTTTTCTCCTGACAGCGATCATATCCACCATCGCCTGCTGCATAAAGGATTGACGACCAGTCAAGCCATCTGGGTCCTTTACGGCATTACCCTTATGCTGTGCCTTGTTTCCCTCTACATTGTCCAGCTCAGAGACGCCCGGGGAGTTTTTCTTCTTCTCATTCTGGGATCAGCCTTTATTTTGTTTCTGTACAAACTGGACTATTTCAAGCAATTCAAGAGCGGAGGTTTTTCCAGGTGGCTCCAGGACGTGTGCTATGAAACCGGCCTGGCACAGGACCGGCGAAGCTTTGTCAACCTGCAGATGGCCATCTGCGATTCGGCTGATATGACCACACTATGGGAAAACACAGCCAAGGCTCTTGAAAAATTCGATTTTGACCTGGGAGAGATGGTTTTGTTCAACGGACATAATGCCAATCCTTCCAATACTCGTTTTATTTGGACCAAGAATGGACAGGATTATACCAAGATCGTGAACATGAACGGCACCATGAAGCTGGAGATGCCACTTGTCGACAGCAGAGACCGGCTCCTGGGCCTTCTCTGGCTGGTCAAAGACATGCGCAATGCCAATAATATGAGTCACTATACGTTACGACGAGTGGAACATCTGCGCCGCTCGGTCTTGAGAGCTGTGGAAAAGCTGCAGGCATAATTCCAGAGTTTCGCTAATACAACACGTATCCTCTTTTCCGTCATTCCCGCCGGTCATAATGTATTTTTATCCACTCCCGATATTCCCCGGAGCGCACCCGACGCACCCACTCAGGATTGTCTACATACCACCGGATCGTCTTTTCCAGCCCGGAATCAAAAGACTCATGAGGTTCCCAGCCTAATTCGGCCTGAATTCGGGAGTCGTCGATGGCATACCGCCGGTCATGACCTGGACGATCCGGGACAAAGGTGATCAATGAGGAATAATTCCTTGCTTGTGAATGGTGACCGGATACGGGTGAAAGAACGTTTTTCTTGTCATCATTTTTCGTCATCGGGTGCAGATCATCCAAAATCCGGCACATGGCCTGCACCACTTCCAGATTCGTCCTTTCGCACCTGCCACCGATGTTGTAAGTCCGGCCGGGACTCCCCTGCGAAAGGACCAAGCGCAGGGCCCTGGCGTGGTCCTCCACAAACAGCCAGTCCCGGACATTATCTCCCCGACCGTATATGGGCAGGGGTTTTCCCTCAATGGCGTTTAAAATCATCAGGGGTATGAGTTTTTCCGGGAACTGGTAGGGGCCATAGTTGTTTGAACAGTTGGTGATGACAACCGGCAAGCCGTAGGTTCGGTGCCAGGACCGGACCAGGTGATCTGAGCCGGCTTTGCTGGCTGAATAGGGAGAACTCGGGGCGTAGGGCGTCTGTTCGGTAAAGGCCGGATCATCCGGTCCCAGATCACCGTATACCTCGTCCGTGGAGATATGGTGAAAGCGAAATGCGGACCTTTTGGGTTCAGGGAGCTGAGCCCAATACTCCCGGGATATTTCCAGCATGACGTGCGTACCCAGGACATTGGTCCGAACAAAGGGATCTGAACCGTGAATAGAACGATCCACATGGGACTCAGCCGCCAGGTGCATGACCGCATCCGGTTGATGCTCTTGAAAAATTCTCTGCATATCCGGGCGATCACAGATATCACCATGTTTGAAAGTGTGACGCGGATTGTCCAGGCCAGGTTCCAAGGATTCCGGATTCCCGGCATAGGTCAGTTTATCTACATTCACGATCCGAGCCTGGGTCTCATTGAGGTACTGGCGGACAACAGCCGAACCAATGAACCCAGCTCCGCCGGTTATCAAAATAGTTTTGGGATCTGATCCAGACGATGGCATATAATCTCGACAGTCAAAAGTTCTTACATAGTTAGTTGTTTTTGTTGACGATTATCGAAGGCCAACCCGGAAATTACAATATCATCCTATCATATTGATTTTATTCTTATAACCGTGAACCGTGAACCTGGAACCTTGAACCCGCAAGATATAATGTAGTCTCTCTCTTATTTTTACCCTGTCTCCTCAAATTGCAGATAGTCCCCAATGACCACTTTCAATCCGAATCCAGGAAAATTGACCTTGTATTTATTGGGGGGAATAAAACTTAAGACCTTGCCCTGGCCAAAGACCCTGTGCCGGCAATGGGCAGAGACAGGATTGGGCTGGTCAGATTCTGGTCCGGCCGCGTGTCCTCTTGTCTGTTTTTGTTCCTGAGGCCGGACCATCCCTCCAGTATAATTTTCCCTCAATTCTTCATAAGAACCGTGGGTAAACTCCTGGATAAAAGGACTGGGCCGGGCTGGTTCACTGCGTCCCTGAAAACGGTTAAACAACGACTCGGGCATGGACAGCCCCAAATACTCTTTGGCGCGGGTGCAGGCCACATAGAACAGCCGCCGCTCTTCCTCCATACCCTCCATGTCCATCAAGGCGTGCCTGGATGGAAATCGGTCCTCTACCAGATCAATAATAATCACCGCGCTCCATTCCAGGCCCTTGGCCGAGTGCACCGTAGACAGGGTCAGGGCGTTCTCCTTGACCTGTCTGCCACCCAACTGTTCCGGATTTTCCAGGCTCAAGTCGGAGAGAAAGAGCTCCAAGTCCGAGTAGCCGGATGCTATCTGGGACAACTGCTCCAGGCCGTTCTCCCGCTTGGGGTAGTCGTCCGGAAAACGCTCCTTGAGCCTTGGGCTGTAATACTCGCGGATTTTGTCTACTATGTCCTGGGGTGGATCAGAGCGATGCTCCCGCAGCCAGTTGACCATGTCCAGGGCCTCCTGCAAGCCGGGCTTGGATCCGCATGCCTTACGCAGGGCCTGAAAATCCTGCTTCACCAGATGGTCATAGAGCCGTTGACAGGTCTTTGGCCCCACCCCGGAGATCAGCCCCATGGCCCGCTGCCAGGCCGGCAGGTCGGTGGGATTGGATGCCAGACGCAGATGGGCCACCACATCCTTGATGTGCGCAGCCTCTGTAAAACGCATCCCCCCGAACTTTTGAAAATCAAGGCCGCTTTTGGCCAGGGCCAACTCCAGATGATAAGATTGGAAGCCGGCCCGGAACAAGACCGCAATATCCCCTAGGTCATAACTTCGGGCAAGATCCATAATCGTGTTCATGACCACAGATGCTTGGGACTGATCACTCAATGGACGCAGAAGCTGGGGCTTGCCCCCTTCTTCACGCAGGGTGAACAGCCTCTTTTCGTACTTTTCTCTCGCCCCGGCCAGGATCTGGTTACTTAAAGAGAGGATAGGCTGGGTGGAGCGGTAATTCTGTTCCAGCTTGACCACCCGGGTTTGCGGAAAGCTGCGGGTAAATTCCAAAATATTGCTCACCGTGGCCCCCCGGAAGGAGTAGATGGACTGGGCGTCGTCGCCGACAGCCATAATGTTTCCTGATTCCCCGGCCAAAAGCTTCACCAGTCTGCCCTGGACCAGGTTGGTGTCCTGGTACTCGTCGACCATGATGTGCGAATAACGCTGGGCCAGAAAATCCCGCAGATCACTACGTTCCTTGAGCAATCGTTCAAATTGGAAAAGAAGATCGTCGTAGTCAAGAAGACCGTAGTCCAGCTTAAACTGGTGATAGCCCTGTGCAATACGCTGCAAGTCCTGCACATAGGGCAGAAAATGGCTGGAATCCTTTTGAATGATCTGCTCCAGGTCCAGCTCCTTGTTCCTGCTCTTGCTGATCAAAGACATGACCGTGCCCTTTTTGGGAAAGGAACGATCCCCTTTGGCCAAACCTTTTGCCTCCCGGACTTGAGCCAGAACATCCTCGGCATCACCCCGGTCCAAAATGGTCAGATCCGGACGCAAACCCAGGTCCTGCCCGTAGCGGCGGAGCACGGAATAGGCAAAAGAGTGAAAGGTCCCCCCGCTCACGCCGTGCAGTCCTTGACCCAGGAGATGACTGGCCCGGTTGAGCATTTCCTGGGCCGCCTTGCGGGTAAAGGTGAGCAGCAATATGGATTCCGGTGATTCGCCCTGACCCACCAGATGGGCCAGGCGGTAGACCACGGTCCTGGTCTTCCCGCTGCCCGCTCCGGCAATGACCAAAAGCGGTCCTTGGGTATGGGTCACGGCCTCCAGCTGGGCCGGATTGAGGTTGTTTTCCAGATCGAGGTGCATGGGTGTTTACCTTGTTGTTCGTTTAGTCTGTTTCGAGGTCGGCAGGGACACCCGAACTTAATCTTCTGCAAAGACCCTTGTCCAGGAAGTCCGGCGATCGGAGCCTTGTGCACAGTCCGTGCGTGGCCGGTAAAGGCGTCAAACTGTGGATGGTTGCCATAGGCGTTTTTGAGGGAATTGGCGATCACATGAGAAAGATCGCCAATGACCGGAAGAGCGCAATATTTTGTGATGGTACACCCAATTTCACACTTTCCTCCCCACCAAATCCCTCATCTGGAATATATAAACCTTCATTCCTGCCTTATCGAGTCCCAAAAGTCAATTCCCTAACGTAAAGCAGCTCAAAAGGGTGTAAAAATCGGATTCTTGGTTTGCTGGGCTGTGATATGCTCCTTTATCATTCTCCTCCAGGGAGAGCGAAACAAGGCTCAAAGTTAGCCAAGTTGCGCCAGGTTATGGGTGAATTGAAGCAGTATAAGCCGTTTATTCAAAACTTTAAGCATGATGCCGAGATATTACTGAGTCTTCAAAACTATTGCTACAAAACTCAGTTAGATTCAGTTCATAGTTTTCTCTTTTTAAACAACTTGATAAGGCATTTAGGCAGATTTTGAAGCTTCAACACTGAGCGAAATCCCGGTATGATTCGGTCACTATTTTTTGGTTCTTTTCTGTTGGCTAATCTGAATTCCTGGTCCAGGTCGGCAAAAAGTTCTTCGAGATTGGATTTGCCATCAAGGAGAATCTCCATATATTCCGGATTGTCCAAATTTTTGAGAAGTGGAGTTTCTGGGAGCATGGTGTAAAGCATCTGCCGTAAGGAGTCATTCCCAGTTTTCCGGCGTTGGGCTCTTCTAAAGCCTCGAAAAAACTGCTCCATGATATTGAAACCGTAACCGTTCCCGGTTTTCTTGCCTTGCAAAGTCCACAAGGCCAAAGAATAGGCTGAGGCAAGAGGTAGGAGCGGGGTATCTTCCGGCACATCTGTATCCTGAAGAAGTCTTTTCAAGGCATGCCCCTCAATACCTTCTTCCTGGAGCGCTTTTTTCATTTGCCGGGCCTGATAGTTAAGAGCAGTGC
>CAYZLB010000023.1:0-29336 GCA_964479235.1 uncultured Desulfohalobiaceae bacterium
TCAGAGAGCAGCTTGTGGGGCAAAATCTTGGAACCAGACCCCCCGTAGGCCCCCGCAGTCCCAGCTGGAGGCCATTTTTGTATGCTTCGTTAGCGCAAGCGTGCCCGCCAGGCCAAGCAACGACCGGGGGGATAATCTCGTCCATACGTGAAGACAGATGTTAGAGGTCGGCGCAGCTTCTGGAGGCAGTGCCTCTCAGACAAACGTATCAGATCGGAGCAGGGAAATGCATTTTCAAAATGTCATCTTAACGTTGCAAAACTTTTGGGCCCAGCAAGGATGTGTGCTGCATCAACCCTATGACTTGGAGGTCGGGGCCGGAACCTTTCATCCAGCCACGGCTCTGCGGGTCATTGGACCGGAGCCCTGGAATACCGGGTATGTCCAGCCCTCGAGAAGGCCGACTGACGGCAGATACGGGGAGAATCCCAATCGGTTGCAGCACTACTATCAATATCAGGTCATACAAAAACCTGCGCCCAGCAATGCCCAGGACATATTTTTGCAAAGCCTGTATGCACTAGGTATTGACCCCGGTGAACACGATATTCGATTCGTGGAAGACGATTGGGAGTCGCCGACTCTGGGCGCTTGGGGCTTGGGCTGGGAAATCTGGCTGGACGGGATGGAAATTACCCAGTTCACGTACTTCCAGCAGGTGGGAGGCATTGATCTTGAACCGGTCAGCCTGGAATTGACTTATGGCCTGGAGCGTATTTGCATGTACTTGCAGGGCAAGGAATCGGTGTATGACTTGACCTGGAATGAGCACTGCACCTACGGGAATATCCACCATCAAAGCGAGGTGGAGCACTCGACATACAATTTCGAGGAAAGTACCCCGGGAATGCTTTTTGACTTTTTTGCCGCCAGTGAAGCTGAATGCATGCAGTTGTGCGAAAAGCAGCTTCCCTGGCCGGCCTATGACTATTGCTTGAAGTGCTCCCATCTGTTTAATCTGTTGGATGCCCGGGGAGCCATTTCCATCACAGAGCGGACCGGATATATCGCCCGGGTCAGGCACCTGGCTTCTTCGGTAGCCAGGCTGTATGTCGCTCAGCGGGAGGAGCTGGGATATCCGTTGCTCACAAACGCCTAAAACATGCTGATCATCATTGGAAAGGATAGTAGTCTCCATGTCGGATTTTGTCTTTGAAATCGGTTTAGAAGAAATGCCGGCCAGATTTTTGCCTGATCTGGAAGGAGGATGCCGGGAACTGGCTGAGGAATACATAAATTCGGCCCATATCGCCTATGCCGGGGTATATACATATTCCACCCCGCGACGACTGGTCCTTTTGGTCCAGGATATTGCAAAGATACAGGAGAAAAGATCGGAATTGATCACCGGTCCGCCCAAGTCTATAGCCTATACAGAATCCGGCGAGCTGACCAAAGCTGGACTCGGGTTTGCCCGTAGTCAGAAGGTGGATTCCGGGAAACTCTTTGTCCACGATACACCTAAAGGTGAGTACCTTGCGGTCCAAAAGCAGGTCGGGGGGCAGGCAACTCAGGATATATTGCCTGAAATTTGTTCCCAAATCGTGGCCAAACTGCCCATGCCCAAGCGCATGCGCTGGGAGTCCAGCGGCTTTTCCTTTGCCCGTCCAATCCGGTGGATAGTTGCCCTGCTGGATGAGGCTGTGGTTTCGATAAGAGTCGCTTCTTTGCAGGCAGGCCGAAAGACCTGGGGGCACCGCGTGCATGGACCGGGACCCTGGGAGATCGACTCGGCACAGGAATACTTTGCTCTTTTGCGGGATAAGGCATGCGTCGTTGTGGATCGCGGAGAACGAACCACAACGATACGCGAGCAGGGAGATTCATTGGCTCAAACTCAAGAAGGAAGCGTTGTCTGGAACGACTCCCTGTTGGCTGAAGTTGCCTCCCTGGTTGAACTCCCTGTGCCTGTCCTGGGGCGCTTTGACCAAAAGTATCTTGATTTACCCAGAGATGTGCTGTTGACCACCATGGAAAGTCATCAAAAAAGTTTTGGTATAGAAGGCAAGGACGGAAAGCTCCTGCCTTTTTTCCTGTGTACCCTGAATCTGGAACCCAAGGACCTGGAATTGGTCCGTATCGGCTGGGAACGGGTGCTCAAGGCCAGGCTGGAGGATGCTGCCTTCTTTTGGAAGGCGGACACCAATGCAACATTAAAGCAGTGGCAGGCGGAGTTGGACAAGGTGGTCTTTTTGGGCCCCTTGGGCAGTATGGGGGCCAAAGCAAAGCGTCTGCAGGAACTGGCTGCCCACTTGACGCAGAATGAGCCTGCAAATGTGCACCAGGATACTGTCCGGGCTGCTGCCCTGGCCAAGGTTGATCTGGTCTCGGAAATGGTAGGTGAATTCGCCGATCTGCAGGGAACCATGGGCGGCATCTATGCCCGGCAAAAAGGGGAATCACAGGCCGTGGCCCAGGCTGTTGCCGAACATTATTTGCCGACAGGCCCGGAAAGCGAAGTGCCCCAAAGTCGAGCAGGTGCGTTATTAAGTATTGCAGATAAGGCTGATGCCCTGGCTGGGTGTTTCGGCCTGAACATGATTCCTACCGGGGCCCAGGATCCGTATGCCCTGCGCCGGCAGGCCCTGGGGATTATCCGTACGGCCTGGAAGCACGAACTGCGATTTTCGGTCCACGATCTGCTGGGCAAGGCCTTTGACGCTTACAAGGATGTGGACTGGAAGCTGGATAAAAAAGCAGCTCTGGACGCCTTACATGATTTTTTGGCCCATCGCATCCGGGCCCTGTGTACCAGCCATGGATTTGGGACCAGGGTAGTGGATGCGGCCCTGGGAGCAGGATTTGACGATTTGTGGGCCTTTGATCAGCGTTTGCAGGCCCTGGAGCGGTTTGGTCAGGAAGATGATTTTGCTCAGGCTGTACTCACCTTCAAGCGGGCGGACAATATCATCCGTAAGCAAGGAGAGCAGGCTCAGGTTGATCTGCTGGCCGGATACAGGGAAGACTTGTTTGTTGAACCCCAGGAAAAGGCTTTGGCTCAGGCCCTGACCCAGATGCAGCCCAGATGGGAGGCCTTGTGGGAAAAGGAGGACTTTGATCAACTTTTTGGCTTGTTGCGGGAATTGCGGCCTGTGGTTGACGACTTCTTTGATCATGTCATGGTCATGTCCGAGGATCAGGCCTTACGTCAGAATCGGTTGAACATGTTGCAGGAATTGGTCACTCGGCTCTCTGTCCTGGCCGATTTTAGTGCCTTGCAGATCTAAGAAAACTTGACAAATCTGGTATGAGTTGGTTACAAAACGTTTTTTGCCGATTGGACACACATTTTATTTATAGACATATTTCAAGCGCAGGAGGTTATGCAGCTTGGCAAATACAAGGCAGGCCCTGAAACGTCATCGTCAAAGTCTGAAAGCCCGGGCCAGAAACCGAGTGATCAAAAGCCATGTCAAGAACGCAGTCAAGGCTGTACGCAGTGCTGTGCAGACCAAGGATACGGAACAGGCATGGGAAGCTCTGCAACGGGCCAATTCTGTTCTGGACAAGGCCGCCGGTAAGGGGGTCATTCATAAAAAGAATGCCCATCGCCGGGTAGCCCGCTTAAGCAAAGCGGTAAACAAAATGGTCCAGGCCCAATAGAACAATCAGCAAGCCTGGAGAGAACAGTGTGGATTTATTCTCTCTTTTTCTCTCCAGAATAGCTTAAATAACAAAGCCCGCTATAGCGGGCTTTGTTATTTCGTGTTGTCACTCTGCCGACGAGTTATGGACATCTTCCAGCAAAGCCAAACGCTGTGGATCAAAGGTGGCCTTTCGCCGAGGGCATTTGCGGGAGCATAGCTGGCAGCTGATGAATCCTTCCGGATCTTGAAAAAAGATGCCGGAGAGAGAACTGGTGGGCAGCATGAGATAGGTTTCTGTCAGCTGGACTTGTATTTTTTGAGGTATACTATCCAAAATGTGAAACAATGGGCCTTGCTGTTCAATAGGCCAGTCCGGAAGAGAGCCCGGCTGCATTCTGGACAGGTTTTCCAGGGTATACTTTGACTCAATATCCCGGCGCAGTTCTTCAGCAATCAGGTGGGTGGCCTTTTCAGCCAGGATATGGGCCAAATAGTTTTCCATAAGGTCGCTTTTGGAATCCACCCAAGCCGAGAGTTCCTGCCCGCAGGTGGCAACAAAGGGAAAAACACGATCTTGGCTGGAAAGATGTCTGGCCAAGAGCCTGCTGTGCAAAATTTCACCATGTAAAGAAACCGTTTTTGTGCCGGGATCTTCTGGGATTGCTTCCAGATAACCGCCGATTGGCCCGGCGCAGGATTTTGCTTCACCAAAGAGTTTTTCTACCAGTTCTGTGTCTGCCGGCCGGAGATGCTGCTCGCGAAGAAAAGCATCTCTCTCCGGCAGCCATTTTGAACAGGAAATTATTTGAGCGCTCATAGAGATTCTGTGTGTTTTCGGTATAAAAAAAGCCGGATCACAAAGATCCGGCTTTTGTATCACTCACAAGATGGTTTATCCGCAGCTGCTGCAGGATGCACATCCTCCGGCCTCAGTGGCCAGATTGGAAGTGACCCGGAAGCCGTAGGGTGAACCATCGACCACAATAGGGGTTGCAGTCTGCATCAGGCTTTTATCCACGACAAAGGTATATCCCTTGACGTCAAATACATCGTCTGTGTCTTTTTGCTCATCCAGAGCAAGTCCCAGGGATGGACCGCCTCACCCGGGAGCCATATAAACCCGGATGGACGGGATTTCTGTCTGTTGAGCAAAGTGCTGATCCAAAAGCTCTTTTGCCCCTTCTGTAAGATCGAGCATAGAATCCTCCTCATTTGGTGTTGATTAAGAATAATTCTTATCCCAAGAGTTGTCAAATACCTCTTTGGACAGGGTTCAAGCGAAGTAGAGATTCAGGATCTACAACATATCCATTCCCGGATGATGGGCAAGGGAGCATTCAGGGTCACACCCTGAGTATTCAACGCAACGTCATATAGGGGGGTTTTTTTCCGGACTGGTGAGCAGAAAGTCAAGTCATGTTTGGGGATCAAGCTTGACCTCGTACATATAAGTATCATACCGTCCACATTCTTGGATGTTTCGTTTGTACCCATCCAGCTTTTGCTGCGACAATTCCCCTGTATGACGAGGTGTGCAGTTATGTATACACCGATTGAGATTCTGGATCAGGCACAGATCGCTTTGACACTTGAACGTTTGGCCTCGGAGGTGAATGAGCGGCATGCACAATCCCATCATGATCTTGCCCTGGTAGGCATTCAGCGACGGGGGGTTCACTTGGCTGCCCGGCTGAAATCGCTTCTGGACCATCGTTTGGATGCAGAACTTCCTCTGGGTAAGTTGGACATCAATCTGTACCGGGATGATTGGACCACACTGCGCAGTCAGCCCGCGATCAACAGTACTGAAATACATTTTCCTCTCGAAGACACAGAAGTGATACTGGTTGATGACGTCCTGTTCACCGGCAGGACTATTCGAGCCGCCCTGGAGGCCATCCTTGATTTTGGCCGACCCCGGCGGGTAGAGCTCTTGGTTCTCATTGACCGGGGACACCGGGAATTGCCCATCCATGCCGACTATATCGGAAAAAAAGTCAATACAGCCCTGGAAGAGCAGGTGGATGTTCTGGTCGGTGAATTGGACGGGGAAGATTCAGTTGTTTTGCAAATGAAAGACCGTTCAGATGGGTGAAGCATAAATGAGAGTTCACATAAAGGACGAGTCGTCCGTGATTAACGTTTTCACACTTGATTGAAAATGGCCTCCCGCTCGATGAGCGGAAGGCCTACGGGTGACGGATTCCAAAAATATATGAACATTGGCCTTAGAGCAGGCCGGCTCCGGAGAGTTCCTGCTTTAATTTGGCTTGGTTGTCCGGGTGCATGGGAACCAATGGGAGACGAAGGCTGAGTTCCATCTTGCCCATCAGGGCCAGGGAGGTCTTTACCGGGATGGGGTTGGCCTCCAGAAACATGGCCCGGGTTAATGGGGCCAGTTCAAAATGCAGGCTCTTGGCTTTTTCCAGGTCCTTGGCTGCATAGGCAGCACACAGATCTGCCATTTTATCCGGAAGGAGATTGCTAAGAACCGAAATAACTCCCTTTCCGCCCAGGGAAAGCAAAGGAAGAACCACAAAATCGTCTCCGGCCAGGACACAGAAATCCTGTCCGCACACTTCGATGACCTCGGATATCTGCCGGATATTACCGCTGGCTTCCTTGACCCCGACGACCTCAGGCAAAGTCTCTTTCAGTTTGGCCAGGGTTTCTGGCAGGACATTCAAGCCGGTCCGCCCTGGAACATTGTAGACGATCATGGGCATGGGTACTTCCCGGGCTATGGCCTGGAAATGCGCAACCACGCCTGCCTGGGTCGGTTTGTTGTAATAGGGGGTAATGTGCAAGGTGCCGTCTGCCCCGGCCTGCTTGGCAAAGGAGGTCAGCTCTATGGCTTCCCGCGTATTATTGGACCCCGCTCCGGCCAGGATGGGAACCCGCCCTTTGGCCTGGTCGACACAAATCTTGATTGCCTGCTTGTGCTCTTCATGGGTCATGGTCGCCGATTCACCAGTGGTGCCGCACGGAACCAACCCATTGATGCCCTTGACAATCTGATCTTCAATGTGGGCCCGAAAGCTCTCTTCATCAATGTGATTCTCACGAAATGGAGTGACCAGCGCGGTCAAGGCTCCCTGGAATTGCATACTGCCCTCCTTGGTGCAAACTCATAGGTTTCGTTTTCTTTTGATTTGAGTCCCACAGCCTCCAGGACCAGTTGGGCGGTATAGACCAAAACGGCTTGCCCCTGGAGGAAAATGTCTTGACCGGACAGGGTGATCCCTAGCTGTTCGCCACCAGAAGTCCGAATCCGGACCGGATTGCTACACAACCCCAAATTTGCAGCCACAAATGCCGAAGCAGCTGCACCAGTCCCACAGGCATATGTCTCGTCTTCTACCCCGCGCTCGTAGGTCCGCACATAGAGACTGCTTTTATCTTCAATCTGCACGATATTTACATTGGCTCCGGCAGGAGCAAAATATTGATGATAGCGCAGGGCCGGGCCCAAGCTTTCGAGCTCCTCGCTGTCGGCCTGCTCTGAAAACAAGACCAAGTGAGGGACGCCTGTATTCACCAAATGCACAGTGACTCGCCGTCCTGAACTGAGATCCAGATCAATATGCGCTTGATAGCTGTGCGGAGTGGTCAACTGTACTCGAACTTCCCCGGTTTTTTGCTCCACTGCCGCCCGGACAGGGCCGGCATCAGTTCCCAAAATATGTTCGGCAGGAGCCATTCCCAGTGCGTAGGCCAGTTTGGCGGCACAGCGAGAGCCGTTGCCGCACATCTCTGCCCGTGATCCATCTGCATTGTAAAAGTGCCAGCAATAATCCACGGCAGGGTCTGATGAATCCTCCAAAAAAATAAGACCATCTGCCCCTGCTCCAAAAGATCGGCGACAGATGCGTCGAGCCCAGTCCGGCATGTTGGATTGGTGGAGGTGCAGCTCATTGTTGTTGATGAAAACGAAGTCGTTCCCGCTGCCTTGCATTTTGTAGATAGTGATTTCTGGTGGTAATGTGCTCATAGATTATTGTGATTGTATGTTCAGGAGATCTTCCATTTCTTGGTTGGTGGTAATTGTAAGGTGCGGATCATTGATTGAGGTACTCTTTAAGGTCTTTTCCTACCCGGAAAAAGGGCAGGCGTTTTGGTTTGACCTGAACGATTTCGCCGGTGCTGGGATTGCGGCCTTGATATCCCTGGTATTCCTTAATCTTGAAACTCCCAAATCCCCTGATTTCAACCCGGTCTCCGTTTTTTAAGGAATCCTTGATGCTATCGAAAAAAGTGTTCACGATCATCGCAGCTTCATCCGGGGAGATATTTCTGCGGTCCGAGAGGGTCTTGATCAGTTGGCTCTTGTTCATACAAACTCCTTGGGTTACGAACAGACATGTGCCTAACCATCTGTTTTGATACTTTCTCACTATATCCTACAGAGTTGGATCAAAGTCAAGGAAATATGAACAATAAAAGAGCCTGTTTACCTGTCTGGTCAGGAAATTTGGGTTTCTTCAGACCATTTTTGCCCGTGCAGGCTGAGCAGATAGTTGCGGATGAAGTCATCAAGCCCACCGTCCAATACCCGCTCCACATTCGAGTTTTCTGTATTGGTTCGATGATCCTTGACCAGCCGATACGGCTGCAAGGTATAGGTCCGGATTTGGCTGCCCCAGGCAATAGCATTTTTTGAAGAATACTTGAGCTGTTTGTCTTCTTGCTGTTTTTGAAGTTCCAAGTCATACAGCCTGGCCTTGAGTATCTTCAAGGCCGACTCCCGATTCCGGAATTGGGATTTTTCATTTTGGCATTGGACCACGATTCCTGATGGAAAATGGGTGATGCGCACAGCGGAACTTGTCTTGTTCACCGACTGCCCCCCGGGCCCACTGGAGCGGAAGACATCCACCCTGATGTCTTCTTCCTTGACCTCAATTTCAATGTCCTGGGTGATATCCGGATAGACATCAACCGAGGCAAAAGAGGTGTGTCTGCGGCCGGATGTATCAAAGGGCGAGATACGGATCAAGCGGTGAATTCCCTGCTCGCCTTTGAGCAGTCCAAAGGCATAATTGCCTTCCACAGAAAGGGTCACGCTTTTCAGACCTGCTTCGTCTCCAGGCAGATAGTCCAGAAGATCCAACTGAAAGCCATTGTCCTCGGCCCAGCGCGTGTACATGCGCAAGAGCATTTCCGCCCAGTCTTGGGCCTCGGTTCCTCCGGCACCGGGATGAATCTCTAAAATGGCATTGTTCTTATCTTCACTGTCGGCAAGAAGGGCCTTGAGTTCGATTTTCTGCAATTGGCTCTGTAAAGCTTGACACTGCTCAGTCAAGGCATTCAAGGCCTCTTGGGTCTGTTCCTCTTCTGCCAGCTCGATCCATTCTTCCACGTTGTCTTTACTTGCTTTCAGGTTTTCCAACTCTTGGATCCATTCTTCGAGAATACTTTTTTCCTTTAAGAAGGGGGTCAACTTCTCAGGATCGTCCCAGGCTCCTGGCTGGCTGAGCACCTCTTCTATCTCCGCATGCCGCTGTCTGCTCTGTTCCAGGTCAAAGGCGCCTCCACAAGGATTCAAATTGATGGATGGCTTGGGAGGCATTCCGTTTGATGTCTGAGAATTGAATAATTTTTTCGTTCATGGCTCTTTGGTCGGATATCCAGGTCGTTGGGTCACAATTGACGGTTTCCAGGTCGGTAAAACCGGGCCAGGAGAATACAGCAGAAGGTCAGGAAAAAAAATCCGCTGCGGACAAATACATAGTATCTGGAGAAAAAGGTCTGCCTGTTTAGGGTATTGAGCTTTTCGAGGGCTATGACTGCCGGGGTGAACCATGTACTGTGGTTCTGAATGCGTCCATTGTTGTCTATGACTGCCGAGATTCCGGTATTGGTCGCCCTGAGCATATATCGGCCCTGCTCAATGGTCCTGAGTACTGCTTGGTGCAGGTGTTGACGGGCGCCTGAGGACCGGCCGAACCAGGCATCGTTACTTAGGTTAACCAGTATATTTGCTCCCTGGGCAACTCTTTGCTGCACCAGGTTGGAAAATATTGTTTCATAGCAGATAAGGCACCCTATGGCAAGGTTATTGTATGTGAGGGGGTCGGTGTGTTTTCCTGGTTCAAAGCCGCCGGCTCCCTGGACCAGGGTTTGTAGAAAAGGCAGGTAGCGGCCAAAGGGGATGTACTCCCCAAACGGGACCAGATGTTCTTTGCTGTACTTTCCAAGGACTGTACCGGCAGGACCGAGCAGATAGGCCTGATTGTGATAGATCACCCTGGTCCCGTCAGCGGCCAGGCTGTACCCTGGGGCTCCGGTCAGGACAAGGGCTTGCTCATTGCGGCAAAAGGTTTGAACTCTAGATCGAAGCTCTGCCTCTTCCTGGAGAAAGAAGGGAAGTGCTGTCTCCGGCCAGATCACACATCGTGTCCCGTGTTCGCGCATGGTCTGCCTGCTCATCTGCAGATAACGATCCAAGGTTGCCTGCTGAAAAGCAGGATCCCACTTCATGGTCTGTTCTATGTTTCCCTGGATCAAGGCCGTGGGCAGCTCTATCACCTCTTTGGGCTCGGCTTGATGCAGATGCCAGAGGCCAAAGGACAGGACAAGGCCAGCAGCAGCTGCCGCAGCCAACCAAACCCGGGCACGTTGAAAACCAAGGATGCAGCACAGACCAAATCCGGCCAAAAGACCGGAAATACCGTGGGCTCCAACCCAGGAAGCCCCTTGAAGGATCAAAGGCCAGGGGGCAAAGGCCTGGGCCAGGCCCAACCAGGGAAACCCAGTGAACAGAACTTCTCGAAGATATTCAAGGCTCGTCCATAAAAAACAGGCCAAAAGACAGAGCATGCTCCAATGCAGGCGGGAAGAGGCCCAGGACAGAATCAAACAATACAGGCCAGCGTAGAGTCCGATATACAGACCAAGGAGTATTGGGCAGGGTATGGCCGCTATCCAGGGCAGGGAGCCAAAATCGTGAATCGGAATGCTCACCCAATACAAAGAGGCGGCATAAGCGGTTGACGCCGCCACCCATCCACGGACAAAGGCTTGTTTCGGTGTTTGGACCTGCAGAGCAGTCCAGCCCAGGATCACAGGCAGGGTCAGGATCAGTCCAGGCAGATGCCATACCGGATTGGCAAATCCCAGCCACGTCCCAGCTGTACAGAGGGCTACGGCCCAGAGGAAGCGATCACTCATGCTCTTCAGCTGATTTTGGTCCGGGATGAATTAAGACCCATTGGACTTGTTTGCTGTCTGCCTCCTTGATCTGAAAAGAATACCGGCCTAAGGCGAACTGCTCGCCAGTTTGGGGCACGCGGCCCATACGTTCCGTGAGATAGCCACTGACGGTTTCCACATAATCTGAAACCAGATCAATGCCCAGTTCCTCATTGAGATCTTCAAGAGACGTCCGGCCGGAAACCAGGCAGCTCTCATCTTCCAGGATCTGGATGTCCTCGGGTTTGGGGCTGTCGTACTCGTCTTCTATCTCACCGACGATCTCCTCCAAAACGTCCTCCAGGGTGATCAGCCCGGAGGTGCCTCCATATTCGTCTATGGCAATGGCCAAATGCACCTTTTTATTTTGGAACTCAAGGAGCATATTTTTGGCGTTTTTGGTCTCCGGTATAAAAAAAGGAGGGCGCATCAGTTCTTCAAGGCTGCGTTCTGCGGTGTCCGGATGAAGCAGGCTGGGCAAAAGATCCTTTGCATGGATGATACCCACGATATGGTCTTTATTGCCTTTGAAGACCGGGATTCTGGAGTGACCGCTGTTGATGATCACTTCCGCCACTTCTGCCAGGTTTGCGTTTTCTTCAATGCAGTCAATATCCGTGCGGGGGATCATGATCTCCCGGACTTGATAATTGCCCAGCCTCAATATGTTTAAGAGCATCCCGGCTGTGTCTGCACTCAGCTCGTTGTCCAGTCTGGCCTCAGTGATCACATTTTCGATCGGGCTTTCACTCTTGCCACTGAAGAAGTTGCGGATCGATGTCCATAAACCGCCTTCAGAAGTGTCGTCCACTCTTCTCCTCCTTGATGTGGAAGTGGTATCTGGCAATACATACTTTCAAAACTGAACAAAAAAAAGAGTCATATTGTGCAGGCCAAGCGAGTCATGACTTTTGCGTCTTGAATTATGTTTTGAATCGAGGTTTGTTCGTTGGGTTGATGGGCATTTCCGGGCAGGGTTGCCCAGACAGCGGCATGAAACCCTTGCCGCCGGGCATAGGAAGCCACTGTACCTCCGCCGATTCCGTGAGGCATAGCCTGAACGTGATAGACATCTGCTATCGCCCTTTGCAGACTGTGAACCAAAGGGCAATCGGAAGGCGTGTTGGAAGTTTGTTGCTGATGAACGAGTTCAACCTCGATCTGCTGGCCGGTCTTTTCGGCTACGCGGCCGGCTATTTGGGAAACCCGGGACATGACATCCGACAGGGAGTAACCGGGCAAGATCCGGCAGTCGCAATAAAAGACACCCTTTCCAGGGATAGTGTTCACATTGGGAACGTTGGCTTCAATCTTGGTGGCTTCAAACGTTGAATATGGAGGATCGAAAAGTTGATTGCGGACATCGAAAAAAGAGTACAGTTTGCGCAGTTCCAGAATACACTGAGCGGCAGCCACTAAGGAGTTCTTGCCGGCCTGGGGTGTGGAGGCATGGCATTGTTGGCCGTGGACAGTGATTTTTAACCACATAAGTCCTTTTTCGGCCACTTCAATACAGCTTGCATCCGCTTGACCAAAGTCTGGGACCAGGAATTGGTCCTGGGCTTGAAAAAGCTCTTTATGCTGGGACATTACATACTCAAAACCGTAGGTGTTTCCTGTTTCTTCATCAGCCACAAGAAGCAGTCCCAGATTGATCTTTGGGGTCCTGCCGGTATGGATGAATGCCTTGGCCGCCAACACAGAGGCAACAAGACCGTGATGGTTGTCTTCCACCCCCCGGCCATAGATAATGTCACCATCTCGATGCAAGGTAAAGGGGTCTGATGTCCACAGTTGAAGGTCTCCCGGCGGAACCACATCCATATGAGATACGATCCATAAGGTACGGCTGGTATCCAGTCCAGGAAGAATGGCCGCTAGATTCGGCCGCTCTCCTGTCTCAACCCTGGAATCTGGAGCGGCAAGATTTTGGACTTTCGTGAGACCTATTTGACGCAGGTAGGCGGCCAGGAAGTCGGCCTTGGCCTGTTCCCCCTGACCGCCGTTTTCCGGTCCAATGGCTGGACGGGATACTAGTTCCTGCTGCAAGGAAATGACCGTATCCCGGTTCTGATCAAGGAATGTGAAGGGGTCAAGGTACATAATGAGACCACCTAGAGCATTTCACTGGGTGTTCGCCCAAGTGCAAGAAGGCGAATGATTGTTCGCTTCTTCTTTCTGCTGATCCGTTCATTCCATAATTGATCAACCAGGCGAATTCACAAGAACTACCGTCCCCGGGCTGCCCGTTTGGAAGCTTTCAAAGGGTTGACCTTGACCTTGCCTTCCTTGTCCAAGTCCGCCTTGACATGGGTGGCGAAATTGCATGCGTCGTGCCGCCATTTGGCCGCAGGCTGGGGATAACTGGAGCAGTATCGTTCGCCGTTGACTGTGTGTATCCGTTCACAGCCTCCACATTGTTCCACAACAGGCTGCAGGATATGTCCATTGAGTTTGAGTCCTTCTTCGGTCTGGACCGCATTATCAAAAATACTAGCTTGAGCCATAATTTTCCTCCATTGACCTTGGGATGTTCGCTGATTGAAAACTAAAATTTCTAATCCGAGCTATGGGAATCTGTCAAGAATGAATCTCACCCTCTTCTTGACTCTTGAGCAACGAGTATTAATTTTTACAATATGCTGCGGAATGGAGGAAGATTTTCCAGCGGCAAATACATTTCGGCAAAAGGGGATCTGCTATGAGTGTGGCCTACAAAGATTATTACCAGACCTTGGGAGTCTCCAGGGATGCGTCTCAAGAAGAAATTGCAAAAGCTTTCAAAAAACTGGCCAGAAAATATCACCCGGATCTGAATCCCAACGATACAGAAGCGGAAAATAAATTCAAGGAAGTCAATGAGGCCTATGAGGTGCTCAAGGATCCGGAAAAACGGAAACGCTATGATCATTTGGGTGCGGACTGGGAGCATGGACAAAACTTTGAACCGCCCCCTGGATATGAAAATGTACACTTTACGTTTGGCGGTCCTGGTGGTGGAGCCCAGTTCGGCAGTGGGTTCAGCGATTTTTTTGAGACCATTTTCGGTGATCTCTTCGGCCAGGCCGGCGGAGGGCCCAGAGGCGGCGGAGCCTCGTTTCAGCGGACCCAAGGCGGTTTTGGCGGTGCCGGACCGTTTGGTGGAGCCGGTTTTTCGGAACATGATTTTGCAGCCAAAGGCCAGAGTGCAGAAACCACGCTGGAGCTGAACCTGGAAGAAGCCTACCAGGGTGGTCATAAAACCATCTCTTTGCAGGAGCAGACAGCGGGCCCGGATGGGCGGCCACATGTTCAGAATAAGACCCTGGATGTGAATATTCCGCCGGGAGTTACGGACGGGTCAAAGATCCGCTTGAGCGGACAGGGAAGCCCTGGCCGTGGAGGCGGACCATCCGGGGATTTGTATCTCAAAGTCAAACTTTTGCCCCATGCGCAGTTTCGAGTCGATGGTCAGAATATAATCTATGATCTGCCGGTTGCACCATGGGAGGCGGCCCTGGGGGCTACAGTATCTGTGCCTACTTTGGAAGGCAGGGTGGAAATGAAGATCCCGGCCGGAACCAGTTGTGGTCAGAAACTCCGCCTGCGGGGCAAAGGCCTTGGTCGGGGAATCAAGAAGGGGGATCAAATAGTTCAGATTATGATCAAAGTCCCCAAAAATCTCAGTGAAAAAGAGAAGGAGCTGTTTGAACAATTGGCTGCCGTGTCCAGGTTTCAGCCCAGATCATAAGGAGGAATATATATGGATTTAAATAAATTTACTCAGAAATCACAGGAAGCGCTTTCAGAAGCCCAAAATACGGCCACCCGATACAACAATCAGCAGGTGGAAGTGGAGCATCTGGCCCTGTCCCTGGTGGACCAGGAAGGCTTGGTCAGCGACCTGCTGCAGCGCGGCGGTGTGGATATCCAAAGTTATAAGGATGCCTTGGTCGCTGAGGTGAAAAAAATACCTCAGGTCAGCGGACCAGGGGCTCAGCCCGGACAAGTCTATGTCACCCAGAGGCTGAACTCTCTTTTGGTCAAAGCCCAGGATCTGGCCAAGAAGATGCAGGACGAATATGTCAGCGTAGAACACCTTTTCCTGAGTCTTATGGAGGAGCCGCAATCCACTGGTGTGGGCCGGGTCAACCGTCAATTCCGGATAGACAAAGACAAAATCCTTTCTCTGCTCACTGAGGTTCGTGGGCATCAGCGGGTGACTTCGGCCAATCCCGAAGGGACCTACGATGCCCTGAAGAAATATGGCCGGGATCTGGTGGAAGAGGCCCGCAAAGGCAAACTGGATCCGATTATCGGCCGGGACGGAGAGGTCCGGCGGGTGATCCGCATCTTGAGCCGACGGACCAAAAACAACCCGGTGCTTATCGGCGAGGCCGGCGTGGGCAAAACGGCCATTGCCGAAGGTCTGGCCCAGCGCATTGTCAAGCAGGATGTGCCTGAGGGCCTGAAGGACAAGACCATTTTTGCCCTGGATCTTGGGGCCTTGATCGCCGGGGCCAAGTACCGGGGCGAGTTCGAGGAACGGCTCAAAGCCGTGCTCAAAGAAATCCAGCAGTCCGAAGGCCGGGTGATCATGTTTGTGGATGAGATGCATACCATCGTCGGCGCGGGCAAGACTGAAGGATCCATGGATGCCGGCAATCTGCTCAAGCCTATGCTGGCCAGGGGTGAGCTGCACTGTATCGGAGCCACGACGCTGGACGAATACCGGAAGAACATCGAGAAAGACCCGGCTCTGGAGCGCCGTTTTCAGCCGGTCATGGTCACTGAGCCGAGCGTGGAGGACACAATCTCCATCCTGCGCGGATTGCGGGAACGTTATGAGGTCCATCACGGGGTGCGGATCAACGATTCGGCCCTGGTCACTGCGGCCACCCTGTCCGACCGGTATATTACAGACCGCAATTTGCCGGACAAGGCCATTGATCTCATTGACGAAGCCGCAGCCATGATCAGAACAGAGATCGATTCCCTGCCCACAGAACTGGACGAGACCAATCGCCGGATTATGCAGCTGGAGATCGAGCGGGAGGCTTTGCGCCGGGAGACGGATAAGGCCTCCAAGGAGCGCTTGGACCATCTGGAAAAGGAACTGGCCGAGGCCAAAGAAAATCAATCCCAGCTCATGGCTCAGTGGGAAAAGGAAAAGAATTCGATCAAGAGCATGCAGCAGCTCAAAGAGGAGCTGGAAAAGACGAGGCTGGAGATTGAAGAGGCTGAGCGCAACTACGACCTGAACCGGGTGGCTGAGCTCCGCTACGGCAAGCTGGCTGATCTGGAACGCCGGATCAAGGAAAAGGAAGAGGCCCCTGAAGAAGGGGAGAAGCCTCAGCTGCTGAAGGAAGAGGTCGGTCCGGATGACGTGGCTGAGATCATATCCCGATGGACCGGGATTCCCTTGTCCAAACTTCTGGAAGGGGAGAAGGAAAAGCTCCTCCGTCTGCCCCAGGTCTTACATCAACGGGTTGTTGGTCAGGACGAGGCTGTGGAGGCTGTGGCCGACGCCGTTCTCAGGGCTCGGGCCGGACTGAAAGACCCTAATCGACCTATTGGTTCCTTTATCTTTCTGGGTCCCACCGGAGTCGGCAAGACCGAGCTCTGCAAGACATTGGCCGAATCGCTGTTCGACTCGGAAGAGAACATGATCCGCCTGGATATGTCCGAATATATGGAAAAGCATACCGTGGCCCGGATGATCGGAGCTCCTCCGGGATATATCGGCTATGAAGAGGGCGGTCAGCTCACGGAAGCAGTGCGCAGAAAACCATACTCGGTCATTCTTTTGGACGAGATTGAAAAGGCCCATACCGATGTGTTCAACATTTTGCTCCAGATTTTGGATGACGGCAGACTGACGGACAGCCATGGAAGGGTGGTGGATTTTAAGAACACCATCATTATTATGACTTCCAACCTGGGTTCCCAGTTTCTGCTCGAGGGTATCACTGAACGCGGCGAACTCAAGGAAGAAGCACGAGATCAAGTCATGTCCACCTTACGATCTCAGTTCAGGCCGGAATTCTTGAACCGGGTGGACGAGGTGGTCATGTTCACCCCCTTGCTTCAGGAACAAATCAAGCAGGTCATCGATTTGCTTATGCAGCGATTGGAGGGCCGGCTGGCCGAGCGCAAGATCGGTGTGCGCCTCTCCGATGCAGTCAAAGAGTTTATCGCCCGGGAGGCCTATGATCCGGTCTATGGGGCCAGACCGTTGCGCCGCTACCTGCAGACTCATATCGAGAGCCCGCTGGCGAAAAAGCTGATTGGTGGAGAGCTCATGGACGGGCAGCAGATCCTGGTTGATGAGCAAAACGGGGAACTGGTCTTTGTCCTGGAGCAAGCGGCTGAAGCAGCCTAAAAACCTGGCCCGCAAGGCGGGCCAGGTTTTTATTTTCCTTCTTCGTCATTGCCCGGCCGTGATTCGTCGAATACATAGGAATCATCCACGTCACGCGGGACGCGTGACAATCCAGGGGAAAGGCCGGCTTCTTAGTCAGAAACTGGAAAAAGAGGACTTTTGTTTGAAACAAAGTCAGGCCAAGGAAGTTATGTACATTCGATTGCTCGGTACGTAGAATGCGGTGAACCTGGAACCTGGAACCCCAAGTGAAAAGGCATGTGTATGAATATTCTATGCGTAGATATTGGCAGTGGAACCCAGGACGCACTTTACTATCAATCCGGCCAGCCATTGCAGAATTGCCCCAAGTTTGTCCTTCCCTCTCCAGCCCAAATGGTTGGGCAGCAAATCCAAAAGCATACAGAGACCAAACAGCCGGTGTATCTCTACGGTCAGGTTATGGGCGGTGGTTTTGGGGGCAAAGTATGGAAACATCTGGACCAGGGGCTGTCCCTGGCCGCCCATCCCCTGGCCGCATTGTCCCTGGCTGATGATGTCCATAAGCTGGAAGAACGCGGCGTATGGATCACAGAACACTGTCCATCCGGACATCGGCCCGTGTATCTGTCGGACTTTGATCCCGGATTTTGGCGCAGCATTCTGGCCCTGGCCGGATTGGACATGCCGGAGCTCATATTGGCTGCGGCTCAGGATCATGGTTTCCATCCCCAGGCGAGTAATCGGTTGGGCCGTTTTTCCCTGTGGACCGACCTGTTGAGCCGTAGCCGGGGCAAGGTCCAGGATTTGCTTTTTGAGCAGCCACCACAAGAATTGACCAGGCTAAAGGCCGTACAGTCCATGACCGGAGGGGGGCCAGTCGCCGACACTGGAGCGGCCGCTGTGCTCGGCGCTTTGTTTGATCCCGATAGTTATGCCGTGAGTCAGGATCAAGGAGTGCTGGTGGTCAATGTGGGCAATAGTCATACCATAGCCTTTTTGGTTCACCAGGAGAGTATTTACGGGATATTTGAACACCACACCGGTCTTTTGGATTCAAGGAAATTATGGGCTTATTTGTCCAGGTTCGGCCAGAATAATTTAGATAATCAGGAAGTGTTTGCCGATCACGGGCATGGCTGTATGTATGTCCATGATTTTCCTACGCAGATACATTTTGATTCTGTGGTTGTTCTTGGACCGAGAAGAGACATGCTCCAAGATTTTCCGGTCACCTTCCCTGCTCCGGGTGGTGACATGATGCTGGCCGGAGCCTTTGGCCTGCTCCACGGTTGGCAGTTAAAGCAGGGAGAGAGTTGACACTACAGCGAAAATTCGACTCTTTCCCGTCATTCCTGCGGAGGCGGAAATCCAGTTTTATCTGTATGGCCATGATGAACCAGCCTTTCCCCTGGATTGTCACGCGTCCCGCGTGACGCGAATGGTTCCGATGTATTCGCCCAATAACGGCCGGGCAATGACGGAGAGGAGTGTACGGTAATCCAAGGAATCGTTCCCATTGGCGTAGATTCTGGCGGCCGAGTTTGTATAAAAAATGGTTTGACCTCTTTTTTTTATTCCTTTGAGCTTTCAGCTTTGAACTTTGAGCCCGCAAGTCATTATCAATCCGGCACATCTGAAAGGAGATTATCCATGACCACACCTACATCCACTCAAGCCTGGAACTCTTTGACTGACCATCAATTGGCCATGGAAGAAGTTCATCTGCGGAACATGTTCCGGGACGATCCTCGCCGGTTCGAGCGCTTTTCCCTGCGTTTGGGGCCAATCCTCTATGATTATTCCAAGCAGCGTATAGACACCCTTGGCATGGAGATGTTGATCTCCCTGGCCCTGGAAATGGATCTCCCGGCCAAGATCCAGGCCATGTTTGCTGGAGATCGTATCAATCGGACCGAAGACCGCAGCGTTTTGCATGTGGCCTTGCGCAACCGGTCCAATCGGCCCATTGAGGTCAATGGACAGGATGTGATGCCCGAGGTGAACGCGGTTCTGGACCAGATGCGGGATTTTACTTCCCGGGTCCGGAAAGGGAGGTGGACGGGGAGTACCGGGAAAGCTATCACCGATGTGGTCAATATCGGGATCGGAGGTTCGGATCTCGGCCCGCGTATGGCGGCCAAAGCCTTGGCTGCTTACGGGCAAGCGGGACTTTCCTGTCATTTTGTCTCCAATATCGATCCCACCCATCTCCACCAGTGCCTGCAAACCTTGAATCCGGAAACAACCCTGTTCGTCATTGCCTCCAAGACTTTTACCACTCAGGAAACCATGACCAATGCCCTCTCCGCCCGAAAATGGCTCATGGACCAGTTGGGTGACGCGGCGGATGTAGCCCGGCACTTTGTGGCCGTCTCCACAAATGAGCCGGAGGTCCGCAAATTCGGCATTGATCCAAACAATATGTTCAGATTCTGGGATTGGGTAGGGGGGCGGTATTCCGTCTGGTCGGCCATCGGCCTGCCTTTGGCTCTGCGCATTGGCATGGACGGATTTGAACAGTTCCTGCGCGGAGCGCATATGGTGGACGAACATTTTCGCACAGCTGACCTGGAGGAGAATATTCCAGTTATTATGGGCCTTTTGGCTGTCTGGTATTCCTCATTTGTTCGGGCTGAAACCCAGGCCGTACTGCCTTATGATCAGTATTTGGAAGATTTTCCGGCCTATCTGCAGCAGGGCGAGATGGAAAGTAACGGTAAACGGGTTACTCTGGGCGGCGAGGTTGTGGGGTATCAAACAGGTCCGGTCATCTGGGGTGAGCCTGGCACCAACGGACAGCACGCCTTTTTTCAGCTTTTGCATCAGGGTACCAGGATTGTACCCTGTGATTTCATTGCCTTTGCCCGCAGTCTCAATCCCCTTGGGGAGCATCATCAGATACTCCTGGCCAATTTCTTTGCCCAGACCGAGGCCTTGATGCGGGGCAAGACCACTGAGGAGGTCAGGCAGGAACTGCAAGCCCAAGGCCTGGAAAAGGAGGAGATTGATCGTCTTTTGCCCCACAAGGTCTTCCCCGGCAATCGTCCCTCAAGCTCCATCCTGATCGATGAGCTCAGCCCATACACCCTGGGCGCGCTCATGGCCCTGTATGAGCATAAGATCTTTGTCCAAGGGGCGATCTGGGATATCAATTCCTTTGATCAAATGGGGGTTGAATTTGGCAAACAGCTGGCCAAGGCCATCTTGCCCGAACTGAAGGCCGCGGAAACAGTCTCGTCGCACGACAGTTCGACCAACGGGCTGATCAATGCCTGGAAAAAAATGGTTTGGTAGGCTGGGCAGTAGGCAGCTTTGCCTTCGGCGTGAATGTTATTTGTTATTCGTAAAGGCCCGCCAGTGTATTCATGATATACTGGCGCGTGGTGAGTTAGGGGCGAATGATTATTCGCCCTCTTTATCATCTCACGTATTTTTGATCAGCAAAACTCCGGCGCTGAGCAAAAGTACGCCCACTACCCGCCAAATGGAGATGGGATGCACCGGATACCCAATGAGACCAAAGTGGTCAAAAATCAGGGAGGCCAACATCTGTCCGGCCAGGAAAAAGGCGAACATGGTGGTGGCCCCAAGTTTGGGTACGGCGATAATGGTAACAGTGACCAGAAAGGCGCCGCCAAATCCCCCGATCCAGATCCACCAGGGACTGCCGCTTAAGGAGGCCAATGGCGGCCAGGGGATGCGCAAAATCAGGGTCAGGACAAAGAGTCCCAATGTGCCGACCAAAAAGGAGACCAAGGCGGCCAGGAAATTGCTGCTCAGCCATTGGCTGAGCCTGGCGTTAATCCCGGCCTGGGTCGGGGCGACCATGCCGGCGGCGATCACAAGCAAGGCAAAGAGTATTTTCATATGGTTGGGTGTTTTTTTCTCCTCACGGACTTTGGCCATCAGGATCCCTATGTGGGGCAGCTGAAGGCCGTCCTTCTTTCGCATTTTCCCCGGACCGGAATTTTGGATCTCAGCCACGGGGTTCGTGCGCACAATATCTGCCAGGCCGGTTTTTTTCTGGCCTCCTCCTGGTCTTATCTGCCTAAAGACTCGATAGGTCTGGCCGTGATCGATCCCGGCGTGGGTACCGAGCGGTCCATCCTCTTATTTCAACAGGGGGAAAAGTCTGTACTGGTGCCGGACAACGGCCTCCTGGACCTGCTGGTTCACCGTCAGGCAGACGGCCGGATCTGGCGCATCCATTCCCGCATCATGGAGCAAAGAGTCAGTTCAACCTTTCATGGCCGAGATATCTTTGCCCCTTTGGCCTGTCAATTAGCTCATGGCCGCGATCCCAGTCAATTGGGTGCTGAAGTATCACTTACCGAGTGCTGTCGTCCAGTCTTCATTCGTCCCAGCCTGACCGGCGGCAGGGTAAAGACTGTTGTTGTGCATGTGGATCATTTCGGCAACTGTGTTGTAAACCTGCCGGCTGAGCAGTGGGCAGGATACTTTCCGAAGGATAGACCGATTCATCTCGAAGATCCAAGACAGGAGAGCATCTTCCCAGTATCCACCTATGCCCAAATCCCGGAATCCAGGATTGGGATCCTGGCCGGCAGCCAGGGCTATCTGGAGTTGGCCTGCAACCAGCAGTCCTGTGCCCGGCACCTGGGGCTGGATATCGGTGATCATGTATCTTTTGCCGCAGCGGATTGAAAGGAATCTGTCATCATGACTACCCACCCCTGTCCCCGTCCGGCACTCAATTGCCAATGTGGGGCTTGTCAAAAAAGACACCAATATTTTTTTTGCAATTGAGTGCCGGACGGGGAACCGTAATCGACAGCTCATGGTGAAAATCCAAGGAGCTTGGTCTTCGTTAGATCTTGATAAATTAGACTATAAATGTGCTGATAAACTTGATCCTCTGGTTCCCCCTCCCTGCTGCGGCTTTGCGCAGCTGTAAAGGGAGGGGTTAGGGGAGGGTACTGTGATTCCAACTCCTTATGATGCTGTTTTTCCTTATACTTGGGACCTCGACAGTCAAAAGTCCTTACATAGGTGGTTGTATTTGTTGACAATGATCGAAGGCCAATCCGGAAATTACAATATCACCCTATCTTATTGATTTTATTCTTATAACCGTGAACCGTGAACCTGGAACCTTGAACCCCCAAGTTGTAAACGAAAGATTGAATCTTTGGACTAGCTGGCCACTACTTTTCTCCCAGTCCCATTCCCGGCCGCATGATCTGCCCGCTCAATGTGGTCTCATATCCTCCCAACCCTTTGATTTTTTCCTGAAAGGACGAAGTCTTGAGCAGGCTGACCACTGCCTGGATTTTGTTGTTCTCCAAGTGGGCTACGGGGATGATCAGATCGTAGCGTTCCCGGGCTAAAGGCACGAAATCCAGATCCAGCGCCTTGGCTGCGGCAAAGATTCCCATTCCACAATCCGCTGTGCCGGACAGGACGTTGACTGCAACGGCCATATGAGTGAATTCCTCATGATCATATCCAATGATTTGATCCGGGGAGATGCCGGCCTGTTGGAGATGATCGTCAAACAAAATCCGGGTGCCCGCTCCGCGTTGACGGTTGATGAAAATCAGACCTGAGCCGGTCAGGTCATTGATGCCCTTGATATTCTTGGGGTTTCCCTTGGGTACGATCAAGCCTTGATGGCGGATGGCCAGGTTGACCACCTGGACATTCACGTCGGGCAAGTATTTGTCCAAGAAAGGAAAGTTGTAATCCTTGGTCTGCGGATCATAAAGGTGTGCACCGCCCAAATGCGCGGTTCCCCGTTTTATGGCCTGCAGCCCGCCCAGGCTGCCAACATGGGTGGAGGCCAGGGTGATAGGTTCTTCCTGGTCCATAAGTTCATTGGCTAGAAGATCCAGCGTGTTGTCGTGACTGCCTACGCAGACCAGGGTCTGTTCCAGTTCCTGCCTGGAGACCAGGCATTCAGTGGTCAGGGGCTTGTCTACAGGATGTCCCTCCATCGATCTGGGAATCTTGGCTATGCCCTGAGCCTTGGTCAAGGTAGTGATCATCCCTGCTCCCCTGGGCAAGGGCGTCCCCACCCAGTGTTCACCAACCCGACCGATGCTCAGACGAAGAAACTCATCCTGGCCCAGCTTGGAGGGTACACTTCGGGTCAGGGATACCGGAATGGTCGGGCGGACGGCCGCGCGGACGTGTCCCAGCCAGGCAATCAAGGGCCTTATCAGCTGATCAAAACAGATAACGCTGCTCACCGGATATCCCGGAGCTCCGACCAGAAGAGTGTTTCCACTTACTCCCAGCAGACTGGGTTTGCCCGGCATGGCCGCTATGCCGTGAATGATCACCTCTCCCAGGCTGTCCATGGTTTTGCGGGTGTAGTCTTTGCTTCCGGCGGAGGAACCGGCCCCGATAACCACGATATGTTTGCCGGAATCAATAGCTTCCTGAACCGCCCTGGTCAGGGCCTGTTCATCGTCTGGCACAGGTGGAACCCGGCTCACCTCGCACCCCCAGGACCGGGCCATCAGCGCCAGGACCTGGGAGTTGCTCTCAATAACCTGGCCAGGCTTGGGTTCGGGGCGGGAGGTAAAGTCCAGGACTTCGTCCCCGGTCGGGATGATATGTACTTTCGGCATTTGACGTACTTCCACCTCAAATATTCCACCGCTGAGCAGGGCCCCGATGTCGTACGGATTCAAAGTCTTATTTTGAGGCAGAATGAGTTCAGTAGCTACAATATCCTCTCCGATGCGCCGCACATGCTGCCAGGGATGAGCCGGGGCTTCGATCTGTACTGTATGTTCATCGACCTGGTGCACGTGCTCGATCATGATCACAGCATCGGCAAATGCGGGCATGGGCTCTCCGGTATTTACCGGCTGGTATTTTGTCCCCAGCCCCAGGCTGACCGGTTGCCCTTCCCGGGCGGCAAAAGTGCTTTCGGCATTGACGGCAATCCCGTCCATGGCAGCGGAATGGTATGTGGGCGAGGAGCATTTGGCATACACCGCCCGGGATGTGATCCGTCCGGCAGCCTCATGAGTGGGCACAATCTCAGTCCCCACAAGGGCATTACGGTCAATACGGTTCTTGATCTCTTCAACTGCCTGTTCAATGGGCACAGTGTGCAAGTATATGTTCCGATCACTATTCATTGTATCATCCTTTGCAAGATTCTATGAGATCCTTGACAGGCCCTCAAAATAAGGGCACCTGAACTCTATGCCCCGCTTAAAACTGGTTGTGGCCTATACTGGCACTCAATTTCAAGGTTGGCAAGTTCAGCCTGGTGGGGCCCGGACCGTGCAGGGTTGTCTGCAGGAGGTGCTGAGCACGATTTGTTCCCACAAGGTACATGTTCCTGGTTCAGGGAGAACAGATTCCGGAGTCCACGCCCTGGGGCAGGTGGCTCACGCAGATGTTCCGGAGAAACGCAGAAACGTGCCCTGGGTTCGGGCCTTGAACCGTATGCTTCCTGAAGACGTGGCCGTGCGGGAAGCGAACTATGTATCATCCGAATTCCATGCCCAATATTCGGCCCGGGAAAAGGAATATATATACACCCTTTGGACCCATCCGGATTATGTTTTGCCCCAGAACAGGCCCTTTGTCTGGTGGGTGCCCAAACTGCAAAGTGAACTTATGCAGGAAGCGGTCCCCATTCTTGAGGGGACACATGATTATGCCGCCTTTCAAAATATGGGCACACCAGTGGCAAATACTGTGCGCACTATTCGCTGTATACAGTTTTTGATCCAGGAAAACAGAATCGATTGCCGCTTTGTGGCCAATGGCTTTTTAAAGCAAATGGTCCGAAATATGATGGCTGCTCTGGTTGCTGTGGGGACCGGCAGGATGAGTCTGGAACAGCTGCAGGCCCTTTTGGAGAAAAAAGATCGCAGGATAGGGCCGGCTACTGCTCCGGCCAGGGGGCTGACCCTGGCCAGAGTCATGTACTGAGACCAGGAACAAATATAAGGTTTACGGTTATAGAATACCAGGTTCTCCATCTATCAATCCGGCTCATCTTTCTTTTTTGCCAGCTTTGATGCAAAAATATTTCAGATTTGCCAAAGAAAAGCTGAACCGGGAGCAAATATGATGCAAGTTGTCAGTGCAGCGGATGAGTTTCAGCAGCAGTGTTTTCAGTTGCGTTGTTCCGGGCAGGTGACCGCTCTGGTTCCGACCATGGGCTATTTTCACCAAGGGCATTTGAGTCTCATGCGTTGGGCCAGAGAGAATGCGGATACTGTGCTGGTCAGTTTGTTTGTCAACCCTGCGCAATTCGGGCCAAGTGAAGATCTGGACCGATATCCCCAAAACCTGGAACGGGATATGGACTTGGCCGGAGAGGAAGGAGTTGATATCCTGTTTACACCCCATTCTCAAGAGATGTATGCCGCAGATCACGACACTTGGGTGGATGTTCCCGGGTTGAGCGCAAACTTATGCGGCCGGAGCAGACCCCACTTTTTTCGCGGGGTTTGTACTGTTGTCTGCAAACTCTTGAACATGGCCTTGCCCCACAAGGCGGTATTCGGTCAAAAGGACTGGCAGCAGATGGTCGTTATCACCCGCATGGTCCGGGACTTGAACCTGCCGGTGGCAATTGTGGGCAGACCGATCGTCCGGGAAGGGGACGGGCTGGCCATGAGCTCTCGGAATGCTTATCTCAATAATGAGGAACGACGTCAGGCAGCGCATATTTATGCCGGTTTGCAAAGAGTTCAGGAGCGGGTCCGGGATGGAGAAAAGGATGCCGCAGCATTACAGACCGGCTTGGAACAATATTATGCCCAAAATATTCCTGCCGGACGTATAGATTATGTGCATTTTGTACATCCCTGGGAGCTGACCCCTGTGGAACGTGTCGAATCCCAGGCCTTGGCAGCTGTGGCCGTGCATATTGGTTCGGCCAGATTGATTGATAACGTATTGGTGGAAGGATAAGACTATGGCAATGCGATGTTTTTTACAGGCCAAGATTCATCGGGCAACGATCACCTTTGCAGATGTTGACTACGTGGGCAGTATCGCCATCTGTCCCAAGCTTTTGGCGGCAGCAGGCATTCTGCCCAATGAGCAGGTGGATGTGTACAATATTTCCAACGGCAACCGACTGACGACGTATGCCATTGTGGGCAACGAAGGTGAGATCGGTCTCAATGGGGCAGCAGCCCTTAAAGGTCAGGCCGGAGACAAGGTGATCATTGCCTCCTATGCCTGGCTGAGTTCAGACGAAATGACCAGTCACGAACCCAGGCTGGTTTTTGTGGATCAGGACAACACAATAGTTGACCGCGGAAAATAATGGATGTGCGCATAAGAGTGGGCAACCATGCGTTGCGTGTAATCCCTGCCCTCTCTGGTCCTCTACTTCGTCGACCCCGGAGTTGTCCGTCTATCTTCCAAAGCCCATCTTTGCCCTGATTTCCTGCATATTGCCTTGCGCCTCCTCCCTGGCCTTGGCCGTGCCCTGATCCAAGATGGACTGGACCAGTCCTGGATTGGCTTTGAGTTCATTGCGTTTGGCCTGGATGGGGACCAAAAATTCCTCCATCATCCCGGCCAGGAGTTTCTTGCATTCCATGCATCCCCGAGTGGCTTGGGTGCATCCCTCACGAATTTCCGGAAAGTCTTCTCCTGGAGATAAAAGCCGCAGGTAAGGAAACAGGTTGCAATTGGCCGGATCACCTGGGTCTTTAAGTCTTTTACGGTCGGTATCCGTGAGCATGGACATGATTTTTGTCCGCACATCTTGTATGTCTTCACCCAATGAAATGGCATTGCCGTAGCTCTTACTCATCTTTCGTCCGTCCAGCCCGGCTATTTTGGCTGTTTCCGTGAGCTGGGCCTGGGGTTCCGGGAAATACTGGCCATAAAAATAGTTAAATCGGCGGGCGATTTCCCGACACAGCTCCAAGTGGGGAAGCTGATCCTGCCCCACCGGGACCATGGTGGCTTTGTACATCAAAATATCAGCAGTCATCAAAACAGGGTAGCCGAGAAAACCAAAGGTGTTCAGGTCTTTGGCTACCAATTCCTGTTTGATTTCCTTGTATGTTGGATTGCGTTCCAGCCAGCCCAAAGGGGTGATCATGCCCAGTAACAGATTGAGCTCTGCATGTTCCAGGACCTGTGACTGCCGAAAAATCGTCGATTTCTGGGGGTCCAGTCCGGCGGCGAGCCAGTCGATGAGCAGTTCCGGGACAAAGGAGCCTATCTTTTGGGGGGAGGCGTATTCACTGGTCAAAGCGTGCCAGTCAGCAATAAAGAATGAACAATTATGTTCTTTTTGCAGCTGAATCCAGTTTTGGAGAACGCCGAAGTAATGGCCAAGATGAAGCGGCCCGGTGGGACGCATGCCGGATACAATGCGATGAACCGTGGTCATAGTTGCAATCTACTCCTTGTCAGCTTTGTCTCCAATTCCTATAGGGGCAGAAGCCAGGAAGCTATGGTATACAAGACGGGTACAATCACCTTGTGAACTGCCCCGGTCAAAAACAGAACAATGATGACTATAAAGCCGTATTTGGCACTTTGCATGTATTTTTGAGCTAATTGGGGCGGAAGGAGCCCGGCCAGAATATTGCTTCCATCCAAAGGGGGAATGGGCAAGAGATTGAAAAGGCCCAACCCCAGATTGACCAGGACCCCGGCTTGAAACATATAGGCCAGAGGTTCAAACACACCCATAGCCCTTCCCTGGGGCATATGGCCGTATACGGCAATCAGGGCATGGAAGGCCAGGGCAAAAAGAACAGCCAGGATGAAATTTGTCACTGGGCCGGCCAGGGAAACCCAGATCAGGCCCTGACGCGGATTCTGAAAATATCTGGGATTAATAGGCACCGGTTTGGCCCATCCCACTTTGACCAAAAAAAGGGCCAGGGTACCGATGGGATCCAAATGCTTGATCGGATTCAAGGTCAGACGGCCGGCGGACTTGGCGGTTGGATCGCCCAGGAGGTAGGCCACATATCCGTGAGCCACCTCATGAAAGGTAATGGCCATGAGCACGGGGACAGCCAGGATGGCAAACTGTTGGATGAATGGTGCGATATCGGGCATAGCCACAATGGCTATCACTATCTGTCGTTCCGGGCAAGCAGAATTCGATGCGACACATTTGTCACGATGCTTGTTCTTGAGACAAAAGTCAGGTATGATGAGAAATATGAAAGCTATTGCTCAAGCGCTCAAGACCTATGTTCGGTCAAAGGACATGCAGGAAAATCTGGATATTGCCCGTTTGTGGCAACATTGGCCAGAAATTGTCGGCTCAGAACTTAGTGAAATGGCCAAGCCTTTGGGTCGAAGGAAAGGAAATCTGGTCATCGGGGTAACCGACAGCGTGGCAATGCAGGAGCTCAGGTTTTATGCCCAGGAGATACTGGAACGGGTGCTTGAGTTTTTGGATCAACAACCCTTTGACAAAGTGGTAGTAGAGCTGATAAAGGGAAGGACTTGTCTGGACGGAGTCCGGCTAGAGCATTCCTGGATAAAGCCGGAGCCCGAACTTCCCGAACATATTGGCGAATTATTTCCATATCTTCCGAAAGGCTCAGCCATCCGCTCCTGTTATGAGGCCTATGTTCGGGCCGTGAAAGAAGCAGCTCAGAACAGTAACTCATAGTAATAACTGAAATGATCTATAATTTGTCAAACAATCGTGTCGAGGAGGACAGTTAGATATGAGTGATGAATTGACTCTGGAGTCCCTGCAACTCTCCAAGCCCTTGGAAAAGATGACAGCCAAGGAACTGCGCGAACTGACTATTGAAAAGATACCTCAGATCACTGGGGCTTCCGGAATGGGCAAGGAGGAACTCGTAGGTGCCATAAAAGAAGTTTTAGGCATCACAGAAGATACGCAGGCTAATGCATATAAGGAAGAGATCTGGTCTTTGAAGCGGCGGATTAAGGATTTGCGGACCCAGAAGATGGAAGCCGAAGGCTTGAGCCAAAAAGATAAGGACAAGCTGCGTAAACAGATCAAGCAGCTCAAACGCCGTACACGTAGACTGGCCGCAGGATAAAAAAGTGCAAATTTTTGCTTGACATTTGAGAGCTGATTCTTTAAACATTCTTTTCGCGTTTGGGGGTTGGTCTAGAGGCAAGACGCCGGGTTCTGGCCCCGGTAACAAAGGTTCGAATCCTTTACCCCCAGCCAATACAGGGCGTCCCCATCGTCTAGCCCGGTCCAGGACACCGGCCTTTCACGCCGGCGACGGGGGTTCAAATCCCCCTGGGGA
>CAYZLB010000024.1:0-27597 GCA_964479235.1 uncultured Desulfohalobiaceae bacterium
GTGTCGATTATAAAATTCTTTTGACCCATCCAAAATCTCCTTGTCTCGCGATCCTCACCAAAATATGCGAAACCATTGATCCCACATCTGTATATCCTCAGAGTGGTAGGCCATCTTGAAATCTCACCAGTATACAATTGGAACCTGAAGGAAGACAGTCTTTCTTGGAAGCCTCACAGAGTCACCAATTGGGATCGGCACTGATAAAGAGAAGATTGCTTTCGAGGTGTGTAAAGGGCTGAAATATGACAGCAAAACAGATCTCGTATCCAGAAGAAAGACCACTTGTTTGTCAAGCTCTTCCTTAGCGCAAACAGCTGCTGCGCTAAGGAAGCTCAGGATGGATATACATTTTAGAGGGGAATAGAGCCCAAGGTCATATCATTGTTCTCATAAAGACCTAAGACCTTGGCGTTATTGAACGTACTGTCTTCCTGGAATTGAGAGGCCCGCCACCATGTGGCTTGAAGCAGATTTTTTTTAGCTTCCAAATGCTTGGACTCACTGACGTCCACCATGGGGGTCCTCCAGGACACATGCTTGTTGGAAATCGTGAAAAGTGTATATCGCATGGGATATGAATTGATCGATGGCATGATGAAGTAGTTGACTCCATTAATTTCTTTCTGATTCAGACCGATATGACGATGACCGGAAAGAACCACTGGTGCTGCCGGGGCATGTTTGGATAAGAGAGCCCGAGCTTCCTGATCATTGTCTATACAAAACCACTGCTTGGGCCCACCGGGCAGCTCATCTGCGGTCCAGCGAATAAAGTTGTGATGCATGACGATCAGGTTCAAGGCATCTGAATGCTCGCGCAGTTCCTGATCCAGCCAGGTCAGCTGCTCCTGGGGCAGAACACCTCCCCACTTGTTCTTTTCCATGGGCAGACAGGCATCCAGGCCGATCAGCCTGAGGCCTGGAACAATCTCCCGGGCATAATAGCGCTTACCTGATTGATCATACCCATGACCTTGAAAATACGTGACGAACTCTTCGATCGTCATATAGCTAAATCCTTCTCTTCGCTTGGCAGGGTCCTGAGGAACAAAGTCGTGGTTTCCCGCGACCACAAAATACGGCATGGACAAGGTGTCCAGCTCTTTTTTCAAGGCCTCGGCATTTTCCCGTTCCCCATCCAGCAAGAGATCACCAGCAACAAGAACAAAGGCCAAGTCCTTTTCCTGATTGAGGTCTTGAACTGTTTTTTGCACACAGCTGAGGCTGTCTTGACTCATTTTCATGCCGTTCTTTCCACGAATATCCAGGTGTGGATCTGCGATCACTCCGAAACGGATTTGGCCGAAAGGCGTTTTGGTTGGAGCAGCAAAGAGCTTTGTCCCGGTACTCATAAACAGAGAGGTTCCGAGCAACGCTGCAGCGCCGGTTTGTAAAAACTTTCTCCGTGAAAACGAGTGAGTGCTCATAAATTTCCCCCTTACAGTGTCGTGGATACATCATCCCTTTGTTTGCAAGATACTCTTCAAGCAAAAACACCAATAAGAACAAGGTGTTCCATCCATGCTCTTTTGAAGAGCAATTCACTTCCCAATGTACCCAACAGGCTTCTCAGCTCTATGACAAAAATATAGCTTTTCAATGACAGAGAAGAGAACAGAGAAGTACACCCGCAGGGATTCACCTTTGATAAAGAAAAAACCATTGATGCGTTACGCCAAAGGATTCAGTCCCTGGAGATACAAAGCAAGCCTGCTGCCACAACTTAGTTGTCATGCGGTTCGCTCAATGAAAAAGAACGTTTTGGGCTGTCGTAATCCTGGCTGATGCTCACCGGTCCAAACAGGAAGCGGTAGTGCGGTCGTTTCTGTACGAACTGCCCAATTCCCTCCAAAGGAGCAAGAGGGGCAGGTAGTCCTTTTGATAGGCAGGGGCGATGAAGGAGCGGCCAAGCTCCAGAAATTCCCGAATTTGGCGGAAGAATGCCGGACGAAACCTAAACAGGGTGGAGGTGTACAGGTTCTTTTTCCCTCCGGAACGGGCCAGCAAAACGTCCGTCCTGCCCAGGCGGTAGGCCCCGGCCAGTTCCTGCTTCGCGGTATTCCACAGGATAAGGTGGTCATACATATGAATTTTTGATCTCAATTTGAATTCAGCTTTGCCGGATTGAAAGTTTATATTGGCATCTCGAGTATTTTTCTGGCTGATTTCTGTTCAATCATATCTATCAGTTCAGCATGCCTCTGCGGTCAATCACATAGGTATTCCCCGGCTGGGACTTGGCGTAGGTCTTGACTTCAGCTGCCCGTTCGCTGATGGCCTTGAGGTTGGTCTGTCCGGTGCAGTGCAGGATGCCCAGGGAGACCGAAACCAATGGGAATTTCCCGTTCTTTCCGTCCCGTCCCTGGGCTTCAATCCAACCTCTTTTTTTGTCCTGGGGACTGTAAGAGTATTTGATCAGCCGCCTAAAGCATCTCACGATGCTCACGCATATGCGCTCAGCCTGCTGGTTGCCGGTGATTATGATGAAATCATCCCCGCCCACATGTCCGGCCAGATCGGTGGAAGACCCATGCCTGGAGACGGCGTGCTGGATAATCTTGGCCAAAAGCTTGATGACCTGGTCCCCGCTTTGAAATCCGTAGATGTCGTTGAAGGCCTTGAAATTATCCAGGTCGGCATAAATGATGCTAAATAGCTGTTTACTGACCAGACGGGTCTCAATTTCGTTCTCCAGGGCGATGTTTCCGGGAAGGCCGGTGAGGGGATTAGCTCCTTTGGCCATTTCTATCTGAAACTTGGCCATGGCGTCGATCAGCTTCTGCACAGAGGCGATTCCCAGGATAGTTGAACCTTGAGTGACGATGATGTCGTCATATATCTTGAAGCGGCTTCTTCCGGTGGCCAGACTGGCCACGTTCTCCACAGGCTCCGCGGCGTCCACCACTAAAGGATTGCTGTCCATGAGCGAAGTCACATCCCGCTTGGAATACAGGGCAACTCCATACTGAGAAGCCAGTTGGCGGTCCAGATGATAGCTCATAACCAGACCTACCGGATCGCTGCCCAGGGCCACAATTACGCTGCCCATGGGGCCTTGCTGGCCCATGATGTCCTTGACTTCTTTAACCGAGATGGAAGGGTTGACCACAGGTACTTTCTGAACCAGGTATTCTATGGAAAAGGACCTCTCCACGGATTGAGGCTGAGAGGACCTTCTCCTGTTGTGCAGTGTGAGGGAAACTTGGGGCTTGGGCAGTTTGGGGCGGGAAAAATAAAACCCTTGACCGAAATGAACGTCCAGGGAGAGCAATGCAGAGAACACGGTTTCCGTTTCTATGCCTTCGGCTATGATTTTGGACCCGATCTTGTCCGCGAAGGTGACGAACGTCTCCATCAAGGATCGCTTCACCGGATCCCGGTCCAAACCCTGGACCAGTGACATGTCGATCTTGATGAAGTCCGGCCGGATCTGGGCAATAGTCCATAGCCCGGAATAGCCGGTTCCTACATCGTCTACTGCTACCAGAAACCCCTGGGATCTGTAGTGGGTGAGTGTTTTGTGGAACAGGCTGAAGTCCTTGATGCTGTGGCGCTCTGTGATTTCAAAGACCACATTATCCGGTTCCAGTCCGATTTTTCTCAGTATATTCAGAGTTTCTCCGGGGGTGAAGTCTGGGTCGACCAGGGTTTGGGGGTGGATGTTCAAGAAGAGCTTTTGGCCCGGGTTCAGGGGACTGCAGTGAGCCAGGGCTTTTTGCCGGCAGACTTTCTCCAGCTCGAAGAGGGAGCCTGATTCCTCGGCATAATCGAACAAAGAGACAGGAGATTCAAATTGGCTCCCGGCAGGTCCCCGGCTGAGGGCTTCCCAGCCCAAAATCCGGCCTGTGGAAAAGTCGAGGATGGGTTGATAGACAACTTGAATGCGACCCTGGCTGAGTATGGACCGGAACTCTTTGGTCAGGGACAGCTGGGCTGTGTTCAGGCTGCTGGAGGATATTTTTCTGGCAGCACTGAGTATCTTTATCAGCTCTTGTTCAGGTGCAAAACTGGTGTGTGCAGATGAGCCATATCCGAGCTGTATCTTCAGCTGCAGGCCGGTGTGTTTCACAAGCCAGGATCTGAGCTCAGTTTGCACCTCCATGCGCACAGAAAAGGCCCAGTCCAGGAGGGTGTCTGATTTCAGGATCGTATTGCTCAAGAGGCCGAACTCGCCTGAGTCGCACAGATAGAGCCCAATATTCTGGGAATTTGCGTACCCTAAGCGGGAGGTCACTTGCTGAATGGCTTCAATGGTCATGTCCCGAATTTCCCAGTACAAGGAGTCTCCGTACAGATGCCGGAGCAGGGATAAGTCGGATATTTTCAGCAGCACCAGGCTGAGGTGATCCGCCTTGCTGATAAACTCCCGGAGCTTTTTTCCGTTCTCACAGGCAGGCGTGCTGGACAGGATGGAAAATGTTCGGATGGAAGCACCCGACCCGAAAAGGGTGTTGTTGTGTGCAATGGCTTGGACCATAATGATTCTATTTCCCCCTTTAGCTTAGCCGGATTGATCATAAAAATGTGAGTGCCTTATCCGTGAATCTTCGTGGTTCAATTCTCTCTTCATGAGGTTGCGGGCGAAGCCTGCTTTGGAATGAACTCGACCGGTAAGCTGCTTTCTGTCTTCGTACGAGGAATGCATGCTCTGGAATCATGCTTGCCAGACTTCCTGGGCCGACTTTTGCACCGCAGTTACCAGGTTGTGCATCACTTCCCCTGCCTGGGAGGCCAGGCGGTTTCCTTGGGAAGCAGCCAGGGCCGCTTCAGCCGTGGCTGTCGCTGTGGACTGAAATTTAACCTGGATGGCTGCAATCTGATCCTCAACATCCTTTGTCGCCTTCTGGGTCTTGACGGCTAGGTTACGTACTTCCTGGGCTACGACGGCAAACCCTCGTCCGTCATCACCTGCACGGGCTGCTTCCACCGCGGCATTCAAGGCCAAAAGATTTGTCTGCTTGGCCACGCCGGATATGAGATGTAGAACTCCGTCGATGGCCTCGACGGCCTGTTCCAGTTCACCCGCATCATCTTGGAGGCGTGCCATGTGTCCGTGGACTTCCTGCATGGCTGCTATAGACTCCTGGACGATATTATCTCCTTTGACGGCCTGGTCCTGGGCTGTCTGGGTCAATCGATTCATCTGTTGCTGATGGGCCCGCTCAAAGCTCATGTCCACCCACAGGGCGAAGACCCCAATCAATCCGCCCTGGGCATCGTAAATGGGATTGGCTGAGATCCGAAGGTGCACATCCTTGCCCTGCCCGGCGTATTGCAAAACAATGTCATCTTCGGTGAACTGCTCGGTTTCTAAGACATGCTGGGTGACAAATAGCTGATTACGGTCCAAGTTAACGAGACTCTCCACTTTCAGACCGTGGTAATCAAAAGGCTGTCCCGAACGCCCGATAATTTTAAGTGCTGCTTCATTCACGGCAGTGATGCGGTTGTTAAGGTCTACGACGACAAACGGGAGGCATATACCGTCAAGGAGTGATTGAGCAAAGGCCATACGGTTGTTGAGCTGTCGGAGCAAGCTTTCCAGGGCCTGGGCTGTTTGACCGATAACGTCATTCGTGCCGAAGTCAAAGGCAAGATCCGTTTTTCCGTTGGCTATCTGTTCAGACCGATTTGCCAGTCGGTTGATTGGGTTCATGATGTGACGGCTGACAAACCAGATTACCACAAGGGCCAAAGCAAGAGATGGGGTGGCGCTCAATCCGGCGGCGGTCCAGACCTGAGAGTTGATGCCCTGGCTCAGGGCGTTGGCCTTTACTGTGGTCACCAAGTACAGGTCCCAGGGAGAAAAATAATTGACCGCAGCCAACCGGTCATGGCCGTCTTGGCGGTAGGCATGAACGCTGTTGTTTAAATTTTCAGCATTTGAGAGTTTTGCGTAGGTCCATGACTGTTCTGGTTCTTGATTGTGAGGATGGAGCAGGAGGCGGCCGGAGGAGGCTACAGCCATGGAATAGCCGTGGCCGTTTACATTGAGCCGCTCCAGGGTTTCTGCCAGATCGGGAGTAAGCAGTTTGCGCACCACTTCCAGGGCACCGATGACTTGTTTGCCGCGCAGGTCGAGCAAGGGCTGGTAGGCGGCCAGATAGGTGTCTCCCTGAATGCGCACCATTCCGGAATACGGCTTGCCCTGGGCTAGGGCTTGGGCCGCCGGAAGATCGGAAGACAGAAATCCGCCTATCGCCCTGTGGTCCTCCCCGTTCCGGGTCAGGGTTGTTGAGATGCGTACAAACCGCTTGGTGTTTTTCAGCAACACGCTGACATGGTCGCCAACTGTTTTACGGACTGTATCCACCAACTTATTGTCTTCATTGATGAAAGTATTGCCAAGCTTGAGCCCGGGTAGAACCACAGTCTCTCCGGCATGATCTCCATGCTGGAGCTGCACTTCACGTTCATGCAAGGGATTGATAACTGGAAAACCTTTGAGATTGAACTGTAAGTCGAAAACGTTCAGTTCTGATTTCAAGGCATGAACGGTCAAGTCATGCTGCAGCTGTATGGTGTTTAATAGATTTTGCGAGACTCCCAGCAAAAGCTCATGGCCTTTTTCTGTATATCCTTTTTTGGACTGCCAAATATTCATGGTACTCGTGCAGACAAGAGTAACTAAAACAATGGCTATACAACCCAAAAAGAGCTTGGTTTGCACTCCAAGCCTTTTGAACATGGCCGCCTCCTTTCTCTTTTTCTGTGTGGTAAGGGCTGGATTGGATAGTTCAGAGGTCTTGTTGCGGTTCCATGTAGGGAGGGATAGCAAAGAGATATTACGATGGTGTTCCGTAAATGTGACGTTTTGACAACAAGGCATTGAGCAAAATATCAAATCCATCCTCTTGCAGCAGGAGCAGGAGGCGCGGTCCCCAAGCTTCTCGACGATCGAAGCATCGAAAGCCTGGAGCAGGCTACTTTGATAAGTTTACTGCGGTACAGGGTCATCATGGAATTGTTATTGAAAAATTATTTTGAGGACATTCTGCATCGGGATATTGTTGCCCGGCATGAAATACGGGATGTAGCTAACTTGCATAACATTGCAGTCTATTTACTGACCAATAATGCTAGACGTACCAGTGTGAATAAAATAAAGGCCAATTTCTCTATCTCCCAGGACAAAGCTGAAAACTACCTTTCTGCGATCCTGGAAAGCTATCTCGTGTTTCAAGTTCGCAAGTTCGAGTGGTCGTTGAAACAGGTTCAACGGGCCGGTTTTAAGCCCTATGCCATTGATACCGGGCTGCGCAACAGGGTAGCCTTCTCTTATTCAACAGACAGCGGATGGCTGGCGGAAAATATTGTTCACAACCAACTGCGCAGGGACTATGAGGAGGTTTTTTTTGCAGCCAATGATCAAGAGACAGACTTTGTGATCAAAGAAGGTATGGACATTGCCAAGCGTATTCAGGTCTGGTTTGAAGACTTATCCCGCACACAGATCCCTGAACGTGAGTTGGCCGGCCGCATTTGCTGATGTGAATGCCGAAGGAGCAGATTGCCTGCTTTTAACCAACGACTTGGAAATGGAAGTCCACTCTGCCCCTGTTACAGTTCACTGTGTTCCATTAATTAAATTTCTTCTTTTTGCTGGATGTTAGGAATAACCAAAGGCTTTCAGCTCGCCCCCCAGGTGGTGATCAAAGACATCGAGCTGTTCCGGGGACAACTGGCGGGTAAAGCGATATAAGGATTTTTGGTTGACTGTATTCGTCTTGCGCAGCTTGTAGTCCCCGCCCTTGAGCAGATTGAAGCGGGAGAAGGGAAGCAGTTGCTCCCGGGGCAGCTGGATATAATCCAGTAAGGATTGAAGGGTCTTATCCGGGTCTGAGACCAGGTCTTCATAGCGGATCAGGTGCCACTTGTCAGAATTGTGCAGGTAGCGGGCGGCGATTTTCTTCCATCGCCTGAGCAGACCCACATCAATGCCCTCCTCCTTCTTTCCCGGCGGCCAGAACAGATAAGCGTAACCGGACTCTACGGTCGACAGATAACTGTCTCTAGGGTCCCGGGCCAGCCAGACATGACGGTCGAAGGATGCGTGCAGTCCGGAACCGGGCAGGAGGTAGAAAAGATCCATAGGCTTGATCAGCCGGAATCCCTTGGGCTGCAGGCCCATCCAGGCCGAGGCCAGGGCCGGCAGTGAGCTCAAGTCACTAAAAGACCGGACAGCGGAGTGCTGGTCCAGGATGTGCTGGAGCAGTGTGCTCCCGCTGCGCATGGAGTAGCCGATAAGTATTCGCATTTTTATCCTTCGTTTTCGTCCTTAACCAAACTGAATGCCTAAGCCAACGGTTTCGCCAACGGAGTGACTGAACACTCGTATGAAACAAGAAGTTAGCTTATCTACCGGTCCCCTTGTGACGTGCCGGGACAATAAGAGGATGGCCAAAGCCATAAAGAGAAGACGTCCCCAGGGAGGATCCCAGTGAAATGGAAGAGATTTCACGGGATAAACCCTGGAACGGATATCTCCTACGCCTCTGGCTTAAATCTCAAGTTTCATACTTGATCAATCCGGCAAAACGTTTTTTGGGCGCTTTGACCCAAAAATATGTCAGATTTGCCGGAGGCAAAGCTGACCTCTGACCTCTGTCTTCCGTCTTCATACATACCCCAGCTGCGGGCAAAGGCTTCTTCCAGTGACCGTCGTTCTGTGTACTCCCTGGCCCGGATCTTCATGGCGGCCAGGCGATTCGGGCTATCGGCCAGATCCAGGACAGCCCTTTGCAAGGCCTGGGCATCCAGGGCCGGAACGATCAGGCCGGTCTGTTCCGGAACAAGGTTTTCCTGTGGCCCGCCCTGATCGGCGACGATGACCGGAAGGCCAGAGGCCTGAGCCTCCAGAACCACATTGCCGAAGGTGTCGGTGGTGGAAGGAAAAGCGAAGATATCGCTGGAGGCATAGGCTTGAGCTAGTTCCAGTCCGGTCAGAGTGCCGGCAAACACGGCCTGGGTGCCTGAAAGCCCGTCTTGCATCTCGTCCAAAAAAGGACCGTCTCCCACGATAATAAGCTGGATATCCTTTCGTGCTTTGCAAATCTGGGTATAGGCCTGGACCAGGATATCCAGATTCTTTTCTTTGGAGATCCGGCCGACATACAGAAGCTTCAATCGGTTCTTTTGTAATCCAAACCGTTTTTCCCAGAATCCGTTTTTATGTTCAGGATGAAAGCGGGTTGTGTCTATTCCCCGAGGATAGGTGATAATTTTGTCCTTATGGATGCCATGGGCCACCAGCTCATCTCCGGTGGCTTGAGAAGGGACGTAGATCTTGTCCAATTGATTATAATACCAGGTCATCAGTCTCCACATCAAAGCTTCCATGTCTCCGTCTCCGGTGAGCTGGGAGGCATATTGAGGAAAAGATGTATGATAGGTCCCATAAACCTGGAGCTTCAGGATCTTGGCCGCAGCCAGAGCGGCCAGCCCCATGGGACCAGGAGTAGATGAATGGATATGGGTAAAGTCGTTGTCAGCGCAGTAGTCCAGGATCTGCAAAAAAGAAGGGCAGGCCAGATCCAGCTCCGAGTACTCAGGGACTTCAATACGCCGAAAAGGAGGGAAGTTCACCTGATTGTCCATCTTCAGCTGTGAACCGCAGGTGAGAATATGCAAGTCCATACCCAGCTCTCTGGCCAACCTGGCCTGGCCCTGCAGGGTCAAGGCTACCCCGTTACATTGATCAAAGGTATCTGTAAACAGGGCAACCTTGGTGCCCTTGGAGCGGAGAGTATCAGGCTCGCCGCCTAATCTCTCCAGGCAGGCCCGGGCCAAAGGCCGGTCCTTGCTGAATAGGCCAAAAGCGAAGAAATACGGGGCCAAAAGGGCATAGACTGATCCTCCGGAGCCGATGGCTTGAAACATATTAAATAGTCTGGCCTTGGATGCGCTTCCTGTCAGGGTCTGAGAAAAATTGTGAATCAGGCGGTCGGATGCTGAGCGGACAAAGTTAAACCAGTCGTTTTCCCGATCACGCAAAGAACGGTCCGGATCATGGACCATCTGGAGCAGATCAGGGTTGTCGTCTAAAATGGCCTGCCCCTCCCGGCGGATCATGGCGCACACGTCAGGGTCGTAGGATTTGGTAAAGGACCATGCCTTGCGTCCTGCTCCAATAGTATCGTACAGCCAGAGCCAGAAACCCCGGCTGCACACAGTCTTCCCGGTCAAGGCGCAGTCTACGAAGCGCAGGAATCCGTCTTTATGTGCGTATCGGTCCAGATTGAATCTGGACTTATAGAACTGATAGGCAATGGCATACAGGTTGTGGCCCATGGTCCTGGCTGTGGCCGGTTGACTATGGGTCTGGGTTGTCCCGTCCTTCAGTCCCTGTATAAAGTCTGCAATTCCGGTGGCTCCGGGAACCCGGGTATAGGCTCGGGCAATATTCAGGGAGGAGTGGTCGTCTGAACCGGCAGTCAATGTTTTGATCCATGGCCTCTTCCCCCATGGTTCCAGGTCGTACCTGTCAGCTAAAATCTCTATATCTTCCGGGGTCAAAGCATCCAAGACTTGACGCAGAATGCGGTTTTGGACCTCGTCTCGTGAACCGTTGAGCTCAAAAATATTAGAGAGCACCAGCATCTGTTCCATATGTTCGATCCGCAAGCGATTGTCCATGTCGTAGAAAGGGTGGGCTATAATGTGGGCTATATCTTGGTTCCGCAAATAAGAAATCAAATCATGCACATTCCGGCGCAGGTGCTGGATGTCCAGATGCTGCTCTTCAGTGATGTCCAGGACCAGAATGTGAATCTTGCATTTGTCTTCAGGAAAATAGGAGGTCACTTCCTCGCTGATAAATGTTCCCGGCAGGTGAGCGATCTCCAGGGCTCCGTCAATGGAGTTGTGATCGGTTATAGTCACCAGATCCATGCCCCGGTCCTGGGCCAGGCCGTAGATCTGCTTGGGGTCAGAAAAGCTTTCCGGACAGTCGATCTTTTGCAGAACCCATTGGGACGGACGTTTTGAATGCTTGGAATGGACGTGTAAATCGGCGCAAATCCCACAGCTAGCCATATGCATTCTCCCTTGTCATGGTCGTAACCCTGCTGATCTCTTGTCAAATTATTTGCTCATCTCATTTAATAAATTTCATGAAATGCTTATGAAGATACAAAATGATATGAATAAGACGATATGGTGCTTCATTTGCATAGATATACCTCCCTCATTTCCATTTTTCCATGTTCAACAGATTACAAAAAAGAACAATGAAATCATTTTTGCGCGCGCAATGGATTGTATACCTCTATTTTTTGACAAGCGCATAACTTTTAAGTGACAATTTTGTGATGGCAAGCCAACGTTTCGAGGACCCGGCATTTCCCACTGCTTTAAATATCTCCGCCTGGAATCATGCGAAGATTCCGAGCTCGGCAGATGCCCCGGGTAGCTAGAGCGAACCTTCAGAGTCTTATGCGAAGCATAGAAGAATCAGGACCTGTTAGAGGGGATTGGCCGCATTATGCAAAGCTCGGATCTAATAAACATCATTGCCACTTCAAAGAAGGTCAGCCAACCTATGTGGCTATCTGGGAAGAAATTGGAGAAGAAATCAACCTTGTCGAGGTGACGTATGCAGGTACTCACGAAAAGGCACCATACTGAAACTGTGGATATTCAAATTACGGGAACTAAAGATAAAAAGGAAGATGTACTCCGTGACATCAAGAAGCATGGCTATGTTGACACGAGTGATTCTATCCCTTGGCGGGAACTCTTTCCTGAGTTCCAAGATGAACCTGAATATAGTGTTATGTTGCGTGGAGCCCGGGATAAGGCAGGACTGACACAGGTTGAGCTCTCCGAAAAGACAGGTATTCCCCAGGGCCATATTTCACAAATGGAGAATGGTAAAATGGAGATAGGAAAGGAGCAGGCCAAACGTTTGGCTAACGTGTTGAATGTCAACTATCGGATCTTCCTTTGATCATTGGTGCTATTCCCGGCCGGAGGTCAGTATATCCATGAGCTGAAGTAATGCCTTGCGTTTTTTTTGGAAGTCTTTGGTTGTAAAGACCTCGTCCACCAGCTCAGGGTCTATGGTCTGGGGATCATAGGTAATCAGAATCGACCTTGACCAGCGGCTGATATGCTCAATGTGAAATGGACGCAGGTCGAGGGGCAGGTTTTTGAATTCTTCCCTGAGGGGAAGACTGGCCAGGGAGGGGTCGAACTTGAGACGAATGCGGCCGGGAATATGGTGAACCATATTCAAGCGATTTCCTATTTCCTGAGTCAGAACGTGTAACAGTTCATTAATTACAGACGACATAAGGCTTTTCGGCATGCTTCTCCCCGGCAGGGTGGACAAACAAATCGGCTCAAAGAGACGTGGGTGAAAAAAGGCTCACTGTGCGCCGTCCCGGGTAGGTATACTGCCCTGCAGCGAGCGGTGATTGAAAAAAGATTCGGATATCCGAGATTGTATCCTTTCATTTGCAGAATATAAACTGTAATCCCCTGATGTGTTTTTGTGCAACTTAATTGTTGCTAACCGTCCATTGTCCTGACCTTTCAGTACTTCGTTCAAACCAAATGAAGTCAGACTGCTCCCGGCAATAACACCCAGGTCGGCGAGACGCAGTGGGGTCAGGTTGAGGAGGTTTCGCAGTCCAGGGACAATCATGGTCAGCACATGCAACCCGATAGATCCGAGCACTGCTGTGTGCAGCCAAGGGTTGCTCTTTTTCGGCGTGCTGCCCAGACGGTTCCGGCTGCGGCAGGAATAGGCATGCAGGAGTTGAGATAAAGTCAAAGAATGAAAAGCCAAAGCGCCTGCATGCAGTCCAGGCCCATACTTAAGCAGGCCGAAAGTATAAGTCCCCATGGCATTGGCTGTAATCACGCCAGATTCCAGGGTCATTCTCAGGTAGTCCTGTGTTCTGAACAGGGGATCCTGGGGATCCCGCGGGGGCTGGCTAAGCGCATCCGGATCCTGGGCCTCCATGGACAGCGAAAGACCGGGGAAAATATCGGAGATGAGATTGATCCACAGCAGTTGCATCGAGGTCAAAGGCGAGCCCAGTCCTGCGGCAATGGCCCCGGACATGAGCATGGTTTCGCTGAAATTGGTGGACAGGAAGAAGTGGACCGACTTCTTGATATTGGCGTAGGTGGTCCGACCGTTGCTGATGGTCTGGGCCATGGAATCCAGGTGATCATATTCTAAAATGACATCAGCCACATCCCGGGCCACATCCGCCCCTCCGTCGGCCATGGCGATACCCACATCCGCAGCCTTAAGGGCCGGCCCGTCATTGATTCCATCTCCGGTCATGGCCACTATGCGGCCCTGGTTTTGCAGTGCCTGAACGATTTTCAGCTTATGGGCCGGGCTGACCCGGGCAAAGACATGCACCCCGGCAGCGCGTCGGCTGAACTCCTCGTCGCTTAAGGACTCCATCTCCGTAGAATCCATGATCTGCAAGGTTTCGTCCCCACTCAGGTTGATCTGCCTGGCCACGCTCTCCGCGGTCAAGCGTTGATCACCGGTAATCATCACCGTGGCAATCCCGGCCCGGTGGAAGACTTGTATCACCTCAGCCACTCCTTCCCGGAGAGGGTCGGCCATGCCCACAAGCCCCAGCCAGACAAACCCGTTCTTTTTGCTCATATCTTGGATACTGGTTAGAGAACGGGTAGCAAAGCCCAGGATCCGGTATCCATTTTGGGCCATACATGCGTTTTCAGCCCGGATGGCCTCCATGTCCGCCTGCTGCAAAGGGGTCACCTGTCCATCTGTGAATTGTTCCTGGCACAAATCGAGCACTTCCAGAGGATTACCTTTGAGGGCATGCAGATAGCCTCCTTGCGGAGAGTCGTGCAGCGTGCTCATGATTTGGAACTTTTGGGAGCGGTGATTGACTTGGATCAGTTCATGCTTGGTACGCAGGTCTTGAACATCAAGCCCCTGTTCCAGGGCCAGGCGGATCAAGGCGTTTTCGGTGGGTGAGCCCAGGAGCTCAGGCTTTTCCCCATCCTGGCCATTGATCTTGACCTGGCTGCACAGGGAGCCGACGGTCAAAATCTGGTGCAGGGCCGGGTCCTCCCAAGCCTGGATCTGATGCGAGTTTTCAAACAGTCGATTTTCTGTATGCACAATGCGCCTGCCCTCGCAAAAAATCTCTTCCACATGCATCTGGTTCCGGGTAATGGTCCCAGTCTTGTCGAAACACACGGTCTGCACTGAACCCAGGGTCTCCACTGCCTCTAGTTGGCGAATAATAATTCCTTCCTCTCGCATTCGCTTGATGCCCAAGGCAAAGGTTGTGGTGGCGGCGGCCGGCAGGCCTTCGGGAACAGCCGCCGCGGCCAGAGAGACAGACAGGCCCAGCATATTCCAGACCGTAAAGCCGCGGATGAGTCCCAACAAAAATACCGCCCCACAGATACCGCACCACAAGCTGACCAACTGATCCCCGGTCCGGGCCAGCTTCCTTTCAATAGGCGGTCTGGGTCGTTCGGTTCGGGTCAGATGCCAATACAACTGTCCCATTTCCGTATTCTGGCCGGTGGCCACAACCACAGCCCAACCATGGCCCCCGGTGACCACAGTGCCCATAAAAGCCATATTGGTTTGCTCTGCAACCGGAAGATGCTTTTTGGACAGGGCCTTACTCACCTTTTCCACCGGCAGGCTCTCTCCGGTCAAAATGGATTCATCCACGGTCAGGTTTTCGGCCTGGATGATACGAGAATCTGCCCCAACGTATGTCCCGGGCTGCAAGAGAAGGATATCTCCTGGAACCAGATCGGCTGCCGGAATGGAGGTCTTGTCATCATTGCGCAGCACCCTGGCCGGAGGCGGATCCAGTCTTTGTAAAGAGGCGATAGCCTTTTCCGATTGGCGTTCAGTGGCAAAACCGATAAGGGAATTGGCCACCACCACCCCGGAAATAACCGCTGCCTCCAGCAGCCCGCCGGTGAGAATGGAGATTCCGGCAGCTGCTCCCAGCAGAGCCACGGGCAGAGAGAAGAACTGTTCGGCAAACATGGCCCATCCTGATTTTTCCTCGGGCAGGGGCAAGGTATTGGGGCCATAAATATCCAGGCGTCTCTGGGCCTCCTCTTTTGTTAATCCGTGGGAGAGAGAGCTTTCTGCGACCTGCAGGGACCGTTTGGCACTGAAACGATGATATGTGAGGTCTGTAGAAGGGGCCGTTCGGTCTTTGCTGGAAGAAGATTTGTTCTTGGCCTCTGCCAGGACCTGGGCAATCTGATCCATAATCTTTGACCAGGCTATTTCCGGATGGAAATGGACCAGCAGGCTCCCATTATTGGGATTTCCTCTGACTGCCTTGATCGTGGATGAATTTCGAAGGCCAAGTTCCAGACCTTGGGTCAGCTGTTTATTAAACTTCAGGCCGGCCACTTTAAAGCGCGCCCTTCCGGGAACACACGTATGGACCGGAGAAATGAATGTTCCTGTATTGGCCGGACTGTTCATAACTCAACCCCTTGATCGTGGTCAGGGACATGGGACTCATCGCTTACAGATTTGGTACACACGCCCAAGGCGTACCAGAAGGCGGTGTACCAGGGGGGAAGGCCCAAATTGCCCCGGGCAACCTGGTAGATCCCGGTACCTACGAGAATGAGAAAAACCAGGCTGGTGAGATCGATTTCTCCCCTGGAGGATCGCCTGATGGTTGCATTCATTTCCACCACCCCTTGGTGAACAGCTTTGATTCCTGTCACCCTGGGAGGTAACACAGTTACCTGGAAAAGATCTTTCTCCCTTCCGGTTCGGGCCAAATCCTCAAAGCTTAGAGCCCCAATACACAACACAGAGCCCGTCCGGGGATTGACCTCCACCTGGGCCTGGGGAAAAGCAGCACGCAGGGTCTGCAACACCTGATTGAAATAGACCTCATCGCCCTGCTTTTCCTTCACGCGCAGGCGAATACGTTCAGGAGAGGAGTGGACGCACCGGCTAATTGGCACATGCATAGTCTTTTCTTTGTCGGGGCCATTTGAATCCGCCATTTTCAATTCCCTGCGGAGGAGCTTTCTTTTTTTGCCGCAGCCGCTCCGGTCTGGGCCGACTTTTCAGCACCGGCCGATGCCTCGGTTTTCGCCTCAGAGGTAACCTGAGATATGGAACTCTGAGCCTCGGCATACAGGGCCTTTGATTTGTCTACGGCTATCATTCCCCCTTTGATGGCTTCCTTGAGCAATGGTTTCCCTGCACCGGAAAGGATCCGAGCGGCCAAAGGCACAAAGGTGGCCGCCCCCAGGCCGACCAGAAAACCAGAGCCAAAACTTCCCGGCATACGAAAAAAAGCCATGATTACACCTCCTTCATATGAGTGTCCGTCGGTCCTCTATTCCTGAGCCTTAGCCGGCAGTTGCTTGGACTGAGCAAGCTCAGAACGGGCTTCGGCTGAAAGGTCCTCGAAGGACTCCTTGGCCTCGGCCAGCATGGTCCGGCTCTGATCAAAGACAAACATGCCGCCCTTGACCGCTTCCTTGAGCAAGGGGCGGCCGACACCGCCGAGCATCTTGGCCGCAATGGGAGCGGCGATCATAAAACCGAGTCCAAAAGCGATTCCTGTTGTCACATTGCCCATCTTAAAGTTCATGACGTCCTCCTCATGAATTGTTTGGGGTTTATATCAACATGTTGCCTCTTGCTTGCTTACCAATGAAACTCAGAGTCTCTTGAACTTCCTTGCACTTTCGGCCATTCAAACTCCGTACGCCTGTCCTCAGAACTCATATTATCTGTCCTGTCCGGAGACGTTGGGGGGCTGAATTCAGGCCCTGGCCCATCTCCTGACATTCTGCCATCAACTCCTCGTAATTTTTGAACCATTTGGGAACTGGGTGTTTTCAACCAAGCCCGAAAAATCAAGGGCGTCAAAAGACCCAAACCGAATCCAAGGAGAAAGCGCATAATGGCCTCCTGTTGCAGCTGTTCATATCTTTTGAGCTTTGAGGAACTCGACAGTCAAAAGTCCTTACATAGGTGGTTGTATTTGTTGGCAATGATCGAAGGCCAACCCGGAAATTACAATTTCACCCTATCATATTGATTTTATTCTTATAACTCTGAACCGTGAACCTTGAACCCCCAAGTGAGGAAGAGATCCATTTAAATTCTAAACACACAGTTCGGTTCTGTGTCAATAGTTTTCCAGAAATATGACAAAATTTTTTTGATTATCATTCCTATTATTATGTAACAGAGTTGTGACACTTCCTTCATAAAGACTCAACAAAAAAGTTGTACATACTTATCACTGAATTGCTTATGGGGTTTAAGGGCCCTAGATGTTCAGTCCATTAAGTAACAAGTGAGCGACTTCTATAATTGGCCGCAATCTTAACGTGCTAAGAGAGAATGGAGGTTTTGGAAATGAAGCACTATATCCACCATGTTCCTGGGAGAGTGCGGATGAAAAACCCCGACTTTAAAGGAAATACAACCCTGCTGCAGGAGGTGGTAAGCTGCTTTCAGGGTCAGGAAGGCATTGAGGGCATTGAAACAAATCCTCTGACCGGCAGTGTAGTCATTTTCTATGACCAAAAGATTATGCCCGTTCTGCATATGGCCAATCTGCTTCAGGAATGCAAGTACATTGACCACAAGCAAGTTATTGGCCTGGATCAGAGCATGCAAAAGTCCTTTTCCCAAGCCGGACGCTACATGGGGAAAATAGGACTGAGCCTTGTGGCCGACTGGGCTCTTTCAGGCACCCGCTTGAGCCTGGTTACCGCTTTACTCTAAGGAAATCAGCTATGTACAAAGTGCTCATCATCTGCACCCACAACAGCGCCCGCAGCCAGATGGCTGAGGCCTACCTGCAGCAAATGGGAGGGGAAAATTTCCAGGTCCAGAGCGCCGGTTTCGAGCCAGGACCCATCAATCCCGATGTGATCAAGGTCCTGCTGGAAAATGGTATCGATATATCCGCCAAGTCTTCCCAAAAGGTATTTGATCTCTTTCAGCAGGGCCGGATCTTTGATTTCGTTATCACCATTTGTGAGCAGGGAGAAGACCGATGCCCGATCTTTCCAGGCCTGACCCAAAGACTGCATCTTCCGTTTCCAGATCCGTCTCAAGTCAGCGGTGATGAGGAACACAGGCTGAACAAAATCCGGGACATCCGGGACGGGATCAAAGAAAAGATGCAGGAGTTCAAAAACTGGGTGGAGAGTGCAGAGCGATCTTCTTTGAGTCAGCAGTGGGTGTTCAAGTAAGTCCGGACCTTCAAATCTTTGCCCCAAAGCGGGAAAAGATTTGAAGTTTTGCCGGAGATCAAGCTAATGGCGATACTTGCATAAAACAAAGTCCTTACAATTTAAGCGCAGCCGGAGGCAAAGCTGAAATTGTAACAATCCGCTCATTTCTTTGTCATATTCCCTTCACATTTTTCTGGCAGTGTTCTCCTGATGCCGGAAAATACACGCATATCTCCCAATCCCAGCCAGGATCCTTCGGCCAGGATTAAAGAATGCCAATTCGGGCCGTGGACTGATGTGGGTCCCCGCAGCCGCCTTGTGGAAAGCAACCTGGGTGCATACTCCTATGTCATGGAAGACTGCCAGATAGAGCGATCCCGGGTTGGTAAATTCTGTTCCATAGCTTCCAATGTACGTATCGGTCCGGGCAACCATCCCACTTGGCGGGCCAGCCAGCACCATTTCACCTACCGCAGCTCTCAGTATCATCTTGGATCCGACGATCTGGACTTTTTTGAATGGCGCCGGGCTCATTCGGTCCATATAGGCCACGATGTATGGATCGGGCACGGGGCTGTGGTTGTGCCGGGTGTCCATATCCAAACCGGAGCAGTGATCGGAGCCGGGGCTGTGGTCAGTAGAGATGTCCCTGCCTACAGCATAGTGGCCGGGGTTCCGGCTGAAACCAAACGCCGGCGCTTTCCCCTCCATATTCAGCAGGCCCTGCTTCGCATTTGCTGGTGGGACTGGTCCCATGAGCAACTCCAAAATGCTCTGTTTGATTTTCGGTATTTATGTATTCAGGACTTCGTCCATAAGTACGATCCAGATCAGGTTTGCCTGCCGCAAATCTGATCTTTTTTGCCAAAGAACCTAAAAAATACAGATAAAGAAGGTTATAGGTAACATGCAAAGCAACTCGATGCAGGGAATCCGGCTGCGACCGGCTGGAAAAGGCGATCTGTCGATAGTGGCCGATCTTTTGTCCCATCTGGGGTATACTCCGGAGAGGCCTTGCCTTTCTCAGGCCTTTGATCAGGCCCTGACAGATAAAAGCCTGCATATCCTTTTGGCCGCAGATAATGTCCAGTGCCTGGGTCTTATAACCCTGCGGACTCAGGTTTGTTTGCGACTGGCCGGAACCCTGGCCAGCATCGAGGAGCTGGTGGTCCATCCCCGGGCCAGAGGGTTGGGCATTGGCAGCCAAATGCTGGAATGGGCCAAGAACCAAGCCGAAGATCTGCAAGCAGCCCGTCTGGAAGTGATCATCAGCACCTCCAGGCAGAGTTTTGAACGCCGGTTCTACCTCAAAAACGGCTTTTCTTTGGCCCAATCCCGTCTGTTTCGGTGGTCAAAACAAAGAAAGGAAGAGGAACCAACTTGAGTACATACTGTCTGTCCGGAGGACCGCTTTTTGACGGCCATAACCTCTATCCCAATGGTCACGTGTGCATGGAAGGGGGCCGGATCTCAGGTTTCGGACCGGGTCACCCTCCTGCAGCAAAGGGATCCTCCCGGGATGTGGACGGTCGGCTCATTTGCCCGGGATTTGTGGATCTGCACTGCGATGCCCTGGAGAAATGCATCGAGCCCCGGCCAGGAGCCACTTTTGACTATCAGTATGCCCTGGAGGGCCTGGATCGGCGGCTGGCTGCCAGCGGAGTCACCTCCTTCTGTCATGCAGTGGCCTTTTTGGATGAAGAGATGGGCCTGCGTTCTCCCCACACCGCAGCGGACATGATCAGAGCCATATGGAGTTTTCAGGCTTCAAACAGAGCCTTGGTCCGGCACGAAGTACATATCAGATTTGAAGTGGGCGGCATCCTCTCGGCTCAGGTTATCCAGGACCTGCTCAACACCCAAAACAGCACTTTATTCTCGGTTATGGACCATTCCCCGGGGCAGGGCCAGTTCAAGAGCCTGGAATCCTTTATGTCCTATTTCGGGACTGCTTACGCCATCTCCAGACAGGAGGTGGAGGCATTGGGAATGGTGCGGGCCGAGAACAACCACAGGGCCTGGGAAGATTCTCTCGATCTCGTTCATGAGGTGCGGGCTTTGAACATCCCTATTCTCAGCCACGACGACGATACTGTGGAAAAAGTGGAAAAGGTCCGGAATCTGGGTGCGGTCGGCTGCGAATTTCCAGTTTCCCTGGAAGCGGCTGAACAGGCCCGGGATATGGGTATGCTGGTGTGCATGGGGGCTCCGAATCTGTTGCGTGGATGCTCTACCAACAACAACATCACGGCCGCTCAGGTTATGCAAGACCAGCTGTGCGACATCCTGGTCAGCGACTACTTTCCGGAATGCCTGCTCCAGGCTCCTTTTTTGGCTCATCGGGAGCTGGGACTGGATCTGACCAAGGGCTTGAGCATGGGCACTGCCAATCCCGGTAAATTGCTGCAAGCCAAGGGGTTGTGCCCTGGCCGTCTTCAGGTTGGAGCAGAAGCGGACATTGCCGTCCTGGACACCGCACCGCCATGGGTCAGAGTCTGGGAGACCTGGGTGGGGGGACGGCGGGTGTATGCGGCGCATTGACAGACAAGATGCGAGTGCAAAAACGGTTTTTGCACTCGCCAGAGGTCAGCCCCGCCCCTGGCGGGCTAGTTATTCGTTATTTGTTATTCGTAAGAAGCCGTCAGTTTAATCTCGGAAGAAACTTATGGATGTCCTTTCCCGTCATTGCCCGGCCCGGATTGTTCAAATACACCGGGATCAGGCTTGCCGGGCAATCCAGGGGAAAGTCATTCTATCTGCTCTGGATTCTGGTCCCGGATCAAGCCTGCCACGGACCAGGATCCGGGGTCCGGGATGACGACCCTGGGCAGGAATGAGGGACTAAGTAATGTCTAGTTTCATACGAGAGGTCAGCAAAACAAAGAGTTACAATAAAAAATTATAAATGAAATTTAACCAATTGCCAATAATTGAGCCAACATTTTTGAGACACGGCACAAGAGTATTAACGGAGAGATATATGTCAATGAATCAATTTTCCGAGCAAGATATGACCCGTGAACAGTGGCTGCCGGCTTTGGCCGCCCTGAGTCCGGTGGAGCTTCGAAGCGCTGTTCTGCCCATCCTGGACAGCTACGTTCTGGAACATCAGGCTTTGCCTGAAGACGGATTGGGCCTTTTGAAAATCAAAGACGGGGCTTGGGGGCAGTCTTTCTATCTCGGTGAGTTTCCCCTGGCCTCAGCCCATATTATCCTGCGAACATCCCAAGGAAGGGAGCTTTTCGGAGCGGCTCAATACCTGGGAGACAGAAAAGAAAAGGCTATTCACATGGCTGTGTGCGATGCCGTTTTGGCTCATGATCTGCCCGAGAGCCATATTGTTTGGGAGCTGGTCAGGGCTGGAAAAAAGAAAAGAGAAGAGATCAAGCGCCAGCGCCAGGCCATTGTCTCCCGGACCCGGGTCGACTTTGATGTGCTGTCTCCGGCCCAGGGTGGATCGGATGTCGATTGATTCACTTTGGGACCCATGAGTTTAAGGCAACGGGAACACAATGTTTTGCAAGCCGTTCCGGGAGAGGCGGAAAAAGCCAACTTTATTCTGGCCTCAGGAGCCCAGCCACCTGAGCTCAAACCAACCATTCGGGAGTCTGGAAAGTCCGGAGACAGGGCAACTCTGATCCTGACCGTTGCCGCTTTAGGTCAGGGAGAAATACATATGTCCTCCACAGGAGCGGGGATCGAAGACCAGCATACATTCCAATCACATCATCATCCGTCATCCATCCTTCATCCAGCCGTCAAACTCCCTTAACACAGACCATTTAGGCTTTGGGCCATGTTGACTTCAGGAAATGAAAATTGTTGCGGAGGAGTTCATGCTCCAAATACAAGGTCTGACCAAGAGCTTTGGTTCTGTTTGCGCAGTGGATGGATTGGATTTGAAGATCGAGCCGGGAGAGATGGTTGGAATCATCGGCAGCTCCGGGGCCGGCAAATCCACGTTTCTGCGCCTTATCAACCGCCTGCTTGATCCCAGCCAGGGACGAATCGATTTTCAAGGCCACAATGTCTCGGCCTTGAAAGGACGATCTCTCCTGCAGTGGCGGATAAAATGCACCATGATTTTCCAGCAGTTCAACCTGGTCAACCGACTGGATGTGTTGACCAACGTTCTGGTGGGACGTTTGGGATATCGAAGTACCTTGCCCACTTTATTCCGTCTTTTTTCCCGTCATGAAAAGGCCATGGCCATAGAGGCCCTTGATCGTTTGGACATGGCCCACACCGCCCTGCAGAGGGCAGAAAACCTGTCCGGAGGTCAGCAGCAGAGAATGGCCATTGCCCGGGCCCTGGTCCAGGAGCCCAAACTGGTCCTGGCTGATGAACCTATTGCCAGTCTGGACCCCCACAATGCAACCAAGGTCATGCAGGCCCTCCAGTCCATCAACCGGGAACACGGGATTACGGTCATGGCCAATCTGCATCATTTGGAGACGGCCCGGAAGTATTGCCATCGGATCATAGGCATGCAGCAGGGACGCATCGTGTACGACGGCCCGGCCTTGGAGCTGAGTGATGAGCAGGCCAGGGCCATATATTCGGGCAGTGGAGAGGAGGAGATGGACAGTGTGTGGTCCAAACATCAGGGACCGCAGGTTATTGAGCAGCCGGAGGAGCTTATGGCCGCTTCGGCCTAGAGATTAGAAGACAGAGGTCGGAAGTCAGCCCCGCTGGCCGCAGACGGCCAGTTGAAACTGGCAAATCTGGCATGGTCAAAAAACTACAAGAAAAACTTATCACATCAAAGGAGAAAACATGATGCGTAGACTACAGATGATCACCATTATGACCTGTTCCCTGGTCTGGTTTTTGTCCTCCATATCGCCGGTCTGGGCCGGGGCCTGGCAAAATGAGTACCCAGAGATCACTGTCGGGGTGATCACAGAAGAAAATGCCGAAGACCGGAAGAAGAGATGGCAGCCCTTTCTGGATTACATGCACAAGGAACTGGGGGTGGATATGACTTGGCGGGAGGCCACTGACTACGCCGGAGTCATTCAGGCCCTGAAAGCCAAAAAGATAGAGCTGGCCTGGTTCGGACCGGCATCGTTCGCTCGGGCCTGGATTGTGACTGACAAGCAGGTCGTTCCCCTGGCTGCCGAAATCGATAAAGACGGTGGGTTTGGTTATTACGGGGTCATCGTCGTCCGCAAGGACAGTCCTTTCCAGGACCTGGAAGACCTCAAAGGTGTCAAGTTCGGATTTGCCGACCCCAACTCCACCTCCGGTTACCAGGCTCCTCGCTTTTTCCTGGGAAAGGAAGGAATAGACGTGGACAGCTATTTTGGCAGCACCACCTTTTCCGGGAGTCATGAAAGCAGCGTGAAGATGCTCATCGACGGGCAGTTCGACGCTGTGGCCACCTGGTGGACCAATGAGAAGAAGTCGAGCATGAGTCGGATGGAGAATAAGGGCATGATCGAGCCCGACCAGTACCGGATCATCTGGAAGTCCCCCCGGCTTCCTTCGGATCCCTTCACTGTCCACGCCACATTGCCCCAGGACATGAAACAGGACATCGCCCAGGCCCTGCTGCATATGCACACTAAAGATCCGCAGGCCTTTAAGGCCCTGATGGGCTCCTCCCAGCGTCTGAAAAAGGTCAGCCTGGAAGACTACCAGCCGGTGATCGACTTTGTGCAGTCCAATATGCAGTAGTTGAGCGTGTGTATTGGCGTGGACGAAAATAAGGCAGCAGATTTTGAACCGCGGAATACGCAGAATGCGACGTAACATTGTATGAATATGATTATTTCTACTCAGGGTGTTCCGTATGTTCCGCGGTCAAATCTTTCTGCAGCATGTCGAGTATCATCTTGAGCCTTCATTTGACACATGAATCTCTAGGTCGGTCACCGCCATTTGCCCGTTTTGAGCAGGCCGAGGCTGAACAACTCCACATAAAAAGACGCCAGAAATGGCTCTTCGGCCTGGCCTTTGTTCTGGCTTGCCTTCTTTCGGCCTATGTGGGCGAAATGGATATCCCGGAATTTGTGGACGGCCTTCCGGCCTTTTTCAATTACTTTCGGGATACATTGCCGGAGATTGGCTTGACTACATTTTCCCAGGATGTAGCCGAGTGGTACAGGGGGTGGGGCAAGTGGCTCAAAGGCCTTTGTATGACTGGAGCAAACATACCCAGCCCTGTTTCATCCGAACTGATTACCCAGCAGGGCTTGTCACCTTCCTGGTTCCAACGGATTATCCATTTTTCAGCTTTGATTTCTTTTCTTGGATTTACCTTGTACTCCTTATACGAGCTTGATTTTTTCAATCTCCCCATGATCTGGCAGGGGCTGACCAAGCTCTTTGATACCCTGCAGTTTATGCTTCCCCCAGCCGCACATGGCCGGACCATGGATTTTATCTGGGCCGTTTTGGAGACTCTGGCCATGGCCTTCTTGGGCACGCTTCTGGCCACCATCGCATCTTTAGTTTTTGGATTTCTGGGGGCCAAGAACGTCATCGCCCAGCCCTTATTTCATTTTTGTATCCGCAGGGTCATGGTTTTTTGCGGGGAGTGGATGCTTTGATATGGGCCCTGATCTGGATCAATGTGGTCTGGCTGGGGCCGTTTGCCGGCATTCTGGCCATTGCGCTTTCCAATACCGGCGAGATTTCCATGCTTTTTGCTGAAGCCATCGAAAATGTGGACCGTGGCCCCATTCAAGGGGTCCGGGCCGCAGGAGCCAATCTGATGCAAACCATCTGTTCTTTATTGTAAATCAACCGCAGCTATTCAATCATGGAGGTATCTATGCTCAATTATTCGAAAAGCACCCTTTACTGCTCCTTGTTCCTCATCCTCATGGTCCTGTCTCCCCTGACCGCCTGGTCCGGCCAGGCCAAGTACGTATTTCTTTTCATCGGCGACGGCATGGGCAATCCCCAGCGCTATGCAACCCAAGAGTACTTGGGCCGCACCCTGCTCATGAATTCCTTTCCGGCTCAAGGGGTGACCACCACCCATGCCGCGGATCGGTTCATTACCGGCTCTGCTGCCGCTGGAACAGCCATAGCCTGTGGACAAAAGACGAACATCGGCTTTGTGGGCATGGATCCAAGGCAACAAGAAGTTATGAGTGTCGCTGAGCTGGCCAAACAGGAGGGTATGAGAGTGGGCATCATCTCCAGTGTTTCCATTGATCACGCCACGCCAGCTTGTTTTTACGCCCATGTCCCGGCCCGAGGTCAGTACTACGATATCGCTGTGGCCCTGGCTGAAAGCGGATTTGATTATTTCGCCGGTGGAGGGCTGAAAGATCCGGACAACAGTTCCGGCAATGCCCAGGAGTATAAGGGAAACGCCTTGGATTATATTCAAGACAATGGATACACAGTGGTCACCAGCAAGCAGGACTTTGAACATCTTAAGCCAAACGTCGGAAAAGTACTGGCCATAAATACCTGGCTCCAGGACGGGCAGGCCCTGCCCTACTCCATTGATCGGCGGGATCAGGATATCAGCCTGGCTGAATTCACGGCCAAGGGCATCGAGCTCTTGGAAAATGAAGACGGATTTTTTCTCATGGTCGAAGGCGGAAAAATCGATTGGGCCTGTCATGCCAATGACGGAGTGGCGGCAATCCACGACACCTTGGCCTTTGAAAAAGCCCTGCAAAAGGCCTATGATTTTTATGCCCAGCACCCCGACCAGACATTGATCCTGGCCACCGGAGATCATGAGTGCGGGGGGATGACCTTGGGATTTGCCGGGACAAAATATGCCACCCATTTTGATGTCCTCTCCAACCAAAAGATATCCTTTCAGAAGTTCACCCAGGAGGTTATTCCCGAATTCAGAAAACAGGATCAAAGCTTTGCCCAAATCAAGCCCATAATCACGAAGTTTTTCGGCTTGAAGTTTGAGGGCAGACCCAATGATCATATGGTCTTAAAAAACCATGAAGTGAAAAAAATCGCTCACGCGTTTCAGCGCAGCATGTCCGGGAAACAGGAACGGTCCGAGAACGAAGAGACCTATCTTTTATACGGCGGATATGAACCTTTAGCAGTCACCCTGACTCATATTCTGAACCAAAAGGCCGGGGTGGCCTGGACCTCATACAAGCACACCGGAGTGCCGGTGACCACCTCTGCTGTCGGGGTAGGAGCTGATCGATTCAACGGAGCCTACGACAATACGGATATTGGCTTGCGGGTCATGCAGATCATGGGTTTTAAGCCCAAAGTACACTACGCTCCAAAAGCCGAAAAGGTGATTGCAGCATATTAAACAAATGTGGTCGATCAGGGGGCGTCTTGTCCAAGACGCCCTTTTTTATTGCATTTCGAAAAAGAAGTCTCTGAACGATCACGTCCCTGTCTGGTCATCAATCCGCCATCGAAATGAACATGGACACAATGAGGCAAAAAAAATGGAGAAAACAACCAGGGAATGGAGGATCTGCAGGCTGAGGGCCTGTATCAGAATCTATTACAGCGGACCCGCAATGTTCAGGTCGGCGACTTAATGAGCAGCGATGTCTTGAGTATTCAACCCGACACCCACATCCTGCAGGATATTTAGAAAATGACCGTTCATAGCCGCCATAATATGCTGACCAGGCTGCCAGTCAGACTGGCTATGCGTCGGAACCCTTTGCGTATGGGCATGGATCAGAATCTGAGTCAGGCCATTTCTTCCATGATTAAATACAAGGTCAGTTCTGTGCTCATTCATGACGACCAAAGCGATCAGGACCAAGGTCTGTTGACCAAGACCGACCTGATGACCCTGTACTATGGTCAACTGCCTTTGGACACGCCGTTACAAGATGTCCTGGTTACTCCCATTGCGACCTGTGTGCAGGATGACTTTTTGGAAGTTGCTCTGTCCCGGATGCTGGATCAGGAGGTGAAGAGGATCTATGTCCTGAACGGGGATGATGAGAAGATCATCGGGGTGCTCTCCTTTGCTGACATTGTCGGCCTGCTGTACCGGATATGCAGCAAATGCAAGAAAAGCCTGACCAGATCCTGGCAGAACAGTCACCATGCCGCCTTGCTGGTCCGGGATGTCATGCACTGTGATGTGGTTTCCTGCGAGGGAGAGCAGACAATAGCCCAGGCCTTGGAGATTCTCTCCATGCAGTCATTCAGCGCACTTTTGGTTCAGGACGGTCAGCACCCACTCCCTGGCGTACTGTCCAAGTCGGATCTGATCCTGGCCTATAGGCACAATGTACCCCTGGAGAACAAAATCACGGATATCAGCAGCTATCCGGTTTTGAGCTGCGCCCGGGATGAACCCTTGGCCCAGGTACTGAAACGAATGATGATCGCTGATGTGCACAGACTCTTTGTCCACGGCTCTGACCCAGGCCAGATGCAAGGGGTTCTTTCCTTGACCGATGCCGCCCGGGCCAG
>CAYZLB010000025.1:0-27014 GCA_964479235.1 uncultured Desulfohalobiaceae bacterium
AGAAACTATGCCAACATCCTGATACTTCAAGGAACTATTTTTTCAAAACTCAAGAAGTTCCTGTCTTCGAATTCCTTTTCCTTAAGATCGATATTCTGCTGGATCCACTTCCCCTCAGCAAACAGTGTGGTTCTGGTCAAACCGGTATACTTCAAGCCAAGTGTCTCTTTGAGTCCGTCCAAATCTTTTCGGGTTGCAATCCGGGTTTCTGGTTCCTCCAGATTCCCCCCAAAGCCGATTTCAGTCAGGACAGCGTCCGTATCTCCTTTAGTCTCTGTGATTTCTCCTTCGATCCCGCCGCTTACCTGGATATCCTTGTATGGACCAGCCATGGCATTTAAGTTGATGATATGGGAGTCCTGATTCAGATCTATCTGCGAAGCAGTCCAATTCTTGTCAAAGGAGTCTGCAAAAGGAGTGGTCATCATCTTGAAATCCCCGTCTCCATCATGATCGGAGTAGAGATACCCCATGGAGGCATACAGCGTTTCACTGAGTCTCATCTCGGTGTGCAAGGTGTTGAACAGGCTGTTATGACTCCGAGAATCATCGACTTCTACGGTTTTTCGCGTTCCGGCATCCAGGTCCCGTTGTTCCTCGAACCGGGTGTTATCCCTCTGGAAATGCTCATAGCGAAAACGATCGCGAAGAGTCACTTTTTTGAAGGTGTGCTCGACCTCGGCCTTGAAGATATCCACCGTTTCATCCATCTCTTTGAATGCGGGGAAGATGTTTCTGGTCACCCCGGACTGGGTGACTCCACCCCACCCGGTCAGAGATTTCTCGCCTTTTTTGAATCTGTGCTCGTATCCAAGAAGGATCTTGGGCAGCTCGGGCTGGATCAGTCTGGCTTCCAGGAAGATCTTGCCGATATCCAGCTCCAGGTCCTTATCCAGGTCAAAGGAGGAATCAGCAAATGGCTTGTAGAAGCCGCCGGTATCATCAAAGTACTTGCTGTATTGGGAAAAGCCGGCCCGAAAAGACGCTGTGTTTTCGCTGCGGAGTTCCAGCTCTGCAGCATAGTCTTTATCAGCGATATGGGCATGTCCATGCCCTTGAAGGGAGATTTGGTCATTCAAAGAGCTTTTTAAGGAAAACTTTTCAACACCTCCTTTCAAGCCATCCTGTCTCCACCAGTCCTCCTGGAACTTGCTTTCGTCACCTGAGACATGAACAGTCCCGACAGCAGGTGATATGTTCATTTTCAGCTCTTCAGCAAACAGGGGATAAGCCACCATGATCCCGGTCATCAAAAAAAAGATGATACAAAGGCTTTTCATGATTTCTCCCCCTTCAATACCTTAAATGAGGGTTGATATTGGAGCCGTGGACAGCCGTGTGGCAGCCGGAACTCCAGCAAACTCCTTCAGCAAGCCTGGATGTGTGTGAGAAATCGCCCATGGTGATTGAACCTGCTGAAGAGAGCTGTCCATGGCAGCGCAGACACAGATTATTATCCCGCTGGACGAGCATCTTTTCATTAATGGTGCCGTGCGGGTTGTGGCATGAAGTGCAGCCCTCCCGCAGGGCTTCGTGTTCAAAAACCTTTGGAGCCGCCTTTTCTTGGTGGCAATTTCTGCAAACAGGGCGGCTTCCACCCACCAGGGTGCCGGAGGGTAAAAATATGTCTTGACCATGGAGACTGTGGCAGTCAGTGCAGCTCATTTTGCCCTTTAAAATGGGATGGCTGTATCGCTGAAGAACCCGGGCCTGGATGTTGTGATGGCATTGGAAACAGGGGGCCGTGGTCTCCCCTGGATCGATGATATTGGCATCACGCCCCCCTCCGACCTCAAGATGCAGGCTGCCGGCTCCGTGGCAGCCCTCACAGATCCCGTCCAACCCTTTATTATCCATGACCGGAAGTTGATGTCGACTGTGCACGGTGCTCTTGAAGTTCTCGACTATCTGAGAATGACACATTTCAGGGTTCGCAGAGGTCAGCGGATCAGGGTCAGGTTCAAGAACCTTATCCCCCAGGAATCCAACGTCCACTGGCACGGCCTGCACGTTGCCCCCAAAGACGACGGACACCACAGGCTGGCTGTGTTTCCAGGAGGTGAGTATGTGTATGATTTTCAGGTCGACAATAGGGATGGTACCTACTGGTACCATCCGCACCCCCACGGTCTGACCGGCAACCAGGTCTACGGCGGAATGGCAGGACTTTTTTTGATCTCTGATCGTGAAGAACAGGCGCTAGGGCTTTCATCAGGTGAAGACGATCTGGCCCTGGTTCTTCAGGACCGGCCTTTAGTCCATCAGCTTCCGCAGGCGTAAACCAGGCTTTCAGTCTTTTAGTGCAGGGCGAGGATGGGTCTGGCTCGGCGGCATCCCAGGCAAAGGATCGACAGGCCGGAATGGGAAAAGTCCTCTGAAATGATGAATATCGTTTTTTTGTAAATGTACTTTTCAAAGGCAGAATTGCGAAAGTTACAAAGAGCATGTATTAAAAAGTCATCATTCGCCGCTGACACGAACCAAGCCCTGGTATGCAATGCCCTATGAACATTAGTCACAAAAAATCAGCGAGGGAAGCTATGTGGAGACATTATCTTGTTCTCATCACCGTCGTGTGCCTCACGTTTGCCTGTCTCGGACAGACTGTCCAGGCAGACCAGAAAAAGGTGCTCACCGTTGGTTCCAAAATCGACACAGAAGGGGCGCTTTTGGGGCAGATGATCCTTTTGATGCTTGAAGACAACGGTCTGGCCGTAAAGGACAAAACCGAATTCGGTCCGACGCCGATTGTCCGCAAGGCCATTATGGCCGGGGAAATTGATATCTATCCGGAGTACACCGGCAATGGAGCCTTTTTCTTCAGCGATCAGGACGCAGGGATATGGAAAAATCGAGATCAGGCCTATGAGCGGGTCAAGACTCTGGATTATAAAAAAAACAAACTGGTCTGGCTGACCCCTGCTCCGGCGGACAATACCTGGGCCCTGGCCGTCCGGGAGGCGTTTGCCCGGGAACACAACCTGACCACCCTTGGAGATCTGGCCCGGTACGTAAATGAAGGAGGTACAATCAAACTGGCCGCCTGTGAAGAATTCCTGCTCATGGATGAGCCGTTTGGGGCCCTGGACCCGATCAGTCGGGAAAATCTCCAGAATCAGTTTTTGGACCTCCAAAACGAGCTGAATAAAACGGTTGTATTTGTGACCCATGATATAGACGAGGCCGTCCGCTTGGGGTCCAAGGTTGCACTTTTGCGTGACGGGGCCCTGGTGCAATACGCAACACCGGAGATCCTTCTGTCCTCGCCGGCCGACTCCTTTGTCAAAAGGTTCGTGGGCCTGGACCGAGCCCTGAAACGACTCTCCAGACTCTCGGCCAAAGACTTCATCCATCCGGCCTTATGGGTACAGCGTCATGCGTCTTCTGACCTTGTGGAACAAGAGTTCAAGCGAATGGAGAGCAGTGATTGTGCCCGGTATTTGTGGGTCACTGAATCCGACGGGCGTCTTATCGGCTGGATCGACGGTACGACCATGCACGAAACGGGGGCTGTCTTGAACCGGGATCTTGTGGGCATCGATCCAGACGACTTTTCAGTTTTCGCCCATTCCAGCCTGAAACATGCCCTCTCCCTTTTCGTACAACAGGGGGTGGTCTGTCTTCCGGTTGTGGATCGGGAATACAGGATACAGGGGGAGATTCGCCTTGCCGATATCCTGCAATCGTAATGCAGCCGGGGGAATGAATGCCGGCCGCATATAAGCAGGCTGTAAAACTTGGGGTTCCGTTGCTGGCCCTTATTCTTCTCGCATCCTGGGGCGGAATCTGGCAGTGGTTCCTGGCCCCTGTGTATCCCGGCCTGGAGGAATATCTCTATTCCAGGATCGGCTTGTGGCAGCTTATTTGGCAGCGCTTGTGCCAGGTCGAATTTCCTCTGGCTTTGCCGTTAATCATGACCGGCATCAAGATCTCAGTGGTCATCAATATAGGGACGGCAACAATCGGGGCAACAATCGGGGCTGGGGGGCTTGGGGCCCCGATCATTACCGGACTGGCCTCTGATAATCCAGCCTTTATCCTGCAGGGGTCAGTGCTTGCAGCCCTTTTTGCCATAATTGCCGATTTTGCCCTGGAATTGGTGGAGAACACTGTGGGCACCTTTTTGGCGAGCGCGGAGGAAGACTGACCCAAACGTAGATGTACGCATTAGTCATTAACGAAAGCCCGAGAAAAGATAGCAACACCTACACTATGCTGCAAGAAGTCCTCAAACCTCATCCTTGAAGCTTTCTGCAACTGGCCATTAGAGGCCTTTTGGGTCATTGCGCTACCAGAACCAGGGCTTCTGGCCAAACTATGTATGTTCTCTCGCCAAGGCGCAAAGATCGCCAAGAAGATAAGAGCTTTTTGGGCTGCGTTCTTGGCGTCTTTGTAAGTGGCAACTCTTTAGAATTACCGATCGTCCTGTCCCAGTGTGGCGCAAGTGGCGCTCACGAAGTGTCGCCTTGTTGCACACAGAGTGTCCTTATTTTTGTTTTCTTTGCTTATTTTCAGTGGCCCGGTATTATCCCAAGATTATACCGCACTTCAGGATGTTGAGGATGTCAAAGCCGTTTTTGACATCAGAAGCGGTGATCCGGAGAATGTTGTTGACCACCTTTTCCTTGTTCATGAGACGTTTAAAGATAAGGCTGTCCGCGACGCTGACAGTGAACCGGAATTTGCCGTTGTGTTTATGGACAAGTCGGTCATGCTCCTGTCCCAGAACAGGGAGAGCTTTTCGCCACAAGAAAGGGAAATGCTCAAAAAGGCAGACCAGCTCATGTCTGCCATGGCCGAAGATGGAGTGACTTTAGAAGTTTGCCTGGTGGCTCTTGATTATTATGGAGATGAATACCCGTATTACCCCTGGTTATCACTCTGCATAGTCTGAAAAATGGTGCAGATCCGAAAAAGGAGGTTGGTGTCTATGCCCAAGGCTGCACGCATATTCTTGTTTATCCTTTTCGGGCTGTTCCTGGCAGGGTGTCTGCTTGTTTTCCTTGCCTGGCTGTATATTGATTCTGATGACTTCAAAGGTCATCTGGAGCAAACCGCCTCGAAGGCTATGGGAATGAGAGCAGAGGTCCAAGGCTCGTCCCGGGTCCTGCTGTGGCCTGTACCCGGACTGCGGTTCGAGGATTTTTGCATCAGCAAAGGCGATTCTGAGTGGCTTAAGGCCTCGGCATTGGAAGTCCGTGCCCGGATAATGCCCATGATCCGGGGCCGGCTGGAATTGACCTCTCTTGATCTGGTGGAACCGAACCTCCGCTTGGAGCGGACTAAAAAAGGAATATTTAACTTTATCACTGACCATGAGCCTGAGGACTCAGGACAGGCACAACCTTTGACCATACAAAGCTTTCAGATCGTAGATCTCAACCTGTCCTTTACCGACCAAATGTCCGACAAACGGATAACAGTTGAAAATTGTGACTGGAGTGGACACGACCTGGAATGGAGTCCAGCCCAGGTTGATGGACCTCAATTGAATCTGCCGGACTTCAACAGCAATCTGACCTGCAGCCAAATCACCTCCTCGAACCTGGAAGCGACCGGAGTAAAGGCCAAAATATCCGGTCAAAGCCAACAAATAATGATCAGCCAAGTGACCGGACAGTTGCTCGGAGGAGGGTTTACAGGTTGGATGAAAAGCGATTTTGCCGGATCCCATCCCCATCATTCCCTTGAGCTTGAACTGGCAGATTTCCAAATCGAACAATTCATTCAAACCTTCCGGGAAGAAAAAGGGGCTGAAGGCACAGCCACATTCATCACCCAGCTCAATTCCTCAGGCACATCATCCTCTGAAATCGTGGCCAGCCTGAGTGGCCAGGCAGAGATTACCGGAACAGATATTATTCTGTATGGACTCAATATTGATGAGCAGCTGGCCAACTATGAGTCCACCCAGCAGTTCCAGCTTGTGGATGCGGCTGCCTTTTTCGTGGCCGGTCCGCTCGGAGTTGCCATTACCAGGGGCTACGGCTTTGCCAGTCTCTTCGCTCATACCGGCGAGCAGACCCGGATCCGGGAATTGGTTTCTAAATGGGACTTTGAAGATGGTGTGGCCAAGGCCCACGATGTAGCCTTCTCAACTGCAAAAAACCGAATCGCGCTGCAGGGTGGTATTGATTATGCAAACTCACAGTTCCAGGACCTGAAGGTGGCAGTGGTTGACCCTGAGGGGTGCGCGGTCGTTGAACAAACTATTCAGGGCGACTTTCAGAACCCCATGGTAGACACCCCCAACTTCCTGGTAGCCCTGGCAGGACCGCTCATGGACATAATAGAACGGGGGGTAGGGCTGTTCACAGATAAAGATTGTGATCCGTTCTATACCGGTCGGGTTACACCTCCATAATGAGGTGCTTGTCCCAAAAAACTCTTTCAATCTCAAAACCAGAAGCGCAGCCCGGCCACAAAGGCTGCAGAGTCTACTTCGCCGCCCTCTTTGTCGATATTGTGCGCGGTCTCTCCAATCTTTCGATTCCAGGTTACTCCGACGTATGGGGCAAACTCCCGACGAAAATGATACATGAGCCGGCAGCCCAGGGTGATGTCGGTGATCCCCTGCCAGGCTTCGTATTCCGGCACGTCCTGGGCAGAAAAGCCGGCTTCCAGGCGAGGGGACACAGCCAACCTTTGGGTCAGGAGCAGCTCATACTCGGCTTCGAGCTTGGCCGAGACATCCCCGTCTTCGCTCACATACCCGGTGGCATCGACTTCAAACCACTGCGGGGCCAGGCCCTGAAAACCGAAGGCCAGGAAAGTTCGAGACGGGCTCGGTTCAAAATCGTGTCGGACTCCGGCCTGGAGATCCCAGAACTTGGCGATGGACCGGCCATAGAGTAGCTCCACTCCGGCCTCTTCCATTTCATCCCGGTCCAGTGAATACTCACCTTCGCTCTCCACAAAGAGCTTGTTATAGTCGTTGCCCACCCAGCCAATGACATCCCAGAGCAGAAGCTCTTCATCATTTTCCCGCCACTGATGCTCGAAACGATCAGCCTTGAAGGTGGCAAAGACCTGATTGTCGTGGATGGGCTGGACCCCAAAGTTCTTCTGGGGGCCTTTCTGGCCATCGATAGCGTACTTTTGGATGCCTTCACCCACCTGAGGGTCGGTTTCCACCTCACGGTAGTCAGCCGGATATTTTGGGTTCCTTGTGTCCTGGGCTGAACTGTCTGAAATCTGGACCAGGCATGACAGGGACAGGGACACGAACAGGATCATCAAGAGTTGTTTCATGGGAACGGCTCCTTTTTCAAGCGACTCGGACAACCTGGAACATTCCGGCTTCCATGTGGTAAAGCAGATGGCAGTGGAAGGCCCAGTCGCCCTTTTCGATGGGGGTGATCAGGGCCGAGAGGACCTCGCCCGGCTTGACCAGGACCGTGTGCTTGAAGGGCAGCCTGTCGGCCCCGTTTTCCAATTGCATCCACATCCCATGCAGGTGAATGGGGTGGTCCATCATGGTATGGTTGACCAAAAAGAGACGCAGTCGCTCATTGTGCCGAAACAGGTACGGCCCTGGATGTTCGCTGAATTTCATTCCGTCAAAGGAGAACATGTACCGTTCCATGTTGGCGGTGATGTTGATGGTCATCTCCCGGTCCGGATCTTCTTTATAGGGCTGCGGTTCGGCAGACACCAGATCGTCGTAGACCAGAACCCGCCAGCCGTCCTCACCCAGTCCCAGGCCGGGCTCATCCAGGCGGTAGCTGGGATTGTTGATGATCATGGCCGTGCTGGCCGAATCCCTGCGATCCGGCAGGAAAGGCTCGGGGCCGTTGGGTCCCGGAATGCGGGGATCCTGTTTCGGCCCGTTTTTATCCATGGACATCTTTCCATGTTTCATATCTCCGTGTTCCATTTCCCCGTGGTTCATGCCGCCGAAGATGGAGTCATCCATCATGCCCATGCCGATATCCTCCAGGGAGCGGATCGGGCGCTTGCGCATCTTAGGAACAGGGGCCTCCAGCCCGGGTTCCGGGGACAGCGTCCCCCGGGCATAGCCGCTGCGGTCGATGGATTCGGCAAACAGGGTGAACGGCCTGTCCTGCATGGGTCGGACCAGGACGTCATAGGTCTCGGCTACGCCGATGCGGAACTCGTGCACACTCACCGGCTTGACCGCCTTGCCGTCCACCATAACTATATCCATATCCAGACCCGGGATACGTACGTCGTAGTTACTCATGGCCGAGGCGTTGATAAAGCGCAACCGGACGGTCTCTCCCGGATTGAACAAGGCTGTCCAGTTCATGGCCGGGGATTGTCCGTTCATGAGATAGGTGTAGGTGGCACCGGTGACGTCGGCGATGTCCACTGGACTCATGCGCATTCGTCCCCAGGCCATACGTTCGGCCAGTGTGTCATGGAATCCGCGATCTTTGATGTCAGCGACAAAGTCGCCCACGGTACGCTGCTGGTAGTTGTAGTAGTGTCCCAGGAGGTTGATGTGCCGGAAGATTGTTTCCGGCTGCTCAAAGGACCAGTCCGAGAGGACCACTACGTAGTCGCGGTCGAAACGGAAAGGCTCTCCGTCTTTGGGGTCGATGATCAGAGGTCCGTAAGTCCCTGATTGTTCCTGCAGAAAGGAGTGGCTGTGATACCAGTAGGTCCCGGCCTGAATGACCTTGTAGCGGTATTCATAGCTTTCTCCGGGCGGAATCCCGGCAAAGTTGACCCCCGGCACTCCGTCCATGGGGAAGGGCACCAGGATACCGTGCCAGTGGATGGAGGAGTGTTCAGTATCCATCATCTTGTTGGTCACGTTCAGGACCACCTCGTCCCCTTCCCGCAGCCGGACCAGAGGTCCTGGAACCGTGCCGTTGATCCCAGTGGAAATCCCTTCCCGCCCGTCGATGACTATTGGCGAGTAACCAATGGTCAGGTCATAGCGGCTTTTGGCCGGGGGCAAGCCTTCCAGGCCCCATTTTCCCGTTCTGGCCCAGGACGGCAGGGAGAATGCGGTCTGCATGCCAAGCAAAAACGCTGAAGCTCCCAGGCCTTGAAGGAAACTGCGCCGGCTGATTTTTCCGGGTTTATTCATAAGCCATTCCTTGGGCTACAAACTGAAAATTCTGAAATATTCTTTGCTCCAAATCACAAAAAACGAATTGATTAATTTTATCAATCATGTACATTACGTTGGGATTGCTCATGCCAAGAAGGTCAACATGGCTGCTCATACTCTTGTTCAAACCCATATTGATGCCGACCTAAAAAACGTGCTGTCGATGCTGAGATTCATTAATCTCATTTTCTATCCCGCTTCAGTCTCTGCAAGGCGCTCTGAATACAGTCCGCTCGTGAAGCCCGGGGATTTTTCCTCTGTTCCAGGGCGATCAAGCGCTGGGCCACATCCTTTCTGGTCAGGCGGGTAAGCTCATTTTCCAGCCTGGTTTCCCGGTTTCCAAACATCTTTTTCCAGACAGCGGACATCCGGCTCAATAGGCGTGATTGGTTCATAATCAACCTTTGTATCAGTCCAGGTCCACTTCGGCTTTGCACCGATTGCAGGTAACCACGCTCCGAAAAAGCGTATTTCCGCATTGCGGGCAGATGTAGCGGGCTTCTTCATCCTCAATCCATTTTTCGGTGCCCACTTCCCTCCAGTACGGAATGGCCCGCAAGATCACTTTTTTGCCAATGGTCATGGGGAAGTCGTCAATATGAGGGCAGGGAAATTCATCGCACTGATGACATCCGGCATACCCTCGTTCCTGAGTACAGTCCCTGATCGCGCATTGCCGGCAGTGCATGAAAATATCATCGGACAGACAGCCGTTGCAACGGATGTCATCTATTGTCAGATTTTCACTGTTGGGCAGCTTGCCTTTGCCAGGGATCTCGCCCTTGTAGACGCACAGGAGTCGCTCCTTGAATTTTTGATTCTGATTCCGATGGGCGATGTACACGGCGCATACGCCGCAGTACAGTCCGCAGGGGGCTATAAGATCAGGATTGATATTCATATTTTCCCTTCCTTCGTGTTCATGGAGATATTCCCACATTTCATTCTGGTGCAGCCATATCGGATCGGCATTGCGGCGAATGAACTCATCCACACTCATTCCGTCTATTGTTGGTTCTCGCTTGATTCGTTTCTGCTTGCCATTCAGGAAGACAGTCTTGTACTCTGCCCGGCGTTTGTTTTTCTCTCGCTTTTCGGCGGGAGTAAGCTTGTGTTTACCTTTTTTTTGCCATGCTGCTGCCAGTGCTAAATGTTGAGATAATGTATGTGAGATACGGTATAAATGCCTGATCGTCCGTTTTTTGGCAATGACCTCCGTACTCTGATCAAAATTCCTGAATATCTCAGGGGAGTTGTCTTCGCATGGATTTCTTTGGTGCTGAATGGCTTCCTTGGTGCCGTGGACCAGCTGAAAGCATTTGCTGCCCACGACTTTGTCTAAGGTAGACCAAGAAACTCAAACATGAAGGAAAATCTTAAATTATCATCTAATTTAGTATGCAGCAAGGATGGGGAGGCGGACAATACGGCCCCTAGGTGGGAAACAGCAGCCAGTAGCTCCCATGAATGCTGAGCAGGCCAGACAGCTTGCAGAAAACTATGTAGCTGGAAATCCCAATCTGAAAGTAGGGCAAATCACAGAAAAGGGTGATCATGGTGCTTTTGCAGCCACAATTGTGACTCAAGACGGTTCTCTGGTAGAGAAGTTGCTTATCAATAAAAAGACCGCTTGAATGAAAAGACAGTATTAAGTAATTGATTACAATGGATAGTTAAAAGGCCGTGTCCAATGGACACGGCCTTTTTTTCGAATTTGCATTTTTACCATGGACATGCTATATAGAAATAATAGCGGTTTCAGGGTTGGCCGGAACCTAAAACACAGGAGAAAATATGACCCAACATCGTCAATTGGCTGAAGAACTGATTGCCGAGGCAGAAAAAAGAGATGGTTTTCGAGCCGGGATCGCCGCTGTTGATGAAGTGCTGGGCGGCCCATCCTACAAGGCTGAAGCTGCGGGAAGTTGGGAGACCGGTCATTCAGAAAATCCTACTCCATGGCTGCCAAACGCCCATTCTCTTTTGGTACTAGCCATGCATCATCCAGAAGACGATCCGCGGCTGGATTGGTTTGACCGCGGCAATACCGCAGGAAATCGTCATATGACGAAAATATCAGAAGAATTGGCAGCCTGGCTCTTAAATACTCATGGGGTTCGTGCTCAGCCCCTGCCTTACCACATGGAAAAAGGAGGGGTGTATCTCAAAGATGCCGCCGTGTTCGCAGGACTGGGTGTGGTGGGGAAAAACAACCTGTTGCTGGACAGCAAATGGGGACCCAGTGTCCGGCTTCGCGCGATATTAATCGAAGGCAGTCTTCCGCCCGGCCGTCAGTTGGTAGATTTTCAGCCTTGCCAAGGCTGTGACATCCCTTGCCGAAAAGCCTGCCCTGAAGATACGTTCGCCCAAGGGCAATATGACCGTCCCACCTGTATTCAACGCCTCAATTCAAATCGTGCCCATCCTATTGAGAGCGGCCAAAGAGATTCTGAAGGTGCTCCGATCCTTGTCACCGACTGGTGCCGGAGGTGTGAATTCGCTTGTTCCGTGGGAAAATAACCCTCTCATTTTCAGGATCCTCAGCATGGGGTATTTCATACTTTTTACGTTTTCGACCTCTCTTTTTTGATTGAGATCCTTTGAAGTTCTTCGGACTGGCAGCAAGCAGGCAACTAGGCTTAAGAAGATCTATCATGGCTTAGCCTCCTTGAATATCAAACAAACAGAGATTGACTTTTTGTGCACATCCAAACCGCAACATACAGGGTGGACAACAGAAATAGTTTGTTTAGTCTTGTCTTGATTCATGATTGTCTTCCTCCGGGTCTTAAGGTTTTGTGTTTCTCCGGAAAAGATAACCATGAATCTCAGGAAGGCTAGATTTTCATGCTTCGTTGTGCCTGCTTTTTGGCAGGCATGTAGGTTATTTCGATCGGCCATTAATCACCTGGGAAAGGCGGCTGAAGCCTTTTGGCTGGAGGCCTGTACATAGGGAGATTCTCCTTGGCAGGAGCGGCAGATTGGTCCATGTTTGGAGGGATAGGCCTCACCGCAGACGGGACAGCGGGCGATGATCCCTTTCCTGCGCTTGGTCAGCAGTTCGTCCTGCAGCGTAATGGTCCGGACAGACATGATGTCGGATCCGAACATGCCGATTTCTTTTCGCAGCCGATCGGAGTCTTGATCTCCTTTTGGTTTGCGCTTCAAAAGCCAGGTCATGATTTCCGAGGCTTGGGGAATCTTGTCCAGGTCGAGCCAGACACGCACGCCTTTGCCGGTGTATTTGTCATAGAGGCTCAGGGCGAACAGCCCGAAATGCATGATCCGCAGCCAGCCGTTGCCAATGGTGCAGGGAGTGAGCATCTGAATGGCATCCGGCAGGCACCAGGATGTTTCGGAAAGAGCCTCATAGAGGGTGCCTTCGGGGATATGCAACTTGGCCTCCTCTACCATATAGCCGCCTATGAGCAGGCCGGGCGCAGGATAATTGTGAAACTGTGTGGCTATGTTGATGAATTGGTCAAAAGTATGATTCCCGATCATTTTGTACATGCTGGCTGTATTTGATGGACTCTGGGTCATATGGTCGGCAACTCCTTGTTTCCAGGCACATAGCTCACTTCTGCTCCCAGGCTGCGCAGCTGTTTGACCAGTAAGGTGTCCATGCCGATCTCGCCGGCATTGTCTCTCAGGATCATGACCTGGTTTTTTCCTGCATCCAACATTTGGCGAAGCGTGAAATAACCCCCCGTTTCTTCCTGAGACTTTTCTTGAGTGAGGGCGGCTTCCCAGTCAAACTCGGCATCAACCCCGACATCGATGGAGTTGGCGATCAAGGAAAAGCGCAGGGCGGTCAAGAGGCAATCAGGGCTGGCCTGTATACATTCCTCAAGTGCGGGCAAAAGTTCCAGGACTTTGGTGTTGGCCGTGTGTTTATGTTGGGCGAAAAAATCGTTTTGCCCGCTGACCTTGGCTGCCTGGGCATAAATCCTGGCGGCCAGGGTAGAGAGTTTTTCGATCTGACGTTCAAAACAGGGTATACATTCAGTAAAAGTCTGCATAGATTCTCCAAAGGGAATTTATAACCCAGATTGACCAGCTTTACGAATCAGGTGACTGGTCGTTATCCTGGTCTTTATCCTCGCTTTCTTCGTCTTTTGAGCCGGCATCCATCTTCTTCTGCACTCCCAGGCCGAAAATATACAGAACAAAGAGCAAGGGGGTGAAGAGCATGGCCTGTTCCATGCGGCCGTGATACATGCTGACCACACTAAAAATCACAGCACCAATAACAAGAATCAGTGCAATCCAGGCCAATACTTTGGATGTGGTCATGGTATGGATTCCTTCCTGCTTACTCGACCACAAACCATGGATTGTGCAGGTCTTCCTTATTGTAGACCAGAGGATCCTTGGTGTTCCATATCCGCACGGTACGCCCGGCCGCCACGGCGACGGCCTGACCTGCGGCAGTATCCCACTCCATGGTCGGTCCCAGGCGGGGATACATATCGGCTTGACCCTCGGCCACCAGACAGAATTTGAGGGAACTGCCGGCAGAGACAAACTGCACGGTGCCATTTTCTTGTTCTTTTTCATGGACATACTTCTGGAGTTCGGAAGTGGGGTGGGAACGGCTTCCGACAATGGTCAAGGGACCTGATTTTTCCCGGTACTCCGGGAGTCGGACGGCACGGCGTTTTATCTCTTCCAGGTTTGGGCCTGGATCAAGGGAGATATCCGGACAGCGAAGGACGCCGTTTTCCTCGGTTCCCAGGTACAGGGTCCTTTTGACCGGGATGAAAATGACCCCCAGAACAGGCTGTTGATCCTGGACCAGGGCAATGTTCACCGTAAATTCTCCGTTGCGCTTGATAAACTCCTTTGTTCCGTCCAGTGGATCGACAATCCACAGCTTATCCCAGACCTTTCGTTGGGTATAGGGAATATTGGCTCCTTCCTCGCTCAAGATAGGGATGTGGGTTGTTTGCAGATGCTTGCATATAATCTCATGGCCGGCTTGATCTGCTTGGGTCAGGGGGGACTGATCCTGCTTGTGCCGGACGGCAAAGTCGGTATCATAGATGTCGAGGATGACCCTGCCGGCTTCTAAGGCAGCGTTAACAGCTGTTTGCAAAAGGGTTTGTGTGCTCATTTTTCCTGTCCTGGTTTGAAGAAAGATGATGAAGACTGTCCGGCTATCCACTGGACCTGACGACAGATGCCCATGAGCAGGTTGGATTCGTAACGTCTTAAATGCATCCGGCCGAAAAAACGGCGTAGAGGCATCATGAAATAGTCCGTATTTTGTTCGGGCAAGAAATCTATGGCCTGCAAGGCCTGTTGCATGGTCTTAAAAAGCAGGTGCAGTTCTGCCTGAGTGGTCAGGTCGTCTGTATCAACCGGAAGTTTGCGTTTCAGGCCGGACGGCTTGAATGTGAAGCACTCATAGAGCAGGATGAGGACCGCATGGGATAGATTTAAGGACCAGGCACCCGGGGCCGTGGGAACAGAGACCACCTCGCTGCACTGCTCTATTTCCGCGTTGGCCAGACCTTTATCTTCCGGGCCGAAGCGTAAAGCCACATACAGGCCGTTTTCCAGCTCCTCTGTTATTTAAACAGGGACTGATTTGAAAGGCAAGTTTAGCCCTCTGTTTTTGTATAGGATATTGAGGCTGGAAGGGAAAGTCAAACCGTCTTGACTGAACAAAAAAAAGGAGGAAACCATGGAATGCAAAAAAGAGGAGAACTTGAGCCGTTGCAACTGCACGTATGAGGCATGCGACCGCAAAGGTGTATGCTGCGAGTGCATCCAGTATCACCTCAAGAGCAGGCAACTCCCGGCCTGCTGCTTTCCCAGGGATGCGGAAAGGACCTATGACCGATCATTTGAGCATTTTGCTCTCTTGGTGGGCAAAAAGAAAGTCTAAGAAAATTAGAGGACTTCGCTTCAGCCAAGCCCTATAATTCTAAAGTCCCAGCTCCTGATTGATGAGTACTATCTGGATCCGCTGGGCGGGGAAAGAATGTTCAGTTATTGTCCAGGTGTTGCAAAGCCGCTGGGGACTGTTGCATTCATGGCACTTTCCGGTCTTTGCGCAGGGAGTCTTGAACCCGTGGCGCAGGGCATTGGCCGGAGCGGACAGATGCTTGATCCGGGCCATGCCGGCATGTAGTCCGGGCACGATCTTGTTTCGTCCGATGCAAATGATCACATGTTTGGGGCCAAAGGTGATTCCACTCACCCGGTTGCCGACCATATCCAGATTGATCAGTCGGCCGTCCTCGGTTAAGGCATTGGACCCGGTCAGAAAGAGATCGGCCAGCAGGGCCCGCCGTCTGCGTTCAATAAGTTCCGGCCGGGGAACGCCGGCTTCAAAGGTCTTGATGACTTTTGTTGGGTGCCTGTCGGGAATGTCCTGTACCAGGCGGGTTGCAGCCAGGGTCATTGAATCTCCCCAGGACATGGTGTCAAAGGTCAGCCCGGGCAGGATATCGTTGAGAACCAGGTCCCTGGCCTGATCCGTTGTGTCTGCAATATGGGCCCCAAAGTTTCGGTTGTGTAGCTCCTTTTGCACTTGGCTGAGCTTGGTCAGCCAAAAATTGTCCACAGTTGCTCTTGGTGGATTGCCGCTCATACGCATCCTTTTGCAGTGTTATTTCCGGCCCAGGATCTGGAAAGCATAGTTGGAGGCCAACTCCACTCCTTGGGACAGAATCGATTCGTCAAAATCAAAACAGGGACTGTGCAGTGCTGCTTTTCGACTGTCCTGGATACCCAGGAAGACATAACATCCAGGGACCTTTTCCAGAAAAAAGCTCATGTCTTCGCCGCCCATGGTCTGTTCCGGTGCCTGAATCTGCTCTGGGGGGACAACGTTTTCCGCAGCCCGGAACATACGTTCTGCGACCCCGGAGTCATTGACCAGGGGAGAAAATCCAGAGGTAAAGTCCAGTTTGTACTCTGCCCCCATAGAGTTGCACACGCCGGAGACGATCTGCTCGATACGACCGGCCCATGATGCCCACGTCTCCCGGTCAAAGGTCCTGGTCGTTCCGGCCAGTTGGGCCTGATCAGGGATGACGTTAAAGGTGGATCCGGCCTGGAAACTGGCTACAGTCAGGACGGCTGGTTGTAAAGGAGAAATTTGTCGGCTAACCATACGTTGCAGGGCATTGACTACCTGAACCCCCACATCCAGAGCGTCCACGCACAAATGAGGCATGGCTGCATGACCTCCCCGACCCAGGATTGTGATCTGAAAACGGCTCATGGCGGCCATGAGGGGTCCAGATCGTATTCCAATAACCCCCAAAGGCAGGTCGGGCCAGAGGTGAAAGGCAAAGGCCTCATCCACCTCCGGATCATCCAGGACCCCGGCTCGAATCATGGGCTGTGCTCCACCAGGGCCTTCTTCGGCCGGCTGAAAGACAAAGACCATGTTTCCCAGCAAGTGATCAGAGATTGACGAAAGGAGCGTGGCTGTGCCCAAAGCCATGGCCATGTGTGCATCGTGCCCGCAGGCGTGCATCATGCCCGGATGGGTGGAGGCCCAGGCCAGTCCGGTTTGTTCCTGAACAGGTAAACCGTCCATATCCGCCCTGTACATGAGGGTGGGACCTGGACGTCCGGTGTGCAACACGGCCTTGATGCCCGTACCGGCAATGTCGGTACACACCTCCAGACCCAGGGTGGTTAACTGTTTGGCCACATAGGCCGAGGTCTGATATTCGGCCATTCCTGCTTCCGGGATTTGGTGCAGGTCACGGCGAAAACTGATGACCCTGGAAGCGAGTTCTGCGGATTTGGATTTGATGTTCGGCATAATGTCGGTGGTTAACTCCGTACAGCGTTCAATAATCGTGGCGATTCCCTGGCCCCCGCCTACACATGCGGTGGCGCAACCGTACCTGGCATCTTTTTATTCCGGCTTCTTCGGCTTTGTCCCGGGCCATAAGGAGCATGCCTGCTGCCCCGGCGTTTAGTGGTGATGCATTGCCGGCCGTGACGGACCCTGATGGTCCTGATACGCAGGGAAGGATAAAAGAAATCGGCAAAAAACTTCGCGTAATTGCCGAATTGGAAAGCAGGAATATCCTGGCCGGTAGCGGCCCGGAGCCAAAAGCTGTAGACAATAACAAAACTTGAGCGCTCATTTGCTTCAGGTGTTTTGCAGCCGGTTCATCCAGCTTTGCACCGCCTGATGGAAAAGCCGGTCATATCCTGGCCGTCCTCCAATGCCCTTGCGTCCGAACAGAAAATTGATTTCAATAAAGAGCGGGGAGCCGCTGGGTGGAAACATAATATCGAGCCCGGCCACGTCGATGCCTGCCTGAAGACAGAGGGACCGGGACATACTTCTACCTTCTGCTTGCTCTTTTGGCATCAGGTTGTGATCTATGCGTCCGCCTTGAGCCACATTGTTGTAGAATGATCCATTTCCGATCCGGAAATAGCTTTTGGTGAGATCGCCGATCACAACTACCCGCAGATCCATGCCCTGGTTGTCCACAAATTCCTGGAGCAGGACCGGTTCATGGGCAGGCAGGAGCTGCAAACATCGTTCAAAGTCGAACCAGGTGTGGATGGGAAAGACGGCCGATCCCCCACCGCCCCGGTCCCCTTTGAGTACACAGGGAGAAAAGGGGAGTCTGCCGCCCCGGCAAGTATGCAAGGCCTGGTCAGGTGTTTCATAGACATAGGTCCGGGGATGAGGCAGTCTCAGCTCGCGGAAGAGATTTATCTGCCGTGCTTTGCCCCGGTACAGGTATCTTGGCCCCAATCGGGGAAAATGGTTTGGGGCCAGATCGGCAACCTGACGATATCGGATCGGGGAAAAGTATTTGGGCATGAGTACTCCGGCGGCCTGGCGCAGCAAGTTTTCGGAGCGGCCATCCAGGGGAGCCAGGGCGGGCAGGTTGACATCCAGCCGGATCTGGTGGTGAAGGGAGACGAAGTACATACGCTGTGTTTTGTGTTCAGCTTTGCCGCCCGGTAAATCTGAAGTATTTTTTGCCACAAAGCGGGCAAAAAAGCAAGTTACCGGATTGATCAAGGATGAAACCTGAGCTTTGATATGGATATTCTTTATTACCCAAGCCTTTTTGAGGCTAAAAGAGTGCAAGGTGCAGGTCAATGTTTTCAGCGGACATTTTGTGGTTAGAACCCAGCAGTTGGCGGGAAGTGCACACGACCCTGGATTACCATATGCGGCGTTGTTCCCCTGAGAATGCAGCTCTTGTATCCCTGGCAGGGGATATAGCCGACAATCTCCAGGCTGTGGATCCGGTCATGGATCAACTGTGTGCCGCGACCTGTTCTTCTTGTCCGGAGCCATGCTGCCTGCATGCCGATGTGCGTTATGATTTCCGGGATCTTTTGTTTCTCCACTGCCGACAGCAGGCACTGCCTGTGCATCAACCCAGGCTGAAAGCAGGTCAGACATGTCTGTTTCTGAGCAGCACAGGGTGTGTTCTGCCTCGTGATATGCGGCCTTTTTTGTGTGCCTGGTATCTTTGCCCTCGGCAGATAAACATGATAGGCCAAGCTTTCCCTTCAGGCAGGGCTGATCTGTTGCCCAGGCTGCAGAAAATGCAGCAGTTGCGCAAAGATTTGGAAGCCACATTCATTCACCTCGTAACATTTTGATGTGCATTCTTTATGAGCGAAGTACGACTTCACCCGCAGGGAAAACTCGTTTTTGACTGTTCGGATCAGGAAGCCATTGACTCGCCGCCCATACGGCGTATACGGGAGAGATTTGTCTCTGACTGGCGGGCAGGGCTTTTTGCCCTGGCTGCTGACGCCAAGTTGGCCCATACTTCTCTGACCATGCGGTTTTGGCGGGGGATAGCTGCCGCCTATCTGACCAGGATCTGCCATCTTCATGAGAATGGGCAGCGCGCAGAGGTGAAGCCGCCTACCAATGAAGAGTATGAACGCTGGATTTCCTCTGCGCCGCCGATGGTCGGCGGCGAATATTTAAGCCATGAAGTGCTGGTTCGGATCTGGGAATCTTTGGTTGCCTGGGGCAGGGAGGCGACTGCCCAGGCCGGCGGTATCGAGGCCTTTATCCACCAGCAGGCGCCGGGGTGGAAGCGCGTAGGACGGGTCACTTTCCATTTGGCCGAAAACAAACAGGATCCAAACCGGCCTTTTGCCTTTATGGCCACGTTCACTACCGGTCTGGGGTCTGAGGGGCGCACAAAACATGTGCCTTTGCGCAAGGCATTGGAGCAGTATTCCGGGACGGACAACAAACAGGGACTGGTCAAGCTTTTGACCCCGGTCCATGAAGCGGCCAAGCGCTGTGGATGGGTCAAGGAATTGGTGTCTACAGGCCGGATATATCATCCCATGGCCTGGACAGTGGATCAGGCCTATAAAATGCTGCGTACTGCTCCCATATTGGAAGAGTGCGGCCTCTCCGTTCGTCTTCCTGACTGGTGGTCCAAGCGACCAAGGGCTCAGGTACAGGTAACCATTGGAGATGAGAAAAAGACAGCCCTGAATGCCCAGAGCCTGTTGGACTTCCAGGTGGATGTGGCCGTAGGCGACATGCACCTGGATCAAGAGGAAATCGATGAAATTATGGCCCAGGAAGAGAGGATCGTCTTTCTCAAGGGCCGCTGGGTGGAAGTGGACCAGACCAGACTGAGCCAGGCCCTGAAGCATTGGAAGCAGGTGGAAGCAGAGGCCAAAAAAGGGCGGATAGGGTTTATTGAGGGCATGCGCTTGCTGGCCGGAACCTCAAAGGATGTGCAGGAAGAGGTCGCGGCCGGGCAGCAATGGGTGCATGTTGCTGCAGGAAATGCCTTACAGGAGACCCTGAACCGGCTCCGCGATCCAGGGCATCTGCAATCCGTGGGCACACCAGAGGGAATTGCAGCCCAGCTTCGTCCCTACCAGGAAGAGGGCGTGCGATGGCTGGCCTTTGTGAGTGAACTTGGTTTGGGGGCCTGCTTGGCTGACGACATGGGATTGGGCAAGACCCTGCAGGTCCTGGCCCTTATGGCCTGGCGCAACAGGCGGGCCGACTCCATTCCAGCGTTGCTGATCATCCCGGCCTCTCTTCTCGGCAATTGGAGGAATGAAGCTGAAAAGTTCGCTCCTGGTCTGAAGCTGAAGAGTTTGCATCCATCAGAAACCAGCCGGGAGGAAATGCAGGATATTGCCCAAGACGTGCAGAGCAGGCTGGCTGGCTACGATCTGGTCATGACTACATATTCCATGGTCCATCGCCAGGGTTGGCTCAAGGACATGACCTGGTCTTTGGTTATTTTGGATGAAGCCCAGGCAATCAAGAATCCATCCACCAGGCAGACCAAGGCGGTGAAAAAATTGTCTGCCCAGGCCAGGATCGCTTTGACCGGAACACCGATTGAGAATCGTCTTGGCGATTTGTGGTCCCTTTTTGACTTCCTAAATCCCGGTTTATTAGGTTCTTCCAAGGTCTTTCAGGGATTTGTCAAGTCAATGCAATCCAGGGAGCAGGATCAGTTCGGCCCCTTGCGCACACTGGTCCGTCCTTATATTCTGCGTAGACTCAAGACCGATCCAAAGATCATATCCGATTTGCCGGAAAAGACGGAAACCGTGCGCTACTGCCATCTGACCAGGGATCAGGTCAGACACTATACCCAGATCGTCCAGTCCCTGCACAAGAGTTTGCAGGCTGTGGACAATATGGCCAGACGGGGGCTTGTTTTACAGACCCTGGTCCGTTTGAAGCAGGTCTGCAATCATCCCAGTCAACTGACCGGAGATGGGGAGTACAGTCCGGACAGCAGCGGCAAGTTCAAACGAATTGAGGAAATTTGTGTCGAATTGGCTGAACGTCAGGAGAAGGTGCTGGTTTTTACCCAATTCAGAGAGGTCATCCCGGCCCTGGAAGAGCATTTGAGCCGGATTTTCGGTCAGTCGGGCCTGGTTCTGCACGGATCTGTTCAAGTGGCCCAACGCAGGACTCTGGTGGAGCAGTTTCAGGACGACGATGGGCCGCCCTTTTTCATCGCCTCCCTCAAGGCCGGGGGGACAGGTCTGAATCTGACAGCAGCCTCCCATGTCATCCATTTTGACCGCTGGTGGAATCCGGCAGTGGAAAATCAGGCCACGGACAGAGCCTTTCGCATCGGGCAGAAAAAGAATGTCTTGGTCCACAAATTCGTGACCAGAGGGACAGTGGAAGAACGAATCGATCAGCTCATAGAAGAAAAAAAGGATTTGGCTGAGGATGTGCTTTCCGGGAGCGGTGAGATCAAGCTGACTGAGCTTGAGGATAAGGAAATCATAGATCTGGTCAGCCTGGATGTGAACCGGGCGATGGGGTGATGCGAGTATAATGTCATTGCACTCGTTAGAGGATTTGCCGGATTGATGAGTGATGAAAACTGACGAGCAATGTAGTAGGGGGAGAATAATCATTCGCCCTCTTATGGCCAGCCCGGCGTCTGTGCATGACTCGTCATCCTGGTCATGTAAGTTAGTGGTTCATATATTAACGTTTTTCCTGCCAGAGATCAGACAGAGGTAAGGCATTATGGTTCAAAGAAGTGGGCCCAGGTTTATCCCTGTTTCTGAGCGCAAGGCCAAAGCGGAAAAGCGCCTTGAGGCCTTGCGGGCCCAAGGGGTGACCATCCAGCCGGAGCGGGTTGCTGGCCCGACAATGGCTGGCACGATATGGGGCCAGGGCTGGTGCAGGCATATGGAGTCCCTGCCCAGGATCGGCAAGTATCTGCCCAAGGGGAAAATATATGCTCGTAACGGCTCGATACGTCATCTGGAAATCCTGCCGGGTCAGATCAAGGCCCTGGTTATGGGAACTCAGATCTATGAAGTGGTCATTTTGGTCTTACCGGTCAGCGGCAATTTCTGGCAAGAGGTCAAGGAGCTCTGCCTTGGGCGTATAGAATCCGAGCACGAACTGTACACAGGAGCAATTCCGGAAGATATCAGGGCCAAACTTTTTGACCTCAACAGAGGTATTTTCCCTGGGTCCAGGGATTTCAGCCTGCACTGTGAATGCGCTGAAAAAGGCCCACTTTGTAAACATGCAGCTGCGGTTCTTTATGGTGCAGGGTCCCGTTTGGATCAACGCCCTGAATTGTTGTTCAAGCTGCGTGGGGTAACGGTCCAAAATCTGGTCACTTCTTGGACCAAAAAGCTCAAGGATCGCTTTGAGGAAAAAAAGCATATCCTTAATTTTGAACAGGCCAGGGATATCTTTGGCCTTGAGTGGGATGAGGCAGACCTGGATATGGACGATCAGAACAGGTCCACTGATCAAAATGAAAAATAATGAGAGAAAAGATCCAAACATTCGCTCAAAAAATAATACGGAGTCTGTATGGCCCGCAGGAGAGGGTGGCCCAGATACGTGCCTGTTGCCGAACGACGGACCAAGGCTGAAAAGAAGATGCAGCAGCTGCGCAAGAAAGGTCAGGTCATCTGTCCGGTGCAGATTGAGGGTCGCACAATAGTCCGCAGTTTTTGGGGCAAAGGATGGTGCACACATCTGGAGTCGTTTTCCGACTTTGCCAATCGTCTGCCCCGGGGGCGGACATATGTGCGCAACGGATCAGTCTGCCATCTGGAGATAGGACCGGGCCAGGTATCGGCCATGGTCAGCGGATCAAAGATGTATAACGTGTCTATTTTGATCAAAGAGCTTTCTGCTTCAGTTTGGGGTGACGTAAAGCACAAATGTGCCGGCAGTATCGGCTCCTTATTGGAACTGTTGCAGGGCAGGCTTTCAGACCAGGTCATGCAGGTGGTCACTGATGTAAATAAAGGCCTTTTTCCCCGACCTGAAGAAATCAGTTTGCAATGCGATTGTCCGGACTGGGCGGTGATGTGCAAGCATGTGGCCGCCGTCCTGTACGGGGTGGGTCATCGGCTGGATCAGGAACCGGAACTGTTGTTTACTTTGCGCGGAGTTGATCCCATGGAGCTCATTTCCTCTGATCTCTCTTTTCTGGAGGATTCGTCTCAAGTGGGTGAAGACACTCTCAGCTACGACCAGGTGGGCGACATATTCGGCATTGAACTGGACGAGGAGGTCCAGGTTCAGGATGCCCAATCAGAAGGCAAAAAAGCTGGAAAGCCCGGGCAGGCCAAAGGCTTCGAACAACAGCCTGGAAAAACGAGTGATAAAAGCAAAAAAGACAGAACACCCCTGAATCCGCCGACCGGAAAAAAGATCGCCCGCCTGCGGAAACAATGCGCCCAATCTGCTCCGGAATTCGCCCAGCGCCTGGGCGTTTCAGCAGCCAGTGTCTACCGCTGGGAAAAAACCCCGGGAGAGCTATTTCTGCACAGCCGAACTTTGGAAGCCTTGCGCCAAGTGTATGCAGAGATGCATGGCAAGTGATCCCATTGGGCAATCAAGGTGATATTCATTTGTCTGTCCTTTGACTTCGTTTGTCTGAAAAGATATACTCATTACATACTCCAAACAAAAGGACATCGGAGGGACATCGGAGCCGGTCATGCCCTTAGCTCAAGACGATTTGGACCAGATTACCCGGCACATAAAGGAAATATTTCCTGCTTTGCTGGCTGAACACCATACGGTTATTGAGCTGAAAATAAGGTCAACTGACATTTTAACTACATCCAGCACCGGGTCCGGCTGGGGGCAGCCAGGGACGTGGACGTAGATGTGTACGCAGCCGCCGGGGCTGAGGTTTGGCTTGGCGAGAGCAAGTGGTGGCGGGGGAGAAAGGCCGGTGTCCTGGAGGTGGAAAGCCTGCTGGCCAAGGGGCGGATGGTTAAGAACCAGGAACTGTGGTCGGGCCGGGAGGACTTAAATGCTCTGCTGGCCTATGTGGGTTTGAAGACCCTGCCGGATATCTCTAAGTAGCTGGTATATACGAGTACCAACTCAACACAACTGAATTTTGTGGCAATAGCAACTGAGAATATGCATCTACTTGACAACCGACTCTCTGGCCAGTATTCCTCTCCTACTTATGCTAAGGAGAATAGACAGCTGGCAATGGTGACAATATCAAGCAAAGTGTGGTGCGTATGGAATGTGTACGTCTCGATTCCAGTATCGATTATACGTTTATTGACCAGGTAGCTCAAGAGAGTGAGCAGGATCCTGCATTGTGCTATCAATGCGGAAACTGTACCGCCGGATGTCCGAATAATTTTGTCTACGATATCCCGGTACACCAGATTATGCGTTTGCTGCAGGCAGGCCAGAAGGAAAAAATTCTCACCTCGCATTCCATTTGGCTCTGTGCAACCTGTGAGTCATGTACTACTCGTTGCCCGAACAATATTGATGTGGCCAGGATTATGGATGTCCTTCGACACATGGCCAGACGGGAAGGGTATGGGGCCGAGAAACAGGTCAAGCAATTTAATGACAGTTTCCTGCACTCGGTACAAAAACACGGACGGGTTTTTGAGTTAGGGACTGTCATGCGGTATGTGGCCAAGTCGGGGCGATTTTGGACCGACGTTGAACTCGGCCCCAAGGTCTTGTTCCGAGGGAAACTGGCCACCAAAGCCCATGATATTCAGGGTAAAGAGCAGGTATCAAAGATCATCAACCGTTTCCTGGGAGATGAAAAGAAATGAGTTCAAATGCAACGTACGCCTATTACCCAGGCTGTTCCGGCTTGAGTACATCCTTGGATTATGAGCAGTCAACGCGGGCAATTTGCTCAGCACTGGGCATAACCCTTCAGGATATTCCGGACTGGAGCTGCTGCGGATCAACCCCGGCCCATACCGTGGACCATGTGCTGTCCGCCGCTCTCTCTGCCCGGAATCTGGCCATTGCAGAGTCCATGGGAGTCGATGCTGTGGTCACCCCCTGCCCCAGCTGCCTGACAAATTTAAAGGCTGCCGGGCACAGGATGGAGAACGATAGGTTCAAAAAAGAGGTCAATGCCCTATTGGATCAGCCATGCGCCAACTCGCTGACGACCAAGTCTGTCATGCAAATTTTAGTCGAAGATTACGGGGTGGAAGAGATCCAGAAAGCTGTATCCAACCCCTTGCAGGGCTTGAAGGTTGTTCCGTACTACGGATGTCTGATGAACCGGCCACCCGAAGTTATGGACTTCGATGACCCGGAAAATCCAACAGCCATGGACCGGATTCTGACTGCTTTGGGCCTGGAGGTATTGGATTTTCCTCTCAAGGTTGAATGCTGTGGCGGATCATTCGGAGTGGCCAGAAAAGACATGGTCGTGCATTTGTCAGGGAAGCTTTTGGATATGGCCCGGAAACTGGGAGCAGACGCAGTAGTCACTGCCTGTCCTTTGTGTCAGATGAATCTGGACCTGCGTCAATCGCAGATCAATGCAGGGCTAAGAGAAACTTTCGACCTTCCTGTTTTTTATTATACCCAACTCTTGGGCTTGGCCCTGGGTTTGAGCCACGATGAACTCTTGCTCAAAAAACTGGTGGTTACGCCTTGGAATGTTTTGAAAAAAGTTGAAGAACAAGAGGCGGTTGCCGTATAGGCTTTTTTTTGCTTATCGAACTCTCAAGTTCGAACGATACCATACATCATGAGGAGTGAAACTCAATGCGACTTGGCGTGTTTATATGTCATTGCGGAAGCAATATCGCCGGCACAGTGGATGTAGCCCAAGTAGCAGAACAAGCCAAGGCCTTTCCGGATGTGGTATATTCCACAGATACCTTGTATGCCTGTTCCGAGCCCGGGCAGGAAGGTATTGTCGAGGCCATTAAAGAGTACAACCTGGATGGAGTAGTGGTTGCTTCATGTACCCCCCGCATGCACGAGCCTACCTTTCGCAGGGCAGTGGAGCGGGCCGGCTTGAACCGCTATAAATTTGAAATGGCCAATATCCGGGAACATGTGTCCTGGGTGAGCAAGGATAAAAAGGCCAACACAGCCAAAGCGGCTGATCTGGTTCACATGGCGGTTGAAAAACTGCGTCAGGACCGGGCCCTGTATCCCAAGACCTTTGACATCAATAAGCGGGTCATGGTCATCGGCGGCGGTGTGGCCGGGATTCAAGCCGCACTTGATTGCGCCGACGGAGGCCTGGAGGTGATATTGGTGGAGAAGACCACCAGTATCGGAGGGAAAATGGCCAAGTTGGACAAGACATTCCCGACTGTGGACTGTTCTTCCTGTATCCTGGGTCCCAAAATGGTCGATGTATCCATGCATCCAAACATTACCCTTTATGCCTACTCTGAAGTGGAAGAGGTGGGCGGTTATGTGGGCAATTTTGAGGTCACGGTACGCAAAAAAGCGACCTATGTGGACTGGGACAAGTGCACAGGATGCGGGCTGTGCATGGAAAAATGTCCAAGCAAAAAATCATATGACGCCTTCAACGAAGGCATTGCTCCAACCACGGCCATCAATATTCCGTTTCCCCAGGCCATTCCCAAGCGGGCAACCATAAATTCCGACTATTGCCGTCAGTTCATCAAAGGCAAATGCGGGGTATGTGAAAAGGTTTGTCCCACCCAGGCTATCAATTATGAAATGCAGGACGAGATGGTCAATGAAAAGGTCGGGGCGATTATCGTAGCCACCGGCTATGATCTGTTTGATCATTCGAAGTACGGGGAATATGGTGGCGGGCGATACAAAGATGTCATCACGTCCATGCAGTACGAGCGGCTGCTCAATGCCTCAGGTCCGACCAGCGGACATATCAAAAGGCCTTCGGACGGCAAAGAACCTCAAAACGTGGTCTTCATCCAATGTGTGGGTTCCAGGGACAAGTCTGTCGGCCGTCCTTACTGTTCCGGATTCTGCTGCATGTACACAGCCAAGCAGACCATCCTGACCAAGGACCACCTGCCGGATTCCCAGTCCTACGTCTTTTATATGGACATTCGGGCTCCTGGAAAGCAATACGACGAGTTCACCCGCCGGGCCATGGAAGAATACGGGGCCAGGTACATCCGGGGCCGCGTGTCCCAGATTTATCCCTATGGAGATTCCCTGATAGTCCGTGGCGTG